>DATHKA010000522.1:0-67210 GCA_035489615.1 Chryseolinea sp.
CTTGCACCGGAGAGGAACGTTCGCCGATTTACATTTAAAGAATGCCGTAAGAATTCGTTAGACATAAATGTTCATTTAAGATTTACTGATGGCTTCGTCCAAATTGTATATGATGCTCACCACATGCATCATGGCAGCACACTCCAACTGGTCAAGTTTATTGTTTTGTGGATAGGCACCCACCTGGAGGAACTTCTTTGCTTCCGCGGGGTTGGCACTATAGCGGGCATATTCTTCCTGGTAACCTTTTACCAGTATTTCTATCTCCTGACCTTCTGGTTGGCGGCTGGTAATTTTCCGGAATGCCAGCGCTATCTTTTTCTCAACGGTGAGCGACTGATCTTCTACGAGTCTGGACCCCAGCACCCGGGCTGCCTCCAATAGCTGAGGATCATTTAACATGTTGAGGGCCTGAAGTGGTGTGCTCGTGCGAACTCTTCGTACTTCACAAAATTCTTTCATGGGCGAATCAAAAATCAGCATGGATGGCGGCGGAATAGTTTTTCGCCAGTACGTGTACAAACTTCTCCTGTATAATTTTTCACCCTGATCAGCGATGTACTCGGACTCACCCCTTCCTTTAATGCCGACTGAAATGGCTTCCCATAGTCCTTCCGGTTGATATGGCTTTACGCTTGGACCACCTAATTCAGCGTGTAATAAACCACTTGATGCTAAAACATTGTCCCGTATCATTTCTGAATTCAGGCGGTAACGGGAGCTGCGGGCCATGTAAATATTATCCGGGTCAATTTTCCGAAGCTTATCGTCGGAAGCTGAGGATTGCCTGTAGGTGGACGACATCACCATGAGTTTCAATAGAAACTTGATATCCCAGCCATTTGTTCGGAACGATACTGACAGATAATCCAACAGTTCGGGATGAGTGGGCAGCGCTCCCTGATTACCAAAATCATCTGACGTGGCCACTATTCCCCTGCCAAAAATTTCCTGCCACAGCCGGTTTACCATGACCCTTGACGTGAGCGGATTCTCCGGAGCAAACAACCATTTTGCAAGGCCCAGGCGATTCGACCCATATTTACTGCTATCGTAAGGCATGATGGCCGCGGGTGCACGGGAGGAGACTTGCACGGTCGTTGGTGCATCGTAGACTCCCCGTTCCAGCACAAAAGTTTTGCGCGGGTGGTCGTCACTCATGACCATCACTTTTACGGTATCTTTCGCGCCGATTGTTTCCTTGTTTATAAACTTGAGAATACCATCGAGGTCGCTCTGCGTAATAGCGATATTCGGTTTTGGAAGTTCCCCATAATTGATCAAGCCTTTTTCGTTGGCCTGATTGAAAAATGAATAGATGGAGTAGAAATCTTTTTGCGCGATCGGATCATACTTGTGATCATGGCAGCGACTGCATTCCACACTGATGCCCAGAAAAGCTTTTCCAAAAGTGTTGGTACGATCCACTACATATTCTGTGCGATACTCTTCCGGAATGGCGCCGCCTTCCTGCGTTATTTTATGGTTTCGGTTAAAACCGGTAGCCAGAATTTGTTCGCGCGTTGCTTCCGGTAAAAGATCACCGGCGAGTTGCCAGGTAACAAACTGATCGTAGGGCAGATTTTCATTGAAGGCATGAATCACCCAGTCGCGCCAGGGCCACATTACCCGGGGTAAGTCATCCTGATAGCCATGAGAATCGCCATAACGACTTACATCCAGCCAGTAATCGGCCCAACGTTCGCCATAGGCATCGGAGGTCAGTAATTCATCGACCAGTTTTTCATAGGCTTCTGCGGAATCGTCATTGAGAAATGCATCGACTTGTTTGAGCGTTGGAGGCAAGCCGGTAAGGTCAAAACTCACCCGACGGATCAACCGCTCTTTATCTGCTGCCGGACTAGGTTCCAGATCCATTTCCTGTAGTTTGGCCAGCACGAATTTATCAATGTCGTTGACGGGCCATTCGGATCCTGGTTCGGGCACTTCGGGTTTTACAGGGGGGATAAATGCCCAGTGTTTTTTATACTCGGCACCTTGTTCGATCCACTTTTTAAGTATGTTTTTTTCCTGATCCGTCAGAACCAGATTAGATTCCGCAGGTGGCATGTGAAACAAGGGATCCTCAGAAAATATTCTCTTTACCAGGAAGCTTTCCTCAGGGTTTCCCTTTACGATAGCAAAATGATGAGCATCAGATTTAAGCGCTTTGAAGGCACCTTCTTCTGTATCCAGGCGAAACTCGGCTTGCCTTTTTTTTACGTCCGGTCCATGGCAGGCGAAGCACTTATCCGAGAGAATCGGTTTTACATCGTAGTTAAAGTCAATTTTGCCTTTGTTTAAAGCCGCAGCAGTTTTGTCGCCAGGATTTCTGTCTGTGCAAGCCAGACAGATGACTGAGCTTAGTAAGATGGAGAGGGCAGACTGGCCGGTTACTTTCATCACGATTTTTCTAAAGAGATCAAGGGCATACCCTACTAATTTAGTGAAAAGCCACCACAAAAGTGGGTGGGATTACTTGTATGGAAATTTGGCAGGGCCTCTTCCGCACCAACCATGCACAGCAGGGGTGTGAGGTGCTCGATTTCTGACCAAACGAGGTCTAAATAAGCTGGAAATACACGTCCGTGGAGTGATCGTCCCGTGACGCATGCTGTTGTGAATGGTTACCGGCTTTTTGTCAATGTATGGGAAGGCGACGGTCAAAAGTGGACCTCAGGTACGCAGACATTTTCCGATCTGCCTGGCGTGGAGAATATGATTTACTCATATTTGAGCGCCTTAACCGGACTTTCCAATGTCCTCCTGAGGCTGATAATGATCACCACGGTCAAGGTTACTACGAATAGGATCAATACGGGCAGCCCGACTACCTGCCATCCAACGCCAACAGCATTGGCAAATTGGCTGAGCCATTGCTGTCCTCCAAAAAAAATCACGGGAACAGCTACAACATATGTGCCCATGAGAATGCGAATAAGGTCGTGGGAAAATAAATACAAAATACGTATAACTGGTGCGCCGAGCACTTTTCGTATCCCGATCTCCTTGGTGCGTTGTGACACTGTAAAGACGGTGAGACCTATTAACCCAAGGCATGTGATTACGATCGCAAGGCCGGTGAAAATTCCGACAAGTTGTCCAAGCTTTTTGTCGGCTTGGTATTGCTGGTTATAGTAGTCGTTGAGTCGATAGCTCACAAACGGATTGTCAGGAAAAATATTTTTAAAAATGTCGCGTGTCAGGGAGAGATTGGCCGCTGAATTTTTATTTGTCATACGGAGAGAAAAATATTTCCAGGTCGTCCACTGGGGTTGCATATAGGCGATGGCCTCGAATGGATCTTTCAATGACAACTGATGGTGATCATTCACAATTCCGATGATCTCGGCGTTCCGTTCATCAGGTCCCCACCAAAACCTTACTTTCTCGTTCAAGGCCGTTTGGGGAGTAAGCCCCATCCGGCGCACGAACTCCTGGTTAACCACTAAACGGATCATCTCCGCTTCTGGTGCCCTCCGGAAATTCATTGTCTCATGGTCGGTAAATTTTCTTCCTTCTATCAATCGAATCCCATAGGTGCTGAAGAAACTGGTATCGACACCAAGCATGGCAGATCCAAACGCTTCATCGTTGTTACCACCCATACGGGAAATGCCGGTCGTTTCGATGATGGGTTGGCCGGGAATGTTGGCCGAAGAGGTCATGTTTACGATCCCAGGAGCTTCGAGCAGTGATTTCTTTAGAAAATTAATCTTGCTGTTGGTAGCAGAGTCATACACGGCGGGACCCTCTACGACCACGATTTCATCCTTTGTGTATCCGGTATCCTGCGACTGCAGAAAAGATAACTGTTGATATAAGAGCACCGTTCCGGCGATCAGCAACAAGGCGACAAAATACTGGAAAGATATCATGGCCTTGCGTGCCGTTGCCCCCGATGACGATTTCAGGAATTTTCCTTTGAGCACTATGGCGGGGTTGAAAGACGACAACAACAATGCCGGATAGCCACCAATAACCACAACACCTGTCATGAGTGAAAGCATGACTACGCACACGACCGTTGGAGAGGAAAATAATACCAGCGGCATCTGTTTACCAACGAGGTGCTGAAACGCAGGCCATAATGCCGTAACCAGACAGCCAGCTATCAGGGCAGAGATTGAGTTAACCACCAATGCATCCATTAGAAACTGGAGCACCAGTTGTTGGCGCGTTGCGCCAACAACTTTACGCAGTCCCACCTCTTTTGAGCGATCCAGTGCCTTAGCTGTGGAAAGGTTAATATAGTTGACCCACGCGATGAACAAAATCAGAACTGCTAACAGGGTAAGAAAATAGGTTGTCCGGGTATCACTAACCGGTGATTGTTCATTGTTAAGCCCCGAGCGTAGGTGGATGTCACCGACAGGTTGAAGCGCGAACCGCGTATGATACTCCTGGTAGTCCGCAAACTCGGGTGCACGCTTCTTCAGGAACGTGTTGATCTTGATGTCAAACGCAGCTGGATCACTGCCGGGAGCAAGCTCAAGATAAGTATAGAATACGGACCAGCCCCAAAAATTGTCACCGTCAAATGTGCTGCCGGTAGTTGAATACGAGAGTAATATGTCAAATTTAAGATGTGAGTTTTCCGGTATGTTTTTCAGCACGCCGGTGACGATCATGCTTACTTCGCGGTTAAGCGATAGTGATTTTCCCAGTGCTGGTTCGTCACCAAAGTATTTGCGGGCAACGGACTCTGTAATAACAATCGAGTTTGGTTCTTTCAATGCGGTTTCGGCATTACCCGATAACAAAGGGAAGTCAAACATATCGAGAAACCGTGCGTCGGCGAAGTAGACATACTCTTCGTTGAAAGCTACCAGCGAGCTTTCTAACGGGCGCGAAAATTCAAGCGCATTCGTAACGCTCTTGGTCAATGACGACGTAAAAAGGGATGACTTTACAAGTCTTGCATAGTTGAGCACTTCAGGAAATTCCTGTTTCAACGCGGGACCTGCGGCGGAGGTATTGGATGCATTACCACCGTTAACCGATTCCCCTTTAAAGTATTTCAGCGATACCCGGTAGAGCCGTTTGTTTTGAAAGTCGTCATATCCGGATTCGAACTGCACGTATTGATATAATAGAAAAGCGGCAGCAATGGCGATCGCGAATCCGCATACCGTAATCAGAGAGAAAACCTTGTTACGCAACATGGTGCGTATGGTTACGAGAAAATAGTTCCTGATCATGGCGGTGGTTTTTGGTGATGAGGTTGTATTTAAATAGTCTGTGTTTTGGGCGATTGGAGAGCTCCTCGTTTCTTTTGTGTCTTCACAGTGTCGTACACGCGCCTCAGTTCCTCATCATGGTCATAAAGAGCATTGTACTGTTCAAGATTGGTGCCATACTTAAACGGCCACATGGCGCTAAAAACTCAATCGATTTATTCATTATGGTTCGGATACGAACAAACTCGTCCGCGTTCGGTCAATGACTCTAGTCATGGCTCTACAAGACTTGGCAAGCGGTAAAAATCCAAGAGCTATCAGGGAGGCGTAGATTCGAACCTGACAACGTCAAAAACGCAATGAGTGATTCGATTGAACGACCAGTAGGCGGAACGTTAAAGTGCCGACTTCGATACGATTCGTTTTACCATGTGCACAAGCGGAACATAGTCCTTTAGTGAGACAGGCTTGCAATAGAAATAGCTGCATCCCAGATCAAAACAACGTGCCTCGTCATTCTTGCTGGATGACGCTGTTAATATAATGACCGGGATATCTTTGAGTGTTGGATGAGTCTTGATTTCCTGCAGTGTTTCAAATCCGTTTTTAACAGGCATATTTAAGTCCATCACAATTACATCAGGAGTCGCTTTAGGTTTGACCAATTTCTCCAAGAGTACGCGACCATTATTGGCAGTGTCCACGGGCCCCTTATAACTGTGAATAGAAAGCGCCTCTCTTACGAAAGCAATATCATCTTCGTCATCATCAACCAGAAATACCATTTCTTCAGACGTTTCATGCAAAATAGCTAATTTAGTAGGAAGTATAGGACCTAATTCCACCTATGGACATAAGGAAGAGAAATAATGTGAAGATACTGGGAAATGGCTCTACGCCAATGGTGTTTGCTCACGGTTTCGGCTGCGATCAAAACATGTGGCGGTTTATATCTCCTGCTTTCGAACAAGCCTATAAAATAGTTTTGTTTGACTATGTAGGCGCAGGAAGGTCTGACGTCGGTGCGTACAACGAGGAGAGGTATTCCAACTTGAATGGCTATGCGCAAGATGTATTAGAGATTTGCCACGAACTTGATCTTAAGAATATAATATTTATCGGACACTCTGTTAGCAGTATGATTGGTTTGCTTGCTGCAATAAAGGAGCCCGGACGCTTCGATTGTCTGGTAATGATTGGGCCCTCGCCGTGTTACATTAACGACATTGGATATAAGGGCGGATTCGAACGAAGAGATATCGAGGAGCTTTTGGAGACGATGGACAAAAATTACATCGGATGGGCCAATTTCCTTGCGCCAGCGATCATGAAAAATCCTGATCGCCCGGAGCTTGGTCAGGAGTTGACAGCAAGTTTTTGCTCCACTGATCCCAAAATTGCGAAGCAGTTCGCCAAGGCTACTTTCTTTTCAGACAACAGGCGTGATCTATCTAAAGTCACCATACCTTCCTTGATTATGCAGTGTTCGGATGATATTATAGCTCCGTATGAGGTCGGGGATTATCTTTACGCAAATCTGCCGATCAGTACATTGAGAGTTTTGAAGGCGACGGGTCATTGCCCACACATGAGCGAGCCTGAAGAAACAATTGAAGTCATCCGACAATATCTTCAAGATAAAGCAGTCGCAAGTTGAATGAGTAACTGGCTAGACGTCGCACCATGCGGTTATTTATCATTCAAGGATGACGGATCGATCATATATTTGAATCAAACCTTATCAGGATGGCTTGGATATAGCACAGCCGAACTGCTGGGCACAAAGGTGGAGCATATTTTTACCGTGGCTACGCGAATCTTCCACAATACGCACTTTTTTCCCCTGCTGAAATTGCATGCAAAAGCCGAAGAGATTTTCTTATCACTTCGTGCAAAAAATGAAGACAATATTCCCGTATTGGCTAGCGCAGAAAGACGTGTGGAGGATGGCATGGCTATCAACCATTGCGTCTTCATCGCAATATTTCAACGCCAGAAGTATGAAGAAGAAATTCTAGCTGCCAGACGTGAAGCAGAAAAGGCGTTGAAGGAAAACAAATACCTTGAAGAACTAAGGAACTCGCTGGAAATACACACGCTGGAATTGGAACAACAATATCAGAAACAGCTGGTTCAACATAAAAATCTAACGCAATTCAACAAGATTGTCTCACATGATTTACAGGAACCGATTCGTAAAATATTGCTATTTTCTGACATACTGATCAATGATTTGGGCGCCACCCTTAACGAGAAAAATTTAACAACCATCTCAAGGATCAAAGACGCCTCGACGAGGTTGAGGGGACTCACAACCGGATTACAGCAATACCTCACGGTTGACGCTGATCAAATGGATACGGATGTAGATCTCAATGCTGTTCTGGAAACGGCAAAAAAGAGAGTCATTGATGGCCGGCACCTGCAGGAATTGGACCTGGTTTACAAAAAAATGCCAGTGATTCGTGGTTATCGGGCGCAACTTGAATTGCTGTTTTACCATCTGTTTGACAATGCCGTTCAATTTGCTGATCCGATTCGATCCTTGCGGATTAACATCACTTGGGTATTAAGCGACGAGAATATTTACAAGATGGAAAAGAATAAATACTTGTTCGTCGAGCACCTTCGATTGACTGTATCTGACAATGGGATAGGTTTTGAAAATGAGTATAAGGAATACGTAACCGGACTTTTGAATAAGCTTAACCCATCCACAGAGGGCTTAGGTATTGGTTTATCTATCATTACAAAGGTCATAGATAATCACAGTGGCACTTTGTACATCGAATCGAAGAGAAATACGGGTACGTCGTTTTCCCTGCTGATCCCAACAAAGATTCATAGCCGGCCAGACCGCACGGGCAGTGCGTCGTAGAAGTGCCAGTCCACTCTACCGGACCTGGTGGTTTAGCACTGAAATTATCCAGTACCGGGTTCATGAACTCATGGCGCTGTTCGAGAATGGCAAAGTATGGATCATGAGAGAGCAAATAATTCAACAAAAGCTTGTATTTAATTCAAACTTGCGGCATTTTAAGTCGCTTAACGTTAACTGTCACTGTTGTATGATCCGGGTCAATCGTAATTCGTTCTATGTCATTTTTCTGATCGTTTCCGGGCCCATTTTTTTGGTGATCTTGTTAGGGACGCTCGCTGTTCGATGGGCGATAGGTCGGATTCGAAATCTTCCTGTTTTTCGGCGGGAAATTGATTATGGTGCTAATTCAAGAAAATAGTTCTGCGCTTTGTTATCCCTATCCACGGGTGGAGTAGGGCATGTTTATGAAATTGAATATTTACTATTTTTTGGTATTGCCTAACTAATTAGTGCTACTTCTATGTCAAGCTAAGTTTGGTGTGTTCGCTTTGAGTTGGGATAGGGCAACGAATGTGAGCCAAAAGAAATCCATTTATCGCTGACGCCCGTAGATTTTGATTGGGCGCCGTCAATCCCCGCCCACACGATGACTTGAAGTAGGATTAGTAACTGGCATGCGTGCAGCAGATATCTATATTACGGGACGCTGTTCATACGCAGGGCATGAAGACCGCTTCCGAACGAGGAGGTTCAAAACCCTATTGTCACGTTTGTTCGAGGGGAAATTTGAACATTACCAGTCAGACAGCGCGACCGTCGCATATATTTATCATTCCATAAATCGTCAGGGATAGTACAACGTGCCCCAGGGCGATTACCAATAGGTAAACGTGCAATTCGACTGGTGGAGGTCCAGGATGAATATGAAAAAATAGACGCCAACCGATCACCGCCACAACGCCAATCAGTACTCCATAAAAAAGGCTTCCAATAAGCAGAGATTCTGCCTTTCCTGTCACCAAGCCATGGAAGCCGAAGGTGAATATAATTCCAATGGCATAGTGAATGAAATTTGCGATCAATACCATTGACCTGGGGGGCACTGATCTCAAATTGGTCGCACGGTTAAATAAGAGCATATTCCCAAGGATTCTAACAACGTGATATGGCCGCTTAATGATTGCGAATACAGACTCAGTGAATAGGGTCATAGCCAGCGTTGAAAGAATGCCAATAGGTAAATTTTCAATCATCATCCTGGCCATAGATTTGTATTTTCCGATTCAAAACATTGCCTGAGCAAAATTTCTAAGAGTCCGAGCGGTTTTCCAGCATTTCCCGACATGTCAACCGCGGCTTCGAGTAATTGGTCACGACAATTGAACCCAATAAGGTGCCAAAATCATGGCACTGTGATCTGGCCTCCCCTGGAATAACACACAATGACCGCGGTGCGACAGGTACGGAAAAGACTGAGTTCATTTTCTTCAGACAGACTCAGAAACGAAAGGCCGGCGTGCCCATATTTAAAAATCGTGATGTCCACAACTGAACACTTTGATTTGGGCTGTGCAGCAAATGACCGAATTTATGGCCTACAGAGACTTGGCATCATTGTTAATACACCTGGGCCGCCGAGTCGATCATCGTTATAAGGCCTGGCAATTTGCTCAACCTATCTCAAGCAATTACAACGCCCTGCCATGTTCAAGCGCTATTTCAAAATCGGATGGAGAAACCAGATGAAACACAAGGGTCTGTTTGCCATTAATATTGGTGGGCTCGCCCTTGGCATAGCCACCTGCCTCGTTATTTCGCTTTTCGTGGTGGACGAACTAAGTTATGATCGATACAATGAGCACGCAGATCGAATCGTCCGTGTGGTGCTGAAGGGAAGGGTAAACGGTGAGACGATCAAAGAGGCCATCACGCCGGCGCCTGTGGCGCCCACCCTGAAAGCTGAATTTCCGGAGGTGGAGGAAGGCACCCGTATTCGCCGTGTGGGCAGACCGAAGATTGCTTATGAAAACACAACGTTTCGAACCAGTGAGGTAGCGTTTGTAGATCCAAATTTCTTTAGGGTTTTCTCGTTGCATTTTATCCAGGGCGATCCTATGATCGCGCTGAAAAATCCGGGCAGTATCGTTATCACAGAAAGTGACGCCAAAAAATATTTTGGCAACGAAGATCCCCTGAACAAGGTGCTAGATTTTAAAGACGCGAAAGAACAGTATAAGATTACCGGCGTGATCGAAGACGTGCCCACCAATTCCCATTTTCATTTCGACTTGTTCGCCTCCATGGAAGGAATGGAAGATGCAAAAAATACCAACTGGATGGCTTCCAACTATTTTAACTACCTACTGCTGCGCGACGGCGCCAGCTATAAGACGTTGGAGTCAAAGCTGCCGGCAATTGTCACAAAGTATATGGGCCCCCAGGTCGAACAGATGGGGATGACCTACGAGAAATTCAAACAAAACGGAAATGAGGTTGGGCTGTTCTTCCAACCGATCACTGACATTCACCTGCACTCGGAATTCACCAGCCAAACCGAGATGGAAGCCGGCGGAAATATTAAGGACGTCTTCATCTTCGCGGCCGTGGCGATATTCATGTTGCTGATCGCCTGTGTAAATTTTATGAACCTTTCCACTGCTGCGGCGAGCAGGCGAAATAAGGAAATTGGTGTGAGGAAAGTGTTGGGCTCGCAGCGCAGGCAATTGGTTCAACAGTTTATTGCTGAATCGTTTATTACCACCGCTGTTGCCATGATTGTGGCGGTGCTGTTGGTCGACCTCTCGGCGCCCGTCTTTAATCGCCTCGCAGGTAAACAGCTGGATCCAATGTTCTTGTTTAACCCACAGGTCCTCATAGTGCTGGGCATATTCACACTTGTAGTGACACTCCTCGCGGGCAGCTATCCTGCCTTCCTGCTCTCTTCCCTCAGACCTATTACAGCGCTCAAAAATGGAATAACGGGCACCGCACGAAGCAAAACCATCCGAAGTGCGCTCGTAGTATTCCAGTTTGTAATATCGGCAGCGTTGATTCTTTCGATCATTATTGTTGACCAGCAGCTTGACTACATACAACACAAGGCGCTGGGCTACGAACGAGATCAATTGCTTGTACTCCGCGACAGCTACCTCCTGGGGAATAACGAAAATGCCTTTAAGAATCAGCTTGCTGCTGATCCGCGCGTGGCTGGTCTCTCCATGTCTGCATATTTACCTGCCGGCTCGACCCATAATAGCATGACCGGTGTATATCCCGGTCAACAAAAAGAAGCCATTCGAAGAACAATTTTGTTCAATGTAGATGACCAGTACATCACCACGATGGGCATGCGTTTAACCACAGGAAGAAATTTTTCTGGGATACCGGCAAATGATTCACTTAATGTTATAATCAATGAGACTGCCGTGAAAGCTTTCGAACTCGGCGATCAGGCCGTGGGCCGACAATTAACCGGTAATGTTGGTCCGGAGGGTGCTGCTCGTACGCTGACCGTGATTGGTGTAGTTAAGGACTTTCATTTTCGTTCGCTCCACGAACCAATCGCTCCGCTCATCATGCTGAACAATCCTTTTGGTGGGTTAATCATTCGCGCAAAGTCGGAAGATATGCCTAATCTATTATCGACGATCGAGACTAAATGGAAGTCTTTTGGTGCCGGAGAGCCCCTCTCATTCGGCTTGTTAAATGAATTGTATGCTGAGACCTATGTTGCAGAACAGAAGACCGGAAACATCATGCGGATTTTTGGTGCCCTGACAATCCTCGTCGCTTGTCTCGGCCTTTTCGGATTGGTCACGTTCACGGCGGAACAAAGGGTAAAAGAAATAGGCATACGAAAAGTACTCGGTGCCGATGTGACCGAAATCGTGGCGCTTCTATCGAGGGACTTGTTGGTGCTTGTCGTCATATCATTCTTCATCGCCTTTCCATTGGGCTACTATGTGATGAACATATGGCTCGAAGACTTTGTTTACAGAGTCGATATAGAATGGTGGGTGTTCGGACTTACAGGTGTGAGTACCTTGTTCGTAGCATTTTGCACCATGACGCTAAAGACCGTGAAGGCTGGACTGGCCAATCCAATAAAGTCGTTGCGAATGGAGTAGGAAATTGTCGATGCTAAGGCTCGAACAAGGTCTCACACCAAGGTAGTCAGGGTCTGATGATCGTCCCATCGCGCTTGCGGACCTGCCAGTTTGATTTACTCGAAATCGGGTACTTAGCTGCCTCTTTTTCGTTGATGTCTACGCCCAGTCCCGGCACTTCATTAACTGACATGTAACCGTTGTTCATCGTCGGACATCCACTGAACACTTCGAGCATTTTGTCGGAGAAACTCACCGCCTCCTGAATACCGAAGTTCCAGACTGCAAGATCAATATGTGCGTGGGCGGCGTGGCCAACGGGCGAAACATCTCCAGGTCCGTGGAATGCCGTTCTGATATTGAACCATTCGCCCAGGCGCGCAATCTTCATGGCCGGCGTGATTCCGCCGATCTGCGAAACGTGAACCCTGATGAAATCGAACCACTGGTTAACCATCGGCATTTTAAATTCGTTGATGTTGTTGAACAATTCACCCATCGCAATAGGCACTGAGGTACTTGCCCGCAGCTGCTTGAACCATTCCATATTTTCGGGCGAGAATGGATCCTCGACAAAGAATGGATGAAATTCATCCAGTTTCTTGATCATGTTGATGGCGTCCATCGGTTGTACGCGCTCGTGAATATCATGCAGCAATTCAATCTCATCACCGCATTGTTTGCGAACCATTTCAAACATTTTAGGCACGGACTTCAAATACATCTGCTCATTCATGTAGTTGTCTGTTTCGTAGCCATATCCGGCTTTTTTGAAATCCGGCTGTTCATTGAGACTGCCCACTGCCCCATAGCCTCCCTGTTGAATGCGTATGTACTTGAATCCGCGTTCCATAATTTTTTTGACGTCTTCGGCAACCGCTTCCGGGGAGTTACCTCCTGCGTGTGTATAACACGGTACGGCAAAACGTGATTTGCCACCCAGTAATTGATACACTGGCATGTTCGCACGCTTGCCTTTAATATCCCACAGCGCCTCGTCCAGGCCGCTAAGCGCATTATTCAGAACAGGGCCGTTACGCCAGTACGAACTCACGTATGCGGAATTCCACATGTCTTCGATGTTGTCAACATCTTTGCCGACGCAGAATTCGTTGAGATACGTATTGACCGCTGTTACAACAGAAAACGCCCGCTGCGTAAATGTCGCACAACCCAATCCATAGAGGCCAGGCTCAGATGTCTCAACTTTCACCACAATCAGGTTGGAACCCTGTGGCGCCGTGGCAATCGCCTTCACACTTTTTATCTTTACGGGCGGCAACCCTTTCGCATAGGCTGGCTTGCTGTCGCGCGCTTCTGCGTTTGTCCCGGAAATCAGACTCAATACGCCGGCAGCAGACGTCGCTCCAATTGTTTTCAGTAAGTCACGGCGACCAGCCATGAATCGATTGTCATTTTTATTCATCGTTTCGTTCGTTTAGATTTAAAAGAAAGGCGCTGTCCATATTGACGTTGCTTGCGTAGTGAACATTTCAAGACGTACAGAGCCATATACATAATGGAAGTGCTTATTTAAACCAGAGGCTTATTCCACATCCCACCATACGCGGGTTTCCAGTGAGTTTCCACCCTGCCGCGAAATAGCTTCCTGTACGTTCGCCACGTTGATGCCGAGCTCGGTGTCCGGATACGTGAGCTTCCGAATGAAGTTGCCTGATATATCTTTACCTGGGTAAGGATTTGGATCGAGAGCCGGATATCCAGTCCGTCTGAAATTCGCGAACGCCTCCGGCCCGTTTAGAAATGATACTACCCAGTACTGCGTGTTGATATCGTCCATCGCGTTGCCAGGGTGCAAGGGATGGGCCGCTACGTAGGCATCGATGTCGGCTATAGCAACTGCCGACGACGTCGAGTAAGTTGTCATCTCCAGCATGTGGGCACGGATGGCTTGTTCATACAGCGCGGCCGCATCTCCCGTTGTCCAACCGCGAAACACAGCTTCTGCAAGGAGCAGTTTGGTTTGCGCGTGACTGACGAGATAACAGGGAGCGTCAATTTTGCCCATTCTGAACCGGTCCAATTGTGAATAATCGTAGAAACTGGCGAGGCCGTCGGCCGTTGCCCGTGCCACAATGGTGCCGTTGTCATATCCCATCGGCATACCAACCTGCACGGCCGGATCAAAATTAGCCGCTGCGGGTGTTTGCTGCGGGCCACTGGCTGCGCCTACGTAGCGAACAGCAATGGACTTGAGTCGCGGATCATTGTTAGCTTTGAGGTAGTTAACAAATGGAGCGGCGAGATAATAGTTATTTGCTTCTGCGCTGTTCACAAAATTCCCAACGGCATTGTTATACAAACTGGAATGACGAACCTGAGCACTGCCGAGATTGGATGAGATCACCCCGCCCGCTACTGCCTTGGCCACGTATGTTTTCGCTGTTTCCGCATCAACTTTTGATAGGCGCATGGCGGCACGCAGCATCAAAGAATATCCAAAGGATTTCCACAAAGCGACGTCTCCGGCATACAGCACATCCGTTGTTACCGTAGGCTTTGCCGGATCAAGGGCCGCACATGCCTGTTCGAGTTCGCTGAGGATGTCTGCATAAATGGCCTGCTGCGCGTCGTACTTGGGTAACGATACGCCAGCGATGTAGCCTAGACCTGCTTCACTGTAGGGAATGTCACCATATGAATCAGTCAATATCATAGAACCAAATGCCCGGAGTATTCTCGCCGATTGATACAAGTTTGACATGGCGTCATCTTCGCGCGACGCGTTCATCACGTCAGCAAGCGATTTCATAACATCCCGGTAGTACCGGACCCAGTTGGCGCCGTTCCTCGGTTTGTTGTCCTGATTGAAATTTCCTCCGCCCAGTACACCGCCGAACGGTGTGACAATCTGCTGCACGATAGGCAATTCGAATACTATTATTTCAAGAGGGAAAGACGATAGAACGATTGCGTTATTCAGCAAGAACGCAGGATCCATTGTGGTGGGCGAAGTCTTGCTGATATTAAGTTCGTCAAAGCCATTGTCGCACGCGGGCAACATGACAAGGGTCGTAAGGCAAATGAATAAATGTATGCTTGCTCGTTTCATTTTAACTCCAGCGTCGCTGGTCATTAGAATTTGACATTAAGATTAAATCCGATGCTTCTGCTTGTAGGCAGACCTGTACCTTCGAGGCCCACCTCGCGGTCCGAGACGTTGCCAAATTGTTCAGGGTCAATGTTTGGCACCCATTTTTTAAGAATAGCCACGTTGTTGGCCACGGCGCTAACCTTTACTCCTTTGACGAAACTGCCGACTGGGAGGAACTTAGTAAAATCGTATCCAAGAGTAATTTGTCGCAACTTCCAGAAGCCGGCGTTGTAGGCGAATTCCTCGCGTATACCGCTCGTATTTACAGTCTCATAGTATGTTTGCAAGGGCGTTTGAACCGCGTTTGTTTCTCCGTTTGGATTCACACCATCGCCCACAACGTATCCCTGTTCCCTGCCATTGAGCGTCTCCTTATGTAAGCCGTGGCGCCATAGGTTGAAATTGGTCGCCGAACCCAGGTAATGTCCGAGCTTGAAGTCTATCAGGAAGGAGAATGAAACGCCATAAACGTTTAATGAGTTGGTGATCCCTCCAAAGTAACGCGGTACCGCAGTGCCAACACGGATAGGGCTTGGTCCCCGGAGCGGACGGCCATTGTTGGGATCAAAAACTTGTCTGCCCTGGTCGTCGCGCAGATAGGACGTCACGTAGAGTCCGCCCACCTGTTCGCCGACGACCTGTCGGATCGAGTTGTTGCCGGGATCGCCACCGACGACAATCTCATTTACGCCAGGGCCAAGGTTTAGGACTTCAGATGTATTGTAAGATCCATTGAAGCTTACATCCCAACGTACGTTGGATGACTGAACGGGTGTGCCTGTGACCAGCAGTTCAATTCCATTGTTCTTACTCTCCCCGACATTGATGAGCTTGGCCGTGTATCCCGAACCGTCGGAGATTTGCGCGGCCAGGATTTGGTCGCGACTGATCTTGTTATAGTACGTAAAGTCCAGGCCGACACGATTTTCGAAGAACTTCAACTCGAATCCAACTTCAGCTTCTGACACGCGCATGGGCTTCAGGTCCGGGTTAGGAACGGTTGTGGTCGGAATAACACCGACAGGCTGTGCAGCGCCCAGTGGGTTATTAAACAAATTGTTGTTCACGCTGTAGTAAAGGCTATTGGCATACGGTGCCACATCAGCGTCGCTCCCCACTTCAGCGTAGCCAGCTCGTATTTTTCCGTATGACAACCACTCTGGCAAATTCTGGAACGCTTGAGTGAACACGAAGCTTCCGTTTACCGAGGGATAGAGAATGCTCCGGTTGGCGGGTGCTAAAGTAGAGAACCAGTCGTTTCTAGCCGTGACGTTGAGATACAGATACTCCTTGTAGGAAAATTCCGCGGCGCCATAAAGCGAGTTGATCTTTCTCTCCGAGAGGTCATAGAAGGGATCTTTTACGCGACCATTCATAACGGTATAGAGGTCGCGTATAACAAAGTCCTGTACCAGTACTACGTTCTGGTCGTAGCGGGAATATCGCTGGTTGCCACCGAGCGTGATATCGACTGCAAAATCACCGAACTTGCGATTTGCGCCAATGAGAAAGTCAGTATTGAGTTCGCGGGAGCGGATGACTTCCTGGGTATAACGACCGTTGACAAATCCGGCCGGCGCAGCAGCGTTGGAAGCCCGCCCGGTCGGATCGTTGAAGTCATGATCGCGGGAGAAATAGTCTTGTCCGATTCGACCTTGTACGTACAGCCAATCCGTGAAATTGTATCGCGCCGTAATATTGCCAAATAGCCGGTCGCGCAACACGTTTTCGAAGCGGTCATACACCGATATGTAGGGATTGGTTCTGTTCCTGAACCGCGACCAAACAAATTCGTTGCCACTTGCATCGAAGCGTTTAGCACTCAGTAAGTCGAGGGGCATCGAATTAGACATCGTGTAGATCACCACCGGCGTGCTGATATCTTGTCCGCCAATGACAACGGGATTCTTGTTATCCTCCCGTGAATAGGCAAGGTTGCCGGAGATGACAAGCTTCTTTCCCAGTTTCTGATTGAATCCGAGGTTGATCGTCTTGCGGTTGAAAACTGTATTTGGCTGGATACTCTTATTGTCCATGTTTGACAGCGAGAGATTGAGTCCTCCATTTTCGCCGGCCGTGGACATCGACACCGTGTTGGTCCAGGTGCTTCCCACGCGATAGAATTTCTTTATCCTGTCCCGTACCGCCTCGTAGGGAACCTCGACTCCATCGAACAACACTTGCGTCATTCCTGGCTGAAATTTTTCGCCGAAGCTCCAGACACCAGAGGTTGGATTAGGCGTCGTAGGGCGCACACCGAATTCACCCTGTCCGTACTCGTATTGAAAGTCAGTGAAATCAAGCGGTGTATCTGACGTGTAGTTGCTGTTAAATTCAACACCGATTCCGCGTCCTTTTCCGGTCGACTTTGTCGTAATCATGATTACGCCATCTTTCGCGCGCGACCCGTAAAGGGCTGCAGCGGCGCCACCCTTAAGCACGGTCATCGACTCTATGTCGTCGGGATTAATGCTCGACAGTCCGTCTCCTCCGTCTGTTGTACCGGTGGCACCTCTTCCGGCAAAACTGCCACCCACGCCAAATGATGTGTTGTCTATAGGCACCCCGTTGACTACGATGAGGGGACTGTTCACGGACCCAAAAGATGACTGGCCGCGAATGCGGATCTTGCTAGAGCCCGACGGGCCAGTACCCATGGGGGTAATGTTAACGCCCGCCATTTTCCCTTGCAGGCTGTTTACGAAGTTAGTGGTCCGGTTCTCCGTGATCTGATCCGGCGTCGCCGTACTGGTAGCGTAGCCCAGGCGTTTTGTCTCTTTCTTAATACCCAAGGCTGTCACGACGACTTCCTCTAAGGAATGTACTTCCGGTTCAAGAGCGACATCGATAACTGTGCGACCCGCCACAGCGACCTCAACCACTTTATAACCGACAAAAGAAAAAACTAATACCGCAGACTGTTCGTCGGCCGACAAGGTGTACTTTCCGTTGATGTCAGTGGTTGTCCCGGCCGTTGTGCCCTTCACGACAATGTTGACACCAGGGAAAGTCAATCCATTTTCATCCTTCACGGTCCCCGAAATCGTTGCCAGAATAGGTACAACTAAAAGCTGTTCCCGCGAGGCTGTACCGGTCAAGGGATGAGCCATGTCCTCCGCTGTCTGAACCATTTCCGGTGGCATGGCCAGGGCTGAACTTTGTGGCGACCCGGAGGTGCTGGATGTCCGTCGATAGATGACGAAGAAATTTTCTCCAGCCTTTTCGTAGTACAATCCTGTTCCGCTCAACAAACTGTCGAGCGCCTGCTCGGGCGCTGTGAACTTGCTGAGGTCAATCGTCGAAATCTTGTTCTCAATCCATTCATCCTTGTAGGCGATGGATATTTTGAATGATTTTTCCAGCGTCCGCAAAGCGTGGGTGAGCGGACTGACATCCTTTTGCTGATCGTGTAGTGGTTTCGCTGGACCTGTCAGTGAAGCATACATCGCCGCCTCCTGGGGCATCGCCCGCAGGAACATGAACAGCAACATGAGAAATAGTAAGTAGCGCTTCTTCATAGTTGACGTATTGTTGGTTTGACGTTTATTACTGTATTGGAATTCTATTATTCCTGCATGAAAGCTTCAATTTTTACATAGTTTCCGTTTCGCGTCATCTTCACACGATATGCCATCGCCAGCTGTTTTAATAAAGCGTCGGCGTTTCCGTGAGGCATAGATCCTGAGACTGTCTCTGCCAGCAGTTTGGTGTCGGGGATATCAACGGTAAGGCCATACGTATCGCGAAGCATCTGCACCATCTCAGCAAGGGAGGTATGATCGAGGATAATCTTGTTTGTCGTCCAGGCGGTATAGAGCAACGGATTGACATCCCGCTTGCTGTAGCGTTTCGCCTTGTACTCCACCATTTCGCCGGGCTTCATGGTAATGGCTTCAGCGGACTGCTCAACCGGTATGTTCATTCTGATCTGGCCCGTGTTCAAGACAACTTTCGTTTCCTCCACACGATTGTAGACATTGAACGTCGTGCCCAGCACCTCGACGCGCACACCCTGTGCAGCGTGGACGACGAACCGTTGATCATTTTTTTTGTGCTGAACATCGAAGTAAGCTTCCCCCTCTATCCAAAGATCACGAGGTTTTGTAGTGTCCCACGGCGACTTTAATGTCAGCGTAGAATTAGCATTCAACACGACCGAGGATCCATCTGGCAGGGTGATTCGCCGCGTCTCGCCATAGGGGACAGAATATTCTTTCCAGGGTTTGTTCCATTGCGTGAGGACAAATGTGGACAGCAACAGTATCGTTGCCGCTGCGGCTACGGCCGCGTATATGACGGCACGCTTGCGTCCCGGTTCGACCAGGGATTCAGTCTGCCCGATGCGCGTCCAAAGCGCGGTTACCTCGCCGGGCGAAAGACTATGACGTTCAAATTGAAGCGCCCCCAGTAAACGTTTTGCTTCCTGTACTTCTATGATTTTTTCCGGGTGTTCTTTCATCCAAAGCTGCCAGAAACGCTCTGTTCCTTCGTCCGGATGAAATACCCAATTTTGGAAATACTCGTCTTTTATAAAATCGCGAACTGAATAGTCACTATACTTCATGCAGCCCTAAGAGGCATGCAGGCACCCGATCTCATCAGTTATTTTAAATTATTTTTTTAGTGAACCGAACACCCACAGAGGTTCGCGTCAAAAAGCCACTACTTGCCCATGGAACGGCGGAGATTACTCAGGGCCTTGCTGATGATGTTGTAGATAGAATCAACGTGAAGATCCATCACCAACGCAATTTCTGCGTAAGTAAGATCATTGTAAAACTTGAGAAAAATTGCTTCGCGCTGCCGGCGAGTTAGAGATTTGATAGCGGAGCCAAGTTTCAGAAGGACCAATTCAGCCTGTTCAACGCTTACGATCGTACTTTCAATAGGCGGCACGACGTCAAATTCAGCGGCCGGTGAAAGTTTCATCATGAACCGGCGACGCCACGTGACCCTTTTGATCAGAAGCCTGCGAAAAGACATGATCAGATAGGCATTGACAGAGTGAATTACATCGAGTTGCTGACGACGAGTCCACAATGTTGCAAACAATTCCTGCATACAATCCAGAACGAGGTCATGATCATGGCACAAATGAATGCCGAAATTATAGAGTTTCTGCACGTACTTTTTATACAGTACAGAGAATGCCAATGCATTGTCTTTCGTGACGTTCTCCCAGAGGTGTTCATCATCCAATTCTGCATTCTTATCCCCTGACCATTTTCCGGATTGCGGGTTAAGTGGGGGTTCCGGGTCGAATAGCATGAGGGATAGGTAAACTTGCAATCGAATTAACCGAAAACGTTTGAAGTGTGCAAATTTTCGCGTTTTGCTCCCTTTTTCGGGCGTTGTGTGCGGTCACATCCAATCAGCCTGATCAAGCTAAAAGGCATTTTCCTTTAACTCCAGGGTTAAGGCGTGGGGTGTTTTTACAGCTGCCCCGTCGATTATCCCGACCGGTATACTGCCGTTATGTTGCACAGAAAATACGGTTCATTGTCCGATACGAGGGCGTCTTTTTTTTCCGATACCCAGAACGAACAGCAGGGTCAAGCCGCACCGTTCGAAGTGAAGCCTTGGTGGATATTCACGAAAGAATAACGTTTGGTTTGCTGCATGATATTTTCCACTTTCCTCCCACCAACAACCACACCCTACTGGTCCATATCATGAGTGTACTAAAGAAATTAAGAGACGGCAAGCGCGTGTACGGAACGGCCTTTACAGCCACGGCACCTTCCTGGCCGCTGAGCTTACAGAAAGCAGGACTTGATTTTGCGTTTATAGACAACGAGCATATTTCGATGAACAGGGCCGACCTGGCTAAATTATGTCAGGTGATAAAATCCTATGGAATTTCTCCAATTGTCCGGATTCCGAGTCCCGATCCGTATCTCGCGTCTCAGGCAATTGATGCGGGTGCCGTGGGAGTGGTGGCACCCTATCTCGAGTCAGTTGACCAGATCCGCGACCTGGTCGGCGCGGTGAAATACAAACCGCTAAAAGGAGAGGTGCTCGATCAAGTATTGAAAGGTGAAGAAACGTTGAATGAGAAAACGCAAGCATACGTGGAAAGGCTTAACGCCGGAAATATGGCGATTGCCAATATTGAAAGTGTTCCTGCCATCAACAAACTTGATGAGCTGTTATCCGTGCCTGGTCTGGATGCCGTTTTTATCGGCCCGCATGATCTTTCCGTAAGCCTTGGTCATCCGGAGGAATATGACCACCCTGTATTTGAAGCGGCTGTAAAGAAAATCATACAAACCGCCCGTGGTAAGGGACTGGCAATTGGAATCCACTTTTCTCTTGAACCCGAACGTCAGATCAAGTGGGTGAAGGAAGGAGCGAACATCATTGTTCACAGCTTTGACATTGCGCTCTTTACGCAACGACTGATTCATGATATGAACATTATTAAGGCAGGAGTGGGCGACCAGGTTTCCGCTAAGCAATCGGACGACATGATTATTTAGGAATAACGTAATAGTAGAAACTTTCGCAAGCTTTACTTTTTCTGTATCCATATCTCGCCGACCTGTGCGCCCTGTTCACCTTCCGGACAGACAAATGTGAAGATCACGTCTCCGGTTGACAAGGCGGCTTTGGGAATATCAAAGGAATAAATGGGTTGGTCGCCTGTCAGGAAGTAATCGTGCACGAGATATCCGTTCGCCGTTAACTTGATACGGGAACGCAGCCTTCCCGTGTAGGCGATCCGGATACTATAAGAACTTTTTGCGTCGAGATTTTTATAGTGAATACTCAGTGGCGTGTCGTACAAAGTTCCGGTCTGCGTCATCCATGCTTTGGGTACGATTTGCCCGCTAAAGCCCCTCGGTAAGACTTCGTGTACCCATTCATCCTCTTTTGTTCCAACGCCAAAGTTTACCAGGGGTGACTGAAGACCACCTGGATCTTTCAACCAGCCAGGTCCCGGCACAACGTACGGTCTGGCCGCCGGCGTACCGAAATTTGTGTAGATGCCTCCGTCACCTGGGTCTGCACGATGTAGCAACGCATGTATTGTTTCAAATGCTTCGTCTTCATTCCTGAGTGCTGCTATTTTTCGTAGTTGATCCGTGAGCCAGGGTGCGTCATTCAAAGGCACGTCGATGTTGTCGATAAAATTTCCCCGGCCTTCAGCTGCGCCGTGTTTTTTGATAGTCAATTGTGCACCAATACTTTTGAACAAAGAGTCTGCCAGCACCAGGCATTTAGCTTTGTATGAATCATATTGTGCTGGATCATTTGCCTTCATAAGTACACGTCCTGCTTTGACCAGAGCAACTACCGATCCTGTTTGCCTGGCTTGCGACAATGCGCGGTAGGCTTCCTGCTCCAGTTTTGTTTCGCGGATCAATCTCTCTTGGACGAAGGCATCATAGTACGCACGAAGCAAACACATCTGAAAGCGGAAGTTCTGCATCATTGGAACAGACGCTTGTTTTTCGAGTGACTGGAAATGCTTCAGCGTCTTGCCCACTTGTTTGTTGGACAATAATGGTCCGCGTAGATTTTCTTCCAGCTCAAGGATACCTGCTGCAATGGATTTTGCATGATCGGGGCCGATGAAGAACCTGGCATAGTCCTGAAGAGTTTCTTCCACAGTGATGTGTGGATCCCAATCCTGATCGCTCCATATGAATTTATTGACGTCGTCGTTGGTGCCTTCAGAATAGCTGATGCTTCCCGTTCCATACCTGGCAAATAGGTTGTGAATGTGTTTTTCATCCGTTGGCCGGGGATTGATGCATTCGCGCCCCAGCGTCATGGCATAGGCAAGGTCCCAATCCGGTACAGGGTATTGCGAGCTTAGGCTATGCGTTATGTCGGGATACATTCGAATGGGAATGGAGGCATCAATCAGCATGCGCATGGAATCAACGGGCGTTTTTATCCAGGGACCGAAAACAACCCCACCAAGCCAGACGTATTTCCGATTCACATGATCGTAAAAAGCGTTCATCCACTTTCTGGTTGGGCGAAAAACCTGTGGAGACACCCAGATTTTTGCGGTCGGATGGTATTTTTTCAACACTGCTGCTTGCTTCTCCAGCCAGGTAAACAATGCATCTGGCTGCAGTTCGCCCGGATCTCCACCGGGAACAAACACGGCATCTAACTTTTCCAACGCTGCAAAAACAGTTTCACGTTCATGCAACTCATCCTGTAGTGTTTTTTCGTCGGCGTAGTCAGTTCCCATGTTCGGATACCACATCCAAACGTCGAGTCCGTAGGATTTGCAGATCCTGGATTGTTCGGCCATCATTTTCATCGGTGCCAGTTTCATGTGCGCGCTGGTGGCGTCATCATCGGTACGAGGCGGCACAATCTCGATGCTGTTCGTACCAAACAACGCAAGTTCCCGTATGTAGAGATCAAATTGCGCAACACTGAAAGCATCATACGAATTTGTTTTTGGTCGATATCCAAGCTGATGGCCGCGGACCGGATACACCGGTGACGATGAAATCGTCGTCGACACAGGCACGGAAAAGTTGCCGGCCCGCAGGTCTGCTTTCCGGAGCAATCTTCCGATACCATATAGGATACTTCTTGCATCGTCTCCCGTAATCACGACCGTTTTGGCCTCAGGCTGCATGAGCAATTTAAATCCATCTTTGCCTGTTGGTGCCATGCGATCGAGGGCTGCCCGTAGGAACGAGGGTAGTATGCTTAGCTCCTCCGTTGTCGCGAGGATCACTCGTGGCTGTGCTGGAACAGGTGTGGCTTTAAGATCGTGGTTTATCGTTAGGATAATTCCCGTTCGTTTATAAACTTCTTCCTGTAAAACGGTGATCGGTTTTTGAATGGCTTGCTCTCCCCCGGGCGTTACAAAAATGGAAGCCTGCGAGAAGTTAATGGACTGAGCCAGGCTCACAAACGCGACGGAAATACCCAACAAGGTCATCGCAAAGCGTTTTATGTCGTG
Organism: Chryseolinea sp.; assembly: GCA_035489615.1. Lineage (GTDB taxonomy): Bacteria > Bacteroidota > Bacteroidia > Cytophagales > Cyclobacteriaceae > Chryseolinea. Next base: position 24,161 of record DATHKA010000522.1, read on the forward strand.
AATCATAGTGGTTGGCCTTTCAAAAACACGTGAATTGAATACTTAGATGCGCGAAATGCGGTAAGCAGGCGTGGTCATTCTTTTTACCTTACCCGGATGGCAATCATCACTTCCAATAAAAATTAAGGTACTCATGAACATAACGAGATTCAAAATTTTATTGCCGGCAACACTGGCTGCTTTATTGACTTCCCTGATTTTTGATTTGTCTGCCCAGGCAATAACCTTGCAGCACGTTACTATTTTTCAGGAAAAAATTTCATTGGGCAACGGGGAAATTGCCGCGGCGGAAATGTTGAGCGAGGAAGTTGCCAAACGAACGGGAGCAAAATGGCCCGTATCGGTCACGTGGCCTGCTTCCGGCGATGTGATCGTGCTGAAAAAAGCTGCCGCAAAAACAAAGCTGCCGTTTTCAATTCCCGCTGCGCCCCGGCTGGCAAAGAAGAGCGAGTCGTATCGCCTTGTAAATGTTCAGCATCAGGGCCAAAGGGTGATCATCATAGAGGGTGTTGATGATCGTGGCGTTCTCTTTGGAACAGGCTACCTGCTCAGAACCATGCAGTATACCGGAAACAGCGTTGGCCTTGATCAGCTTCCGTCCGTAGCCAGCAGCCCGGATAAATTTATGCGCGGCCATCAATTAGGCTTCCGCAATACAGCTAATTCATGGGATGCCTGGACCAAGCAGGAATTTGAACAGTACATACGCGACCTGGTGGTATTCGGAACCAACAGCATCGAATCGATCCCGATTTTTGATGAAAGCGTAAGCCCTCATTTTAAGGTTCAGCCAGCTGAAATGAATGCGTTCATCAGTACGATATGCCAGAAATATTCGCTGGATTACTGGATGTGGATTCCCGCGCAATTTGACTTAAAAGATATGGCCCTTCGGAGCAAGTACCTCAGCACCTTTGAGGAGATATGCAAGCAATCGGTTCGCATCAACGGTGTGTTTTTCCCAGGCGGTGACCCCGGTGACAATCCTCCTGAATTGGTTATACCACTTTTGCAGGATTTGGCCGTCATTCTAAAGAAGTATCACCCGCAAGCAAGTACCTGGGTATCCTTACAAGGTTTTACGCCCGCACAAAGCCAGTATGTGTATAAATACATCCAGGATAAAATGCCGGCCTGGTTAGGCGGCTTGATCACCGGCCCCAGCAGCCCGACCGTTGAAGAAACAAGAGCTGTATTGCCTGCCAGGTACAAATTGCGTCACTATCCTGATCTTACCCACAACGTGCGATGTGAATTCGAAATTCCGTGGTGGGATCCTTCGTTCAGCTTAACCCTGGGAAGAGAGGCGATCAATCCCAGACCGTACCATTACTCGGCCATATACCATGCCCTTGATCCCTACATTGACGGATTCATCTCGTATTCAGATGGTGTGCATGACGACGTTAATAAAATCATCTGGACGGCCCTGGCGTGGGACCGGAAAGCAGACGAACGCAAAATCCTGCAGGAGTACAGTAACTATTTTTTCGGGAGCGCTGTTGCCGAAGAGGCAGCAGACGGCATTCTGGCATTAGAGAAAAACTGGCAAGGCCCCATCGTTTCCAACGGTGGCATCGCTACGACACTTACCGCGTGGAAAGCGCTTGAAAAAGAAAATCCATCGCTGGATAATAACTGGCGTTGGCAAATGAATCTTCTGAGGGCTTATTATGATGCGTATACCCGGGCCCGTTACATCTATGAGACACAATTGGAACAGCAAGTGAATGAAAAGTTATTGGAGGCAGCGTCGATCGGTGCCGATGCAGCAATGAAAGAGGCCAACACCATTCTGGCAAAAGCGGAAACACAACCGGTCATGACGGAAGTCCATACGCACATCATTGATTTATGTGAAGCACTTTACAAGTCGGTTAGCCTGCAAACCAGCGTAAAAAAGTACCAGGCGTCTGGTCTCGAGAGGGGTGCTGTACTGGATTTTCTGGATCGGCCCTTGAATAATCGCTGGTGGCTGGAAGATGAATTCAAAAAAATACAAGCCCTCCCTGAAGACGATAAAGTTATGGCACTCGAGGTTATTGCGAATTGGGAAAAAGCAGGTCAGGGCAGCTATTATGATGAAGTCGGAAATGTTGGTAAATCTGTTCATGAAATGAAAGGTGAAGATTGGAGGATGGATCCCATCCTGCGAAAGAATTTTAACCCGGGTTACGATTTTTCAGATAACGGCCTTAGTCGTAAAAGGCTTTCGTGGCTCACGTATATGCGATGGCCCATAGCCATGGAGTACGACAACATCGATACGGCTGCGCGCTATACGGTAAAGATCAACGGGATGGGTGAATGTCTTCTGAAGATAAACGGACAGCGTGTAGCGCCCAGTCGTTATGGCAGAGCCTATGGAGAGATAAAGGAGTTTCCCGTTCCGCAGGCATTGGTGGAGCAAGGCAAGCTGGTGTTGACATGGGACGATATCAATGAAGATTTCCTCAACTGGCGGAAGCAATCCAGGGTTACGGAGGTATGGCTGGTGAAAGATACAGGACATTAGGGATGGCCTAAGAGCAATCGAATTGGGACACATATTGTCGATTATCTAATCATTTATCGGAGGTTTGATGATTTGAGAGGTCAGGCCAACTTGAAAAACTCGCATCAGTCAATCTTCAGACTCTGCGAAGGATTTTTCTTCACTACGCGCCAGGTTTGTATGCCGACTGATAGCAGTGCAAATGCCAACGCGAGTACCAGCGGGACGATCAGATTGCTTACGCTGATCTGTATACGCAAGGCAAATGTTTGAAGCCACTGCTCAATTGCCCACCACGTCAATGGCAAAGCGATAGCTCCGGCTATCACCACCATCAGTAAATATTCCCCGGTCAGTAAATGCATGAGATGTTTCGCAGGTGCGCCAAGTACCTTTCGAATGCTCATTTCTTTCGCACGCTGGTTTAAAGAGAAGAGCGATAGCGCGAACCAATCCCAGGCACGAAATAGCAATGGCAAGTGCGCAAAAGAATTGGAATACGTTTTTTAATTGCCGTTCGCCAGTGTAAAGGCTTTCATAATGATCTGCGAGCATGAAATAGTCGAAGGCATTCTCGGGAAAGAACTTATCCCACTCGCTCTGTATGGCAAGAACGGTCGTTTTAAGATTGTCACCCATGGCCTGGGGCGATAGTTGAATGGACAAGAGTGATCCGTCATTGGCGGTATAGATTGCCGGACCAAGAGGTTTTTTCATTGAACGCTGATAGTAGTCATCGATCACGCCAACAATGCGACACGCATTTCCGTCCCAATGCATCACGGTCCCAATTGCGTCGTCGGGCCTCATAAAACCAAGTCGAACCGTACCGGTTTTATTGAGAATTATGGGCTCCACCTTGTTAAAGAATTTTTCGACCGGGTAATCCGCCGCCACAAAGTTCCGGCCAGCCAGCAATTTGAGTCCATAACCATCGATAAAGCCAGGATCAATGATATTTACATAAAATACCTGTCGCTCGTCATTTTTTTCGCGACTCACACCGGCTGTCCAGCCTTCTGACGTTTCAAAGATTAACCCTGACGTAAATACTTTTTCGGCAACCGAATGATTCTGCAAAGATGAACGCAGTTGGGTGAGACGTGTCCGGAATGATGAATCGGCGTTGGATGGACTCAGCACAACCAGTGTTCTTTTATAGTCAATACCTGTATCCTTTTCGTTCATGACTCCAAATTGCCGGTTTAAAGCAATCACCGCCATCAGCAAAGCTATGGTACAGGCGAACTGAAACACTACCGACGAACGGCGAAACATTCCACGGCTCTTCATAAAAGTAAATTTTCCTTTGAGTACGCTTACGGTGGGAATCGATGCCATCACTCGTGCGGGCAGAAATCCAGAGATGAACATACCAGCAAAGAAAAGCCCTGTTATGATCCAGCCAGTCAAGCCCAGATCCGACCAGTAGATTTTATTCCAGGGGAATGTGATCCCGACATACTCATAGAACCACGGCGCAATGACCGCTACCATTCCAACGCCGATGGCCATGCTGATTGCATTATACACCAAGGTCTCACTCAGGAACTGATGCGCAATCTGTCGGTACGTTGCGCCGGCAGTTTTTCTCACGCCTACTTCTTTGGCTCTGGCGAAAGAACGCGAAATTGAAAGATTGACATAATTGATCCAGGCCAGCGCTAGAACAACAAAGGCAATGAACAACAGGAAAACGATGCGATTGGGATCGGATGCGTCGTTAAGCTGATTTTCCGCTATCGAGTACAGGTGAATATCGGCTACAGGTTCAAGGAAGATATCGTATTTCGTATTTTCCGGGGCCGGATATTTTGCAGCAAAGGAAGTCATCTTTGCCTGCACATCGTTCAGCAGAGTAAACTCATTTAGCAAGATGTAGGCAAAGCTGTCGAACGATTTACGATACTGGTTCTGATCGGTGGATGCGAAGGAAAGCAGAATATCATTTCGGTAATGCGAGTTCATTGGTTGATCTTCCATGACGGCCGAAACGGTATAATCATGCACATCACTGCTTCCGCGAAAATGCAATACTTTACCAATGGGGTCCTCGTCGCCGAAGTATTTAGTTGCTGTGGATTGGGAGATCACCACTGTGAATGGCGATCGGAGCGCATCTTTCGCATTGCCCGACTTAATCCTTATATCGAACATGTCTAAAGCCCCGTGCGTGGCATAGGCAACGTTCCTTTCATTAAACGTTCGGCTGATGCTGCCTTCATGGTAGGTGAACGAACAAGTGAACCACCATGCCGTTGTGGCAAATTGAGCAGACGCTTCAATGCCGGTCACGTTTCGCCGGATTTCCGACAACGCATCTACCGGTAGCGTTGCACTTTCGCTTCGAAGAATACCCTTTTCGTAAGTCCGCAGATTGACCCGGTAAATGTTGGATGCTTTGGGATAATACCTATCGAAGCTAAGTTCAAAGCTTGCATACTGAAATATTAGCAGGCATGCCGCGATGCTGCTAGATAGCGCGAAGATGGTGATGAAAGAGAATACTTTATTTTTCTGCATGTGTCGCATGGCCGTTGCCAGGTGATTCTGAAACAGAATCGCTTCGCGACGCGTTGTCATAATGTTGTTACGAAGAATGATTCCCGGCCGGAAAAACATAAGGGTTCGTAGGAACAACCGCAGGATGGACCTGGATCGGCCATAGTGGTTGCGGTCTTGAAGGAACTTCTGCGTCAGGTCGCCTTCGATTTCTTCTGCAAGATGCGCGGGACAAAACAAGTTAAGCATGTGGAATATCCATCGGGGAGGAGATGACAAGCTCATATATGCTTATATTTTGTTAAGTAAATAAAATGAATCAATGTCAGATCTGCAAATTCTTTGTTTCTGTCATGGTCTATAGCCGATTACGATCGGCCTGTGGAGCTTTTGGGCAGTGCCGGCCTGGATGGTATCTCAACGGACGATTCTCATCAACGAGGCGCGCTCACGCATGCAGCAAGGCATAGCACTGGCGTGCAATCTCCAGCTCTTCGTTCGTAGGAACAATGAGGATCTTTACAGGTGAGTCTGTTGTGCTGATCTCGGTTACTCTATTGCCGCCTCCTTTGGTTTTTGGTGCATCCACGAATATTCCCAGCGACTCCATGTCTTTTGCAACCAGGCTTCTTGTCAGCGGATCATTCTCACCAACGCCTGCTGTAAACACGATCGCGTCCAGGCCATTGAGCACGGCGAAAAAAGCGCCGATGTATTTTTTGATGTGGTATGCATACATTTCGTACGCCAATACGGATTCCTCGTTTCCTTTGTCATACTCAGTTTTCACATCGCGCATGTCGCTGAATCCGGTAAGACCGAGCATTCCACTTTTTTTATTCAGGATAGTATTGACATCTTCCAGAGAATAGCCCAGATGATGGACCAGGTAAAAAATGATAGATTGATCGATATCGCCTGTACGTGTGCCCATGATCAGACCATTCATTGGTCCGAAGCCCATCGTGGTGTCGATACAAACGCCATTCCGAACGGCGCTCATACTGCAGCCATTTCCCAAATGGATGGTAATGATCTTAGTGTCCTTCCTTTTTAAATACGCTGCTGCTTTTTCTGAAACATATTTATGACTCGTGCCATGAAACCCATAGGCGCGGATACCGTGCTCGTCGTAAAATGACCGGGGGATAGCAATGCGATACGCGACAGGTGGCATCGTTTGATGAAAGGCGGTATCAAATACCGCCACCTGTCTGGCCGAGGAGAAAATTGCTTCGGCAACCTCAATACCCAGGTAGTTGGGTGGGTTATGAAGGGGAGCGAGTGAGAATAGTCTTTTGATTTCTTGTTTGACTTCGGGCGTTATGATCATCGTTTCAGAAAAGCTCTCGCCACCATGAACTACGCGATGACCCACGACATCAATTTCTTTCTGGTCTTTGATGACGCCCATATCGGGATCGGTTAAGAGTCGCGATACCTCGGTTAGTCCGACAGCATGATCTCGAATGGGTAAAATCTCTTTTTTTATTTTTTCGTGTTCGTGTATAAATGCTTTATGATGAAGCGTAGAGCTATCCTGTCCGATCCGGTCAATAAGCCCGGAGCAAATCACGCTTCCTTGGGGCATGCGAATGAGCTGGTATTTGATTGAACTGCTTCCGGAGTTAATGACAAAAACTTTCATAGTTGGTGCTAAAGATTATTGCTGAGCCTGAATCGCGGTAATCACGACTGTATTGAATACATCGGCAACGGTACATCCTCGGCTGAGATCATTTACGGGTTTGTTGAGACCTTGCAGTATGGGTCCGATGGCCAGCGCGCCAGTTTCTCTTTGCACCGCTTTGTACGTATTGTTACCCGTATTGAGGTCGGGGAAAATTAAGACACTGGCTTGTCCGGCCACGGTTGAGTTTGGTATTTTCTTTTTGCCCACGGAAGGATCGACCGCCGCATCGTACTGAATGGGACCTTCAATTTTCAGATCAGGTCTTCTTTGCCGTACCATTTCCGTTGCCCGCCTGACTTTCTCGACGTCTGCGCCCTCGCCGGACGAACCGGAAGAGTACGAGAGCATGGCGATCTTCGGGTCGATGTTAAACATCTTGCTGGTTTCTGCCGAGGAAATGGCAATGTCTGCAAGCTGTTCGACCGTCGGATTTGGAATGACGGCACAGTCGCCAAATATCGACACGCGATTCGGAAGGCACATGAAGAAGACGGAGGAGACTGTTGACACTCCGGGTTTGGTTTTAACAAACTGCAGCGCCGGTCGTATGGTATGTTGTGTCGTGTGCACCGCTCCCGAAACCATTCCGTCGGCTTCACCTTTGTATACCATCATGGTACCGAAGTACGAGACATCCAGCATCAGGTCGCGCGCCATTTCCAATGAAACGTTCTTATTTTTCCGGAGCTCATAAAGGGTATTCACATATTCTTCATACCGACCGGAAGTGGCGGGGTTAATGATTTTTACTTTCTGCAGGTCCATGGTGATATTGAGTCGCTGTAATGCCGCCTCAATGCTTTCCTGGTGACCCAGGATGGTGATATCAACCACATTTTGTTTGATCAATGCATCGGCAGCGATCAGTATGCGATCGTCATCGCCTTCGGGAAGCACGATATGTTTCCTTTGTTCCTTTGCGCGCTTTACAATCTGATACTGGAACATCCGCGGGGTAAGGTTGGTATTGCGGAAGGAAATGATTTGTTCTTCTAAGGATTTGACATCTACGTACTGGTCAAACATACTGATGGCAAGGGCAATCTTTTCTTTATTCTCGGGATAGATACGCGATTGTGTATTGGCCACACGCGTAACCGTTTTAAAGGTGCCGGTTTTTACGGAGATGATAGGAACAATGGTGTCCAATCCTTCAATCAGATTCATAATTGTTTGTTCGGGCACTAGTCCTCCCGTGAGAATAAGGCCCGCAATTTTCGGATAGCTTTTCGAGATGTTGGCCTGCAGCGCACCGATGATGATATCACCGCGGTCCCCCGGTGTAACAATGAGGGTGTTCTTACTAAATCGGGAAAGACAGTTGTGTAATTGCATGGCACCAACAATGGAATCGTCAACCTGGTTGGTCATCAGGTGTTCGCCAAACAGAATTTTGCCACCCACTGATTCAAATATTTCTTTCATAGTGGGACTTCCCAAATCTTTGCTTGCGGGAATCGACGCTACTAGAATTCCTTTTGGAAGCGCTTCTGTAAGCTGTGTCCGGATCGTGGCTTCTTTTTCAGTATCTATTTTGTTGGCAATGACCGTAATTACCTGGACGCCTTCATCTATGAAACTCTTGGTAGTCGACACGGCATTGTCCACAATTTCTGAAACCGATTTTCCTTCACCTTTCACAATGATGGCCGCGGGAATACCCAGATTTTTGGCGATGGCAATATTTCCGTCGAATTCCAGGTTTGTGCTGGCGCCCCTGAAATCGGTTCCTTCCACCACCACAAAATCATTTTTTTCCTGTAGTTTCTTGAAGCGCTCAATGATCGTATCAATAACATACGCTTCGTTACGGGAATTGAAATGCTTAACCACTTCGTTACGGGTGAACGCAAACATATCCTGATACGGAATGTCCAGGTTGAAATAGCCGGAGATGGTAGCGAGGTGTCTGTCTCTCTCGTTTCCTTCGCTGCTGATGATAGGTTTGAAGTAGGCTATTTTTTCTGATTTGCCTGTCAGTAAATTAACCAGGCCAAGCGCTATAATTGACTTGCCTGAGTAAGGTTCCGTAGTGTTGAGGTAGATGGCGTTTGTCATGTTGAACTAAACTGATTTGCTGACCATTTCGCAGGGCTGGCGTAAAACTAATGTTAGGCACCACTTCTGGCAGATTTTGCAAAAATCCGCGACGTCTCTGTGCAACACCATCAGGGATTCATCTTTTTGCTGTGAAGTAAAAATGCGAGGAGTACCCTCTAGAATATTCGTAGCAAATTATCATAAAACTTACATGAAGCCCAATCTTAAACGGCAATTCAATATATTTAAACAAGCTTATCAGGCTTTTGTGTAATATTTTGAATAGGGATCTATACTTGGAAACTTCAGCAAATCAGGTAATCAACTGGGTTAATGATAACCTTCCTCCCTTAAGTTGGCGGATCATCACGATGGAAAACATGAAGGTCATGTCAAAGAATAAAATCTACCCATCAAAAATTGACGATACAACCAAATTTAACGAGGAAGTGATGGCCGGCCTCACCCGTTCGATAAAGGAGCGTTATCAGAAAGAGTTGCCTAACTGTTGGATATAGGATGAAGCGGCGCGCAATTATTTTTTTCACATCCGCCCTTTTGGCAGTCATTCTAATCGGGTGGATCTTTTGGGAACAGGAAGTGAAGTATTCATTACCTACATCTATTCCGGATCATTTTAAAGATGTGGAATTGGGTCAGGCGATAGACCTATCGTTTTACCACCTTTTGCCGGGTAAGATAGCCATGCTTCATTTCTTTAATCCCCATTGTCCGTGCTCACGCTTTAATATGATGGAGTTTGAGCGCCTGTCAATGAAGTATAGAGACCAGGCAGACGTGTACGTCATCCTACAATCGTCAGACGAAAGTGACGTTGAGAAATTCAGGTCGAAGTACAAACTGAACCTGCCCGTTCTTTTGGATAAGAATGGCGAGATTTCGGATAGGTGTGGGATTTATTCAACTCCCCAGAGCGTGTTGCTCGATAGGGAATCCAGACTCTATTTCAAGGGCAATTACAATGCAGCACGTTATTGTTCGCGTAAAGAGACAAGCTTTGCTGAAATGGCAATGGACCACTTATTACAGGATGAAACGCTTCCACTTTGGATAACGACCGAATTGACGCTTCCTTACGGTTGTGCCCTTCCTTCAGATGAGTCGTATCCGCCGTTTGAAATCGCGCGCTTTTTTAACTGATTTTTATATGAGCATCACCACTTCAATAGAATCGTCAAGCATTCCGACTAGTTATCTCACCAGATTCACTAGGCAGACCAATAAGCGGTCGGACGCACTCATTGAAATTTTTCTGATAGGATATTTTCTGTTTGGCTTGGCGATAGCGTCACAATACGATACATGGTTCATCGCCATAACCATTGGAGGAATATTGATGGCGATCTATTTCCTTGCAAAAAGGATGTTTTCAGGGGGTACCGTCCATCAGTTTGTTGCCAGTGCTGTTGTCGGTGTTTTTATGGGACAGTTCATTTATCAAACTCACGGTTTGTTTGAAATGCATTTTTTTGCATTCATCGGAGCAACGCTGTTAATCACTTACCAGAATTGGAAAGTCCAGATTCCATTAGCAATAGTTATAGTTTTGCATCATGCTGTTTTCGGATATTTGCAATACATTACGTTCATACAAAATGGTGCCGGTAAAGTATACTTTACGCAGCTGAATTATATGGACATACACACCTTTATAATGCATTGTTTTCTGGCCGTAATCATTTTGGTCATTTGTTGTTTATGGGCTTATGAACTGAAAAAGCGAACTGTCGAGAATGCCAAAAATATTCATGCTGTAGAAGAACTATCGATAAACTTTTCAAAGAATCTTGAATTTGCCAATATGCTAGCCAACGGCGTCTATGACCAGGCGACTGAAGTTGACAGAAAGGACCCGTTCGCTGTTGTTTTGGTTGAGTTGCAGGAGAAACTTAAAGCAACAAGAGTAGCAAATTCTGTCGACTTGAACGGAAAGTGAACAGGTGTGGTCATATAAAGGCCGCCCGAATGTAACATGTCGTTCGGCATGTGATACTCTACACTATAGTACGTTACGATCAGCACCGATGCCGTTTGTCGAGAAGAAGGGGCAATACTCTTCAATGGGCGGTTACAAGGCCTCTACAGGTGGGAAGCGGAGCAACCATCCCCCTGAACGGAAGTCCTTAGTTGAACAGTGTCGCCTTCGTTTTTTAGCGACGCAATTGTCACCTTTTAGTCAATGTCGGGTAATACAAGGGAATCCATGCATCCAGTATGCCTGGGATTACTATCTCATTGTTCCACGGCAAACGCAACAGCATGAAAAGACTCTGCTTAATCCTACTTTCGTTTTGTGCATGGGCCGTAGCCCTTGCTCAAAACCCAACTGTTCACTACGACACCATTTACTCGGAGATTTTACAGGAAAAGAGGCCTCTTCAAATTTACTTTCCGACAAATTATCAACCCGGCGCTGCAAGTAAGTTTGACGCGGTGTACGTGCTGGACGGCGAGTGGAATACATCATTGACATCCACGGTTCATAATTTTCTAGCCTACGCAAAATTTGTTCCTGAAGACATCATCATTATTGGCATCAACAATCCATCAAAAGGCGATGTTAACTTGCGCGACCGGGATTTTACTCCCACGCACACTGACTACGGACCTGTATCAGGTGGCGCTGACAAATTCCTTGCCTGCATCAAGGAGGAGTTGATGCCGCACATTCAACAGAGTTACTCGGCAAAAAAAGAAGGGGGTACCCTTTACGGAACGTCTCTTGGAGGGCTCTTTGCGTTATATGCTTTCTTGATGGAGCCTCAGCTATTCAAATCCTACTTAACTGTCGAACCGGCCTTATGGTGGGACAATCACTACTTAACTGGGTTCGCGAAAAAAAGACTTGACGAGCTCAAAGATTTAAACAACACCGTTTGGGTTGCGTCACGAGACGGAAATGCACTTCAACAAATGGGTGTCGGGGGAATGGATTCGGTTTTTCGTAAGAGTGCTCCATCGGGGCTGGTATACAAAAGCGTTGCGTATCCAGACGAAACTCACTTCTCAGCAATATGGAAAGGCATTTATGACGGGCTAAAATTTTCGTATACAGGCCATCTGAAAGAAGGAAACATCCGGATCAATCCCATGAATGGTATTGTGCTCAAAGAAGAGCCCTTCCGTCTATCGTGCTACAATTCGGGGGCTGACTCAACGATGCGTTACACAACCGACGGCTCGTCACCTACCTTGGCCTCATCAAGACTGAGAATTGAAAATCTAATGGCCTTCTCCGATTCCAGGACACTCACCGTAAAATCATTTAGTCCCCGCGAAGAGTTCAATTATACGAGGACGGGACGTTTTGAAGTTGGAAGTAGGTTGCCTTCGCTGGCTAAACCGAAAGGCGTGAAGGCCGGGGGGCTGCATTATGTCTATTACGAAGGTGACTGGGATGTCGTTCCTGATCTCAAAAAACTGAAGCCACAGCGATCGGGGTTAGCCGACAAGAACTTTGACCTCAACAACCTCTCTAATTCAACAAGCTTTGTTTGCATTTTGAACGGATATCTCGAAATCACGGAGGCAGGCTATTGACGACCGGCGATCGTCGGGAGTTCCGGCAGCAATGCGAATTACTTATCCGGATAACTATTTCAGATGAATATACTTAGCCGGATAAGTATTTTGTATATATTTGAGCAACAACCATCCGGCAATGCCTCAGAAAAAGAGTAACGAATCAATCACGGCCCTGCTGACGCAGATCGGCAAGATCCACCGCAACAAGACGAATGAGTTGCTTTCAGAAGCCGGAATACATGCCGGTCAGGACATTTTACTGTATTTTTTGTCCATCGAGGATGGTCAGACCGTTTCAGCGCTCGTCGAGAAGATGTGCAACCAACATGCCACACTCTTCAATATGCTGGAACGTATGGAAGCCAATGGCATGGTGCGGAAAGAGAAAGATAGCGCGGATAAAAGGACCTCCAGAGTCTACATAACCAGCAAAGGAAAAAATGCATACAAGAAAGTTACTCAAACCTGGGTTCATCTGGAAGCAACAGCCCTTGCGGGAATTAACAAGGAGGATGCGAAAATATTAGAATCGCTGCTTAAGAAGGTGCAGCGCAATCTGAGTTGAGTTTTTATGGAATTACTTAGTCGGCTTATTAAATAATAAACAGACATTATGAAAGTAGCAATATTAACAGGCAGCATCAGGCATGGACGCCAATCTCACCAAGTTGGATTATTCCTGGAAGAACTGATCGTGCAAAGAAACATTGAGGTATCACTCATCGACCTCACCGAATACCCGTTACCGGTTCTTGGAAGCGCTAATACACATCCTGAGCATCGAGAATTCATCAGTCGTCAGTTTTCAGAAGCAGATAGCCTTCTGTTCGTCAGTCCTGAATACCATGGAAGCTTTTCCGGGGTGATCAAAAATGCGTTGGATCATTTCTGGAGTGAATTCAAAAAGAAGCCGATCGGGGTGGTGACTGTTTCCAGCGGGAAATTTGGAGGCATCAATGCTTCAACCCATCTCCAGCACGTCATCCTGAGCCTGGGGGCATATCCCCTGCCGCTGAAGTTGCTTGTTCCGGAGGTTCACAGCGCATTCACTAAACTCCCCGACGCTGTCGACCCGAGCCTTCTCGCCGCTGCGAAAAAGTTCCTCGACGACTTCCTGTGGTTCGCGGACGCCATCTATATCAAAAAACAAAGCAGGCTCACGCCATACTAAGTATCATCTAAAGCATTCATTATGAAAACCGCCGATAATATAGCATGGAACAAACAGGAGGAGATTGATTCCATCATGCACGCCATGTCGGACTTTGAAAAACATGCCAATAACCATCAGCCTGAGAAGGCGGCTGAATTTGTCAGTCAGAATGCAGTTATTGTTAACGTTGTAGGCATTCGACTCACGGGTAAGGACGAATTTTACCAATTTATAAAGAAGGCCATGCAGGGAAGACTAGCTAATCTTGTGCGAAAGAATGAGGTCAAGGACATTCAATTCCTTCGACCTGACATTGCAGTGATCAGCGCAACCCAAGTGGCATCGACCAGAGAAGGCTCCGTTCTCAAAGAGCATGGGTCGGGAGCCATGACCGTTGTATTGACAAAGGAGGATGGAAAATGGCTGGTTGCAGTAGCCCAGAATACAATGATCGGGGAATGGAATGAATGATTGACTAGTGGGCTGGATGATCGATCCTGACCCCGCTATTTTACATCCTATCTGTTAAACACCTCTGGAATAGCCGTTTTTCTATAAGTACATTGAAATAAAGTGATCTCATTAGGTGAAATCTCAATTCGATTTCCGGCTGCGTTTTACAGCATTTGATTCAGGTAAAAGGGCTTTTATTGGAAGCCTTTTTTATTTAATCTCCGGGCATCAATTTCCTTCACACTTTTTAGCACGTGACGGGGAATCATCAGCTGCACAGGCCTTTTTATCGTTGATCAGTGTTGGTTTTACAAAACTCTCTTTGGCTTTTTCAGCCCACTCCTTTTTAACGAGTTCAAAATCCTTACGGAATTTCTTGTTCAGGAAAAGCTTGTTCACAAACTGACGCGCAAACATTCGCGCAGATTCAGAATCTGATGGATAGTGAACCCCAATTATTTCCCTGGAATGGGCCATATCGTAGGCATCCTTCAAAAACACGTCAGCGAACTCCAGTGCAAGTTCCTGATAGATATAGGCATTTACATAAGAATTAGCTGCATGGCCACTCGGATAAGCTGCCCAATCGGTTTCCTGCAAATTCTTGATGTCCGAGTCAATGAATACAGGTCTCATACGCGCGTACTTGAATTTCAACGACCAAATGAAAAAGCTCGCATCACGCCAGGCGTTTGCCATCAGATCGGCCGTCACCGGCAAGTTCTCATGGTTAAACCATGAACCGATAGAGCTTCCAATGTGAAAGAGGTTTCTTCTGTACATGGAGTATGTAGAATCTCCTGGTTGGACACTCAGGTTATAATAAATGTCTGCCATGTAGAGGCTTGCCCTGACTTCTTCGTCCGTTCTGGAGTTCTGCAACGCAAGCAGATAATTGATTTCTGCCCTTGTTTGCTCTGAACTGTTTGCAGGAACATCCGGAATTACAAAATCATTAACACTTACTTCCTGAAGGTAGTAGGGTGTCCGGCTCATTCTTCTATCAATGGTCTCCTTATCGGTTATAAATTTCTGCTTGTCGATCCCTTCATTGGACGACTTAGCCTTCGGGCTAAACGCAGTCAGTTGCTTGTAATGGCCCCGTGCTGGTGTTAGCGCTCGTTGATGATCCTTTTCTTTTTGACCGAATCCGATTGATACTACAGTAAACAGTGCCAGAATAATTGAAACGATTCTTTTCATGTTGTGGGAATTTACTAATATGACGGAAACGTATTGAAAAAGACGCAAGAATTTTCCGCGTCTTTATGGACCCGGAACGTTGGTTCTGCCCTTCAAATTCAAATCCCAAACTCGTCTCGTTGAGGACACGAGCACGGAGTTTTATTTTCACAAACAACAACGTTGCCGTATAAATCCAGTTTGATCTGGTAGGCTTCATCCATCTTTTCCTTTAGCATCTGGCGGGCACGTTGAACCCTGGACTTCGCACCTGAATATGAAATGCCCAGCGTATTAGCTAACTCAAGCTGAGAAATATTCTTTAATTCAGTCAGCTCTAATGCTTGTCGGTATTTGTCCGGAAGGGTCGCAAGCATGTCCGAAAGACAGGACGACACACAGTCATTCAATGAGACATTCTCGCTTTCCCAATCGATGTCATGCGCGTTTAATATTTTTGCTTTTTTACGGAAATAATCCGTGATCGTATGGCGGGTGACCTGGAAGATCCAACTAACGAGTTTATCTGATTCTTTTAACTGACCGACTTTCGCATGAACCTTCAGGAATACATCCTGGACAATATCGTCTGTGATCGCTTTGTCTCTGGTTTGTTTGAAGACAAAGCTCTTCAACCTATCCTGGGTGCTAGCCCAAATCAAAGTCTCTGAAGTATTCATGGGATAGCTTTTTGGCTCCTATCTTACTCATTTTTTCGATAGCACAGTGCGGTCTGGATATAATCGTTTCTTAAACCAAAACGCCAGATTAACCAGTAGGATTAACGCTGGGACTTCGATCAAAGGGCCGATAACGCCTGCGAAGGCCTGTCCTGAATTAATTCCGTACACACCTACCGAAACAGCAATAGCTAATTCAAAGTTGTTTCCTGTCGCTGTAAAAGAGACCGAAGCATTCTCTTCATAATTTGCTCCAAGTTTTTTCGAAAATATGAAGCTGATGGTAAAAATAAGGATGAAATAAATTACCAGTGGTATAGCAATTCTTATAATATCAATAGGCAGATCAAGGATCATTTTGCCCTTTAAACTGAACATTATCACAATGGTGAACAGTAAAGCAATCAGGGTAAGAGGACTGATCTTTGGTACAACGTTGGTAACATACCACTCTTCACCTTTAACTTTCTTGAATAGATATCGGGTCAAAAATCCAGCTAGAAAAGGGATGCCAAGGTAAAGAAATACGCTTTCAGCGACATCACTCATTTGCACGTCTATGACTGATCCATTAATGCCAAAATATGGCGGTAGAACTGTGATGAACAGCCAAGCAAAAATGCTGTAGAACAAAACTTGAAATATGCTGTTTAGTGCTACCAGTCCAGCTGCATATTCTTTATCGCCTTTTGCTAAGTCATTCCAAACAAGTACCATTGCTATACACCGGGCAAGCCCAATCAGGATCAGGCCAACCATATACTCTGGTTTGTCATGCAGAAAAATAATGGCAAGGAAAAACATGAGGATAGGACCGATTATCCAATTAAGCAAAAGAGAAAGGCTGATAACCTTTACATTTCTAAATACTTTACCAAGATGTTCATATCTGACTTTTGCAAGTGGAGGGAACATCATTACAATAAGACCAATGGCAATCAATATGTTGGTAGTGCCAATCTGAAAATGACTCATCAAATTTTCTATAGGTAAAACATTTCCGATACCAATTCCTATAGCCATTGCTAGAAAAATCCACAGGGTTAGATACCGGTCTAAAAATCCAAGTTTTGAATTACTCATTAATAAAATCAGTTTAGAGCGACTGATTGTTCAGCCTCATATTTATCAAACGCAGATCGTTGCAAATGTTGAATACGCCTTGAGTCCGGGTATAGAATGGCTGCCTTTTTCAAAGCCCTCAAGCCTTCCAGGGAGTTATTTTTATTTATATGATTTACACCGATATTGTAATAGTGCAGACCGGAAAGTTCTTTCAATGAGATCTCGTCATAGACCGTATCGGTATTAAACGGTGGCGCAAACGTTCCCTTTACCTTAGCTCGTTTTTGTTTGTCCATCAAATACTCATTTAATCTCTTGCCCGCATCTGACGCGCTGGTAACCAAGCCATTGAATGGATCAGTAGATTCTACCATAACCTTTGACTGGCCTAAGTTTATTATGAGAAACAAGTGAAATCGGGTTTCGTAGATTGAGGCTATATACCCAAGTTGATTTAGAAGTGTAGCATACAACGCCACGCCTGATACGCAATTGTATTTTCCCTTATTAAACACACCAGTGAACGATTGAGGATAGTCATATTGCCTTAAGTATTTTCTGTTGGCATCGTTAAAGACATACCGCAAAAAATAGACTTCACCCTTAAACTTGTTTTTTTCAATAGAAGCAATATTGCTGTAGGCGCGGATTTCATCGCTAACCTGCTTATATGCTTATAGGAAACCGAATCTACTGAAGGATCTGGAGCTAAGAAAAATACTAGCGGATCACAATCGCTTTGTTTGTCATTCTGAAATGCATTCTTCTCAAGAGATGAATCAAATAGTAAACAAAACCTGAGACCGGGGACATCCTGGCCCAACGCAGCATAAGTTCCCAGCACCAGAAAAAGCAATATTGTACCCTTATTTTTCATACTGACACTAAAGCTTTACTAATGAAAAGGCGTAAAGAATGTCTCTACCGATCTCATGAGTGCGCTCAGTATACTTTTCTGATTCCTGGGGTGTACCATCGAAATCCTTTGGATCATCATAGGGCGTGGCAATCCTGAGTGCTGCGCCAAGTACCACAGGGCAATTTTGATCCGCCTGAGAGCATGTCATAATCGCGCCAAAACCTTGTTTTGGATTTTTATCCGAATCATACTTTTTGGAGAAAGCTTTTATTGCGGGAGTATCATCTGCAAACCGAATTTCATACAATGGATTTTCTCCACCCGTTGTGTCGATAATCTTGAACCCAATGTCGGACATTGCTTTGACGGCACGCGGATTGAATGCTGTTGCTTCTGTTCCGCCTGAATATGTAACTACCCCCGAAATACTATAGTAGGCTGCTGCTGTTTGTGCCCAAATTTGTGCAATGTGACTTCTGCGGGAATTATGTGTACAGATGAATATCAATTCTGCCTTACCTCCGCTGTTACGCTTTTCTTCAATAAATAAAGCAAGTCTTTTAAGTGCTTTTCTCCGGTCTTCGGGGATACGGTCAAATTCCTTTTGGTATTGATCGAGGTGCTTAATAATGGGAGAATAGATCTCTTTTGAATCTGTAAATGACATCAGTATTACGATTAAAATTAGTATTGCAACCCCGTTTCATTGGGCTTGGTTATAAAGTTATTTGACTAAGCTCTTGAAGCATATAGTTATTAATCGCAGCAACCAGGTGCGCAACAGTTCTCCGGCTTCTTGGCATATACGGTAACGCTGAATATGCCAGTCGTTCCTGAATTGAACTCTGTAATCTGATCAGTTGATAAATAGTCTTTAAGAATTTCCGCTGGAAGTGTAATGCGCTTTTCCTTTTGAATTATAATGTCCGTGAAGCCCGTCTGCTGAATGATCGCCAAGTACTCGTCTTTTTGAATTGCTCCGGCAACGCAACCTGCATACATCTCTGCAGATTTTCGCAAACCTTCCGGGAGATCACCAACGAGCACGATATCTGATACGCTGAAGTGGCCGCCTTTTTTCAAAACCCTGAATGTTTCTGCGAAAGCCTGCTTCTTATTTGGCACCAGGTTAAGCACGCAATTGCTTACGATTACATCCGCAATGTTTCCAGTCAGTGGCATGTTTTCAATATCTCCCTGTCGGAACTCTACATTCTTATAGCCAAGTTTCTCAGCGTTGATCTTTGCCTTCTCAATCATCTTATCGGTAAAGTCAACGCCGATAACTTTTCCACTTTCACCCGTAATGGAGCGGGCAACAAAAGCGTCATTGCCTGCACCTGAACCAAGATCAACTACGGTATCACCTTCCTGGATTTTCGCAAACTCGGTTGGCAATCCACATCCTAAGCCCAGGTCGGCATCAGCAACATACCCATCAAGCTTTGTGTAATCATCGGCCATAACGGTGTAGTCTATGGTTCCGCAACCCGTTGCGCCACAACAACTGGAAGCATTTGTGTCCTTGCTTTGCAAAGCGATCTGGGCGTACTTCTCTTTAACAAGTTCCTTTAGCTGTTCTGATGTTTGATTTTCCATGCTTATAATATTATCGTAATATTGCGATCAATCAAGTCAAAAAAATAGCGTTAGCAGCACTCAGTCCCTTTGTACGTTTCGAACAGGTCGCCAATCAATTTCTTCGCTTTGTTCCAGGCCTTCTCGTCTATACAATAGCATACACTTGGCCCTTCAATGTCTCCTTTAATAAGTCCGGCTTTCTTAAGCTCATTCAGATGTTGAGAAACGGTTGATTGAGATAGCGGCAGTTCATCTACGATGTCCCCGCAAATGCACGATTTTGATTTAATCAAAAACTGAAGGATGGCAATACGGGCTGGGTGGCCCAATGCTTTGGTCAACATTGCCAGTTCATTCTGCGCTTTTGTAAATTCCTCTGTTTTTGTCAGTCCCATATTCTACCTATCGTAAAATTACGATAAATGTTTCATTCGTCATAATATCTTTGTAAGATTTTTTAACTGGGGCGTCAGCCTTTGACAGAGGGAGGTAGATCGTTAATTATAGCCGTCCTTATTCAAGATTTTCTTGCAATGGGCAATTGAAAGCTTCTTCTGCCGGCTTTCATCTGCGTTACGTACTAGAGTCCCGAGTTCGATTCTGGTTTGGGCCAGGAATAGAACCCTCAATGGATTGTCGGCTATCAATACGGCCAGTGTTTGCAATCGGGTTCGTACGCGATCGGTTTGGATTCGTCGATGGTTTTTTTTATTTCTGTTCTTGCAGCGAAAATTTCTTTTACGATCTTTCTGATCTCTGTTTAGTCGACTGCTTTTGGGATGTAAGCGTTTGCACGATGAACGATGATCATGTCGCTTTTCGGAAATAGCATCAATACGTGCCCGCCATAGCCTTCGGCGGTGTAGCATTCTGGCTTCCCTCGGATCTCGGTCGCTAATGAATCCAAGGCAGAGAAAAATATTTCCCATCTAAGTACATAGCTGGGAATATTTGATTTACAACAATCCCAATTTCACATGCAAAGTGAAGTTGCCTGAAAAAGGTTCGAAGGCGTTCCCGCCAGGTTCTAATAAATAGATAAGACCTTACTCGCTTCGTAAACTCTTCAACGGGTTCGCAACAGCGGCTTTCACGCCGTGAAAGCTTACAGTAAACAATGTGATCAATAGCACACTCGAACCCGTAGCCACAAACACCCACCAGTTGATCTCCGTGTGGTAATGATACGTCAACAACCACTTCTGCAAATAATACCACGCTATCGGCATCGCTACCAATAAAGAGATCGACACGAGCACAACAAATTCCTTCGATAGCAACATCCAAATATTGACAAGCGAAGCGCCAATCACTTTTCTCACACCGATCTCCTTCGTTTTCTGTTCTGCCACAAACGATGAGAGTCCGAACAATCCAAGGCACGAAATAAAGATTGCAAGCACAGCGAATACCGAAGCGAGGTTGCCGATACGTTGCTCTGCTTTGAATTTCATTCCATACTCATCATCCACGAAGCTATATTCGAGCGTGCTCGAAGTCACCAGCTTGTCGTGGATCTCCTCAATGGCCGACAACGATTCGGCAGTGCTTTTCTCCGGGTTGAGCCGGATAATCATCTGACCCAAACCGTTGTTCACAATATCCTTATCCAACCAGTAAAAGCCCGGACTCACCGCTTCGTAGGGACTGCTAGCAATCACATCTTCTATTACACCAATAATCTCACGCTCCATGCCATTTGCATTGATCGTTTCGCCAACAGGATTTTCGAAACCGATATAATCTGCCGCC
Organism: Chryseolinea sp.; assembly: GCA_035489615.1. Lineage (GTDB taxonomy): Bacteria > Bacteroidota > Bacteroidia > Cytophagales > Cyclobacteriaceae > Chryseolinea. The sequence goes on from DATHKA010000522.1 coordinate 45,161, forward strand.
GCCTTATTGATAACAACGGCATTCACATCCGTTGAATGTTCACGCGAAAAATCCCTGCCCTTCAATATCTTCCATTGGATCGTTTTACCGTACTCTTCATCAATCCACGTCACCGTAAAATTCGGATCAGTGTCCGGATTTTTTCCGCGCCAGTTAAATCCACTCCAGTTGTCCCAAATGTCGGTGACCGGACTGCTCGCAAACGCCACGTCTGTCGCAATGCGATTCGAAAGCAACTGATTTCTCATCGCAAGCTTACTTTTATCAAATTCTACATCGTGAATAGCAATACGAATGAGATTCTGTCGATCATAACCGACCGGTCTTGCTTGCGTGAATTGTACTTGTTGATACACGATGATCGTTCCGATGATGAGCACCGACGACACACCAACCTGGATTACCACGAGAAATTTGCGCGGCATTGAAGCAAATTTGCCAACGCGAAATGTTCCTTTTAAAACTTTTACCGGTTGAAATGACGAGAGATAGAACGCCGGATACAGTCCTGCGAGAAACGCAGTGATAATAAGAAAACCGAGACTCGCCATCCAGAAATATATATTTGCAAAAGGGAGCGAGATCTTTTTGTCTGATAATTGATTAAAAGCAGGGAGCGATAGCGATACCATCAACAGGGCAACAGCGAATGCGATGGAGACGATCATAAAAGACTCACTCAGAAATTGATTGACGAGTTGAGACTTCATCGAGCCGATGGCCTTGCGAACGCCAACTTCACGTGCGCGTTTTTCGCTTCGTGCCGTACTTAAATTCGTGAAGTTGATGCAGGCAAGCAGCAATACAAAAGCGCCGACGATTCCAAACAGCCACACGAACGTGATACGTCCGGTAGCGGGATATCCGTCTTTGAATTCAGAATAGAGGTACCAGTTTTTGATTGGATTCAGCCATACTTGCGTCAGATGCTCCCGGGAATATTTTGCCACTTCTTCCGGCGTGTCTTTCAGGTAGAGATCTGCAATGACCGCGTTGGCTTGTTCGATCGAAATATTGTCGGCCGCCTGAACAATGATACGGGATGCATTATTTCCCCAGTTGGTTTCATTTGCTTTCATGAACGGCGTATTGTTCTTCAGGCCTTCGAAGTTTCCAAAGAACTCGATGTGACCAAAAAAGGAATTAGGCGCCATGTCGTACACGCCAGTGATAATCGCATCGTGCGATGCATTGATCCTCACTGTTCGACTGACGGGGTCCTCGTCGCCAAAGATTGCTTCTGCAGCTGATTTCGAAATGATGATTGCATTCGGATCGTCGAGGCTGTTGATGTCGCCACGAATCATTTTCATAGAGAAAATATCGATGGCCGATTTATCGATGTATTGGCCCTTCTTGCTGAAATTGCGCTCACCAACACGGATCGCATAATCGGCCTCCCACCACATAATCGCAACGTTCTTGAAGAGATGACCATATTTTTCTGTTAGGATCTTGGCAACAGGTTGAGCTGTTCCGAACCAGCTAACGGTGGTTTGACCTACCGGATCTACATTGGTGCGGTAAAACATGGCGATGTGATCGTAGTTCGTATAGCTGTGATTGTAGCTCACCTCATCGTACACCCATAACCCGATCATAATCGTTACCGACATCCCCACGGCGAGTCCGCCAATGTTGATGAGGCTGTACATTTTGTGTCGGAGAAGATTTCTGAAGGCGACTTTGAAATGATTGCGGATCATGACGGTAGCGGTTTATCCTGTTTCATAGACTACAGGCGAGTTGAGAAATGGTTACAACAGAACTTTCGTTGAATTCAACATTATCGTCAAACAATTTGAAAATTGCTTTTTTTAAACCGGCCTTTCGATAGCGTCTTTCAATCTTTCACTGAAAAGTATTTCTCCAGCATTCCCATGATTATTTCACAACTCCGCACAGGAATCCGGTGAAACTCGCTATAAAATTGGATTCGAAACATTCCCGTCAGGTTCAGGAGGCCTCACAAATTGTTAGACGGAAAGATCATAAAAGGTAATCTTTCTTGTGAGTTCAATAGCTGCTTGCCTGCGGGCTAAGGTTTACAAAAGGGTGATTATGTGAGTGATGTAAGCTTCTCAGGAAAAGTGCCAGGAGACTAATCAATTGAATCATTTAAGTAGTGCCAATCTCGTAACGATAATGAGGACGCACCAGCACTTATTCGGACTTCAGACTATTGACAGGATTGATAATTGCCGCACGAATGGCGTGGTAGCTGACAGTTGCCAACGCAATCAGCAACGCGCCTCCAACTGCTACGGCAAAGATCCACCACGAAATTTCCGTGCGATATTCATAGTGACTGAGCCAGTCGTTAAACAGGTACCATGCGATTGGGGTTGCCACCAGGCAAGCGACAATCACCAGGATAACGAAATCCCTGGAGAGCATTTTCCATAAGCTGGCCACGGATGCCCCGAGTACTTTTCGAATCCCTAGTTCTTTCATTCGCTGTTCGGCAACGAACGAAGCCAGACCAAACAACCCCAGGCAGCTGATCGCAACGGCGAGTACAGCAAAGATCGAAGACAATTTTCCAACGCGAACTTCAGATGAAAACTTTTGCTCAAATTCCTGGTTTACGAATTTATAATCGAACGGAACATTCGGAACTATTTTCCTGAACACCGACTCCACCAGAGCGATGGATTCAGCAGCACTTTTATCCGGGTTCAATCTCAGGTTGATCCAATTGACGGATTTATAATCGAGCAGGTAAATGGCTTGTTTTACCGGAGAGTAAGGCGACTGAATAAGTACGTCCTCAACAACCCCGATGATATGGAGTTTGTCTGGTCCCCATGTAATCTCCATCCCCACGGGATCCTTGATACCCATAAACTTTACAGCGGCCTCGTTCAGAATAACAGCACTGAAGTCGGTCGAATGGTCACGTGAAAAATCTCTTCCTTCTTTGATCACCCAGTTTATTGTTTTTCCATACTCGTGTGTCGTTTTAATGGTCGCAAACTCCGGCATCAATGCAGGGTCCTTCCCTTTCCATTCAAACCCTCCGTTGTTGTTCCAAATTGCCGTGAGCGGACTCTGCGACTCGGACATTTCCAGCACAGCCCCAGAGTTTTTGAGTTCGTTGCGCAGCGCGTCAAACTTTCCGTGGAAGTCAGGCGATTTCATCGAGATCATAACGAGCCCGTTTCGATCATAGCCAACGGAGCGGTTTTTGGTGAATTGAATCTGACGATAGACAATTACAGTACCTATAATCAGAGTTACAGACACGGTAAATTGGACAACCACAAGGACTTTTCGCGGAAGGGAAGAGAATCGTCCGCCTTTGAATATGCCTTTCAAAACCTTGACGGGTTGGAAGGAACTTAAATAAAGTGCCGGATACGATCCGGCCGTCAATGTTGTTACGACAATGAATCCAGTGCTAACCAGCCAGAACCGCGGGTTCACCCAATTGATAATGATTCTCTTGTCAGCCAGCTCATTGAACCACGGCAGCGATAACATGACAAGACCCATGGCAACAAAAAAAGCAAAAAAAACAACAAGAAACGATTCACTTAAGAATTGATTGATCAACTGACTCCTCACCGAGCCGATCGTCATGCGGATCCCGACCTCCTTAGCACGCTTCTCCGAACGCGCTGTGCTTAAGTTCATAAAATTGATACATGCGAGGAGCAATACAAACCCTCCTATAGAACCAAACATCCAAACCATTTGAATTCTGCCACCTGCTTGCTTGCCGTCTTTGAAATCTCCGCGCAGGTACCAATCGCTCATCGGAAGAAGGGCCAATTCAGGATCGAATTTCTGTTCTTCTTTAACGGCATTGAATTTTACTTTTTTTATTTTTTCGGATAAGGCCTTCATATCCGAACTGGTATTCGCTTGCACATACATTTGGAACGAATTGTCTCCCCAATTCGTCAGGTTTTCTTTTACCCAGCCTTCTGTAATATAAAGTTCCCAACTGGCAATGAAGTCGAGTTCATGAAATGTCGTATTGTAGGGGAGATCCTGGTAAACACCAATGACTTTGACGTCATATTTGTTATCGATCCGCAGCGCTTGATTTATGGGGTCCTGTTCTCCAAAAAGAGCTTTCGCTGTCGATTGTGATAGCAATATTGATGAAGGGTCATGTAATCCTTTACGGGTTCCATTAACCATTTTTAAGCTAATCATCTCCGGAAAATCTTCCTGGTAATAGTTTCCGATTTTTCCAATGAAGTGATCTCTGACAGACAAGATATGCTCCCCTGTCCAGCTAGACATTGAGATATGCTTGAAGTCAGCGCCGTAGCCAGTACGCAAGGCATTTTCGAATGGACGAGGTACGGCATTGCCGGTTTCGCGGACGCCATTGAAGGTCGCGTGCTGAAGCACCTGTGCGATGTCACTGTAGTTATCGTGGTAATGATCGTATGAAAGTTCATCATGAATCCAAAGGCCGATCGTCATTGCAACAGCCATTCCGAGGGCGAGGCCACCAATATTGATGAGAGAATTAACTCTGTTTTTGTTAAGGCTGCGAAAGGCTACTTTGAAGTAATTTCGGAACATATCGTATGACTTAGGTGATGCATATTTCCTTTTTCGAAGTGCAAACGGCCGCAAATAGTTAAGGACCGGGTACCAATAATTCAGCCGCGCACGCAGTAACGATTTGCGTTTGGCCGGGATATTAAAATTCTTCTCCAGGTCGCCAGTAACTCATTCTATCAATTTATGCCGTAGGAAGCCTGTAGCAGTTTTGTAGCGGATATCGGTGGTCGTTTTGTACTATCCTTCACGAATCAGTTTTGCGGTTTTCCGTTTACTGCGTTTCGTGTGATTTGTTCTGCTTTTTAGCATTAAATACAGGAGAGTTTTAAGAAGGTTACACGCGTGGTTAACTTTTTCAGTAACCACCGTGGCTGGCTTACCGAGCCGCAGGCTGGGAGGAGTCAGATGATGCCAGCCTCCTTGTAGTGACTAATGGTTTGGATTGAAAAACCATGAACTGAACGGAATGTGGGTTTTGTGAAGACGCTCGGATCTGGCGCATCCAATCACAAGGAACATCACAAAGACAAGGAAATTCCATCGAATTTCTACGGTCATAAATAAAACAGCAAAATAAATTTTGAGAAACCAATCAGTTGCGTATGTTTGCAACCGAATAGTTGCACATAAAACCACGATGAGACGAGATATTTTTCAAGCTATTGCCGACCCTACAAGAAGGGCAATTCTGGTGCTTATCGCTGCACAGGCTATGACACCTAATTCCCTGGCAGAACACTTTGATACCACGCGACAAGCGGTTTCAAAACACTTGAAGATTTTAACGGAGTGTGCGTTGGTGAAACAAGAGTATCAAGGAAGAGAAATTTACTATCAACTTGAGATTGATAAAATGAAAGAGATTGACAAATGGATTGAACAATTCAGAAAAATTTGGGAAACCCGATTCAATCAACTTGACATAGTATTATCAACAATTAAAAAACAAAAAAAATGAAAAACGGTTTGCTATTTGATTTTACCGTTGACAAGGTAAAAAAAACGGTATTCATAAACAGAGAATTTGATGCCGGCCTTTCGCTGGTATGGGATGCTTTTACCAAACAGGAAATTCTTGACCAATGGTGGGCACCTAAACCCTGGGCCTCAAAAACAAAAATCATGAATTTTGAAGTTGGCGGACGAAGATTTTATGCGATGGTAAGCCCGGAAGGACAGGAGCGTTGGTCTATTCAGAAATATACTTCCATCAGTCCAAAAACCAATTTCAAAATGTTGAATGCTTTTGCAGACAAAGATGAAAATCCTGAATTGCCAGGTTCTGAATGGGATTTCAATTTCAGTGAACAAAACGGACCCGATAGCAATCGGGTGACAAAAGTCAGTATTTCTATTTATAATGAATCCCTTGACCGCTTAGAGAAGATGATTGAAATGGGCTTCAAGGAAGGATTTACGATGACGTTGAAAAGCCTGGAAGAAATATTGACATCATGGAAGAATAAGTAAGCACAACGACCAAAAAGATGCAGCATAAATAACAATTTGTTAAGAAATGGTCGAAGCATTTAAAACAAATGTTCAGGAACGCGCTCTCTTTCAAACAGTACCATTGAAAACAAAAAACGGGCAGATCAGAAATTTGCCTGACCTGCCCGGTCTGGTAGATCTGACCGGTAGATTGTCGAATTCCGTAAAACAGTTATGTGTTGTAATTCAGGAGGTTATGGCGGCTTAGCCACTTAGAATCAGTTCGATACTTCCGGCTGGGTTTTAAACAGCATTTGATCCGAGAAGAGGCTTCCGCTGGAAGCCTTTTACTATTGAAATTGAAAGCTTAAATCACCCCTTCATAGGCCACCGTTCATGTGAGACATTCTCCATTATTTGCCCTTTCCTGGCGCTTGCCTTGAAAAATAACTAATGAACCTACTGACCAGTCAGTATGTGTTTTTGAGCGTGTGTAGAAAATTATTTTATCGGGTTGGTAATGGGCATCCCAGACTTTTGACGGTGGAGCAACGATATCAATGGAATTTTTGATTGCACGTGTAGCCATAGTTATTCAAATATTTTTTGTTACGTTTTTATAAGCTTTATGATTTGACCGTCTTGTAAAAGCAAAAAAATCGCCCGGACGGCCAGACTCACATTTAAGTATCACGTTTTACTTTTCAGCTATTCATAGCATAGTCAGTGATCTTGTTGAAACGGTTTGGTTCTTACCGGTACTTTCGTTGAATATGCCTCGAGGTATCAGCTTCCTTCTTATTCAAAGCAGGTTGGTGCAGGAATTCTCCCTGCAAAATTGTCCATTTAACGAGGGAAAATGTCCATTTGTCATACCTGGCAAATATCTTAGATTGAGCGCTCTATGTTGAGACCGATACTTTTACCTGTTTTTCTTTTTCTCACCTGTTTCAATCTTTCAGCACAGCAGACCTGCGGCGCCGATGAGGTTTATCGTAAAATGATGCAGGATCCGGATTATAGATTAAAGTACGATCAGTTCAAAACCGTTACGCGCAATGCAGTAGTCGGGCGCAGAAACGTGCGAATTCAGTCAAACAGCACCGTTTATTCTATTCCCATTGTATTCCACATCATGCATAAGGGCGAACCGCTGGGTTCTGGTGTTAATCTCACGGATGAAACAATCGTTGCTGTGGTGAAAGGGATGAATGAACGGTACAGAAAAATTCCAGGAAGCATCGGTGATGGCCATTCGGTCGATATGCAGTTCCAGTTTGTGCTTGCTGTACAAGATCCGGACGGCAATTGCACCAATGGCATCAATCGTGTCGACATGAGCAGCTACCAGGATTATATGGACTATGGCACGGCAGGCCCTTTGAGCGTTCCCTTGGGCATGGAGGATGCCGATGTAAGAGCGCTCAGTTCCTGGGACTCCCATTATTATTGTAACGTGTGGATTGTATCTGATATTTATGGATACGCCGGCTATGCGTTTTATCCCGATCAGCACGGCAATCCATGGGATGGAGTAATGATCAAGTCCGATGTGGTCGGTGATGCCGCTTCGCCTGCATTGACACATGAACTGGGACACTATATCGGCCTCCGCCATGTTTTCGAGGGTGGAGACACAGAGAACTGTCCTGTCAATAACGATTGCGCCATTGATGGCGATGGCGTATGCGACACCCCTCCCCAACTTCTGTCTGCGCCCTGTGAGCCTACGCCGAATTCTTGCGCGCCGGGAGAAATTCTTGAAGCGGTTAACTACATGGGTTACTCCTGCATGAATGAATTTACAGAGGGACAAAAAGAGCTGGCCAGGAATGCCTTTGAGATTTACCGCAGTTCGTTGCTGGAAGAAAACGGAAATCTCGCGCTCGTTCCCGTCGGGACGCCTGCACCCGATTTTACTCTGGTGACAGTGCCAGGCGCTTGCATGATCGCGGGAGATAAAATTCAACTGTTCGACCACACGCTTTGCATTCCCAACACACTCGTCAATTCATGGGAAGGCTCTGGCGTTGCATTCAGTTGGATAATGACAAACAACGATGGAGCCACCCTGACATCAACCGACCAAAATCCTGCTTTCGCCATACCGGCAGAGGGTAGTTACGATGTAACCCTGACGGTCACTTCATCGCTGGGAACGAACTCAGTGACCCAACAGGATTTCGTAATAGCAGGCCCGGCACCTGCACCCGATTTTACGCTGGCAACAAGCACTTGCATGGTCGCGGGAGCTGAAATTCAACTGCTCAACAGTACGCCTTGCCTTCCGAATATCAATGTATCCTTTGACTGGACGATCACAGACAACCATGGCGTAACCCTGACATCAACCGATCAGAATCCTGCCTTCACGATTCCAGTGCAGGGTAGTTATGATGTAACCCTGGCAGTCACCACATCGATAGGAACAAACTCAGTTACCAAACAGGATTTCGTAATAGCGAGTGCGGGACCGGCACCTGATTTTACGCTGACGATAGCGCCTGGCACTTCCCTAACTGCAGGATCTGAAATTCAATTGATCAATGGTACGCCCTGCCTTCCTAACACCAACGTTTCTTTCAACTGGACCATCACCAACAACCATGGCGTAACCCGGACATCAACCGATCAGAATCCTGCGTTCACCCTTCCAGTGACTGGTAATTACGATGTGACCCTGGCAATTACCACACCGCAGGGAACAAACTCTATTACCAAACAGGATTTTATAGTGGTAGGAGAAATACCACAGGCACCGAGCTGTGTTGCCCAGACAGCCGACCCGGTCGATTACCAGTACCGCGGTGACGATATCGGAATCCGTGAAGTAATATTGAATGACCTGGACCATCTTTCAGGAACTACAATACAAGATGCAGCAGGGGGTGTGACCAACGCTAATGGGTATGGTGATTTCAGTGGCAGCCAGATGGCGAACCTCGAGCCATTTACGGAATACACCATCAGTGTTGTACTGAGCGATGTTAATCCTGAAAACGTTCACGTTTACATCGACTTTGATAATAATGGAATCACCGAAGATGACCTCGTGACCTTTGCCTATAATATTCCGGCAGGCTCAGGAACGTACGCGCTTCCTTCTTTTGCATCGCCAGACTTTCCCGTTTACAATACCCGGTTACGCATGCGGGTTGTCGATGAGGATATCTACAGTCCATATCCGGAGACTTGTGGTGTACCCGTCTATGGACAGGCTCAGGATTATAGCGTCATTTTCAATAATTCATTCCCTGTAGCAAACGATGACGCGGCAACCGTCAATGAGGACGAAATGGTTGTCATCGATGTAGCAGATAACGACTCGGACGCAGATGGGACGCTTTTGGCCGGGTCAGTGGACATGGATTTCTCTACTCCTCTCAATCAAGGTGCAAAATCGACTCCGGAAGGAGCTTGGCTGTACGTTCAGGGAAATAGAGTTTCATTCAAGCCCATACCAGATTTCAATGGTACGGCTACGCTGGAATATACCGTCACTGATGACAAGTACATAGTGTCTAATCCGGCCACAATAACCGTAACTGTAACCCCGGTGAATGATCTGCCCTCGTTCACAAAAGGAGCAGATCAATTTGTGAACGAAGGTTCCGGTCCGCAGCTTGTGAATGGCTGGGCAACAGTGCTATCGTCAGGGCCACCGGATGAGGCATTGCAGGAATTGACCTTCTCTCTCTCCAACGACAACAACGCATTGTTTGCCGTTCAGCCTTCCATCGACGCCAACGGAGACCTCACGTACACTTCTGCGAATAACACTTCCGGTTCAGCCATCGTAAGCGTTGTATTGAGTGATAATGGAGGAACAGCTAACGGCGGTGTCAATACGTATACAACGCAAACATTTACGATCACAGTAGCAGAAATACCTCAGGCACCGAGCTGTGTTGCTCAGACAGCCGACCCGGTCGATTATCAGTACCGCGGTGACGATATCGGAATCCGTGAAGTGATATTGAATGACCTGGATCATCTTTCAGGAAGCACGGTGGAAGATGCAGCAGGGGGTGTGACCAACGCTAACGGGTACGGTGATTTCAGTGGCAGCCAGGTGGCGAACCTCGAGCCATTTACGGAATATACCATCAGTGTTGTATTAAGCGATGTTACTCCTGAACACGTGTATGTTTATATCGACTTTGATAACAATGGGATCTCTGAAGATGACCTGGTGACCTCTGCCCATGACGTCCCGGCAGGCTCAGGAATGTATGCGCTTCCTTCTTTTATAACACCTGGCTTTCCCGTTTACAATACCCGGTTACGCATGCGGGTAGTCGATGAGGATATCAATAGTCCATATCCGGAGGCTTGTGGTGCACCTGTCTACGGACAGATCGAGGATTATAGTGTGATCTTCAACAATGTATTCCCTGTAGCGCTGGATGATGCCGTCGCCATCAATGAAGACCAAGTCATTGTCATCGATGTGACGAGTAACGATTCGGATCCCGATGGAACGATTCCCGCTGGGACGGTGGACATGGATTTCTCTATTCCTCTCAATCAGGGCACAAAATCGACTCCGGAAGGAGATTGGCTGTACGTTCAGGGAAACAAAGTTTCATTTACACCAAAACCAAATTTCAATGGTGTTGCTACGCTGGAATATACGGTCCAGGACAATAGATACACAACGTCTAATCCTGCCACGATAATCGTAACCGTTAATGCCGTTAATGATCCACCATCGTTCACGAAAAGAGCAGATCAAATTATAAATGAAGATTCCGGTCCGCAGCTTGTGAGCGGCTGGGCAACGGCGCTATCGACAGGTCCTTCGGATGAATCGTCACAGGAATTGACATTCACCGTTATGAATGATAACCATCTCTTGTTCATTGTTCAGCCCTCGATCGACGCAAACGGAGACCTCACGTACGCTTCTGCTGATAACGCCTCCGGTTCAGCAACAGTAAGCGTTGTATTGAGTGACAATGGCGGGACAGCCAACGGCGGAATAAATACCTACGCAACCCAGACTTTTCTCATCACAGTTAATCCGGTGAACGATCCTCCGGTAGTCGTGAACTACTCCATCACGACTATGCAAGGCACTCCTGTTTCCGGGAATTTCTCTGCCGGAGACAGTGATCCCGATGGCTCGATCAATTATGAAACAACTCCGGTATCCGGTCCTGACCATGGCATGATCGTAGTTCATGCAGATGGAACGTTTATCTATACACCGGATGAAACATTCGCAGGAACGGAAGTGATCATTATCGAAGTATGTGATGACGGTACACCCTCTTCGTGCACACCAAAAACATTGACCATTACTGTAGAGCCGCAGGAAATCACGGGTATAGAATCTACTGAACTCGCATCGGTATCGGTTTATCCGAATCCTTCTACCGGAACATTCATACTGCGTGTTTCGCCCGCCCTGCGCGGAAGCACGATCAAAGTATCCGATCTGGTTGGTAAGATCATTCATGAATCCAGGATCGATTACGACGAAAAATCCATCGACCTTTCAGAATATGCCAAGGGGATATACCTGTTGCAGGTCGAGAGAACGGATAGAAGATTCGTGTCGCGGATCACCTTGAAGTAACGCGCTGCGTAACATTCATTGAACCACTTCATGACATACCTATAAATGAGTTAGCGTTGATTTGGAAAAAACGAACCGACAACCAAGATATCAATCGATAAATTAAAATGAGTATTTGAAATTTAAAAAGGATGTTAAAAAAGATACCCAAACGATTAAAATTAAGTGCGGTACTCTTGCTGGGAGTAGGTCTCAGGCTACAGGCACAAAACACAATTCCTGCAAGTGGAGGTAATGCTTTGGGTAGCGGAGGTACTGCGAGTTATTCCATAGGGCAGATGGTTTATACCACCAACACATCCGTTTCAAACGGTTCGGTAACACAAGGTGTACAGCAACCGTACGGAATCTCGGTAGTAACAGAATTGGAAGAAGCCAAGGGCATCAACCTTACGGTTTCGACTTATCCCAACCCTACGACCGATTACCTTACATTGAGTATTGATAATTTTGAAGCTTCGAAATTGTCATATCAGCTACTTGACATAAACGGAAGACTTTTAGAAACAAAAAAAATTGACGGCAATCAAACCATTATTGTTACGAGCAATCTTATGCCCGCAATGTACTTTTTAAAAGTAACCGAGAGCAACGGGAAAGTAAAGACATTTAAAATCATTAAGAATTGAAGGCGAATAAATAATGAGAAAGATATTTACAATTATATCAACCGTATTACTAACGGCAACAGTGTGGGCACAAGCACCACAAAAAATGAGTTATCAGGCAGTAATACGAAATAGCAGTGATGTTTTGATAACAAACATTCAAATTGGTATGCAAATAAACATTCGCCAGGACTCACCAACCGGAACTGTCGTTTATACCGAAACCCAGACACCAACAACCAATGCAAATGGTTTGGTAAGTGTTGAAATAGGTGGCGGAACAAATTTTAGTGCTATTGACTGGGGAAGCGATACGTATTATATCGAAACTAAAACCGCAGTAGTTGCACCTTTGACAACTTACACCATTACAGGAGTAAGCCAGTTATTAAGCGTACCTTATGCATTACATGCAAAAACAGCTGATAGCATTACCGGCGGAATTACCGACACCAAAGTAACCCAGGGTACCAACATAACCATAACAGGCAACGGAACAACAGCAACCCCTTATGTCATTAGCAGCAGTGGTTTTACCCATTACGTAGGCGAACTCTATGGCGGTGGTATTGTGGTATCGGTATGGAAGCAAGGGGCTGCGGAACATGGTTTAATTGCCTCATTAGCAGATTTAAGTGCTGGTATAATATGGACACCAGCAGCGTATCAATCAACGATGGTTCCTGCTGGTTCATTAAGCCCAATGGATGGTTTGGCAAATTCAAATGCAATTGTTGCACAGGCTGGTGCCGGAACTACTTATGCGGCCGGTTTGTGCAGGGCATATGGTGCTGCCGGCGATGGTGTTCTTAACGATTGGTACTTGCCATCAACGTGGGAATTAAACCAATGTTATAATGCTGCATATGCCGTAAACACAATTTTAGGTGCTACGAATGGCTTTCAGTTTGTGGATTACTGGAGTTCAACCGAGCTCAACACCGGCTACGCGTGGAGTATGTATTTCTACAACGGCGACCAGGGCTATGCCAGTAAGGGCAGTAGCTATAGGGTTCGTGCAGTCAGGAGATTTTAGCTATTTCATGCCTGCGCAGGAGCCTCCTGCCGGGTCTGTTAGTTGAACACTATTTTCTGTGTGAGAATTTCCCCGTCCGACTCAATGACCAGTAGATAGAGGCTTTTTTTAACACCCGGAATTTCTACCTGTGTTTCCCCGTTCCCGGAATGTTGATAGATTATTTTACCCACAGGGTCGGAAATCATTATCTGGTATTCACCGACATGAGTCGGCACACGGACAATGAATTTTTCAGTGGCTGGATTCGGGAAGACCGAGACCCATTCTGAAGTCTCTTCCTTCACGCCTGTTATCCCGGATGCAACAACCGCAATTTCGCGTGATGAAGACGTGCAGCCATGATTACCGAGCTCAAGTCTGTATACCCCATCTTGTCTCACCGTGAGAGAGTTTGTTGTTTCGTCCGTGATCGGGTTGTTGTCGTGATACCATTGATACTTATCGGCAACGACAGGTGTCAACAGTATGTTGCCGGTTTGATTGACTGCGGTGTCGGGATAATTGTAAAAGGTAATGGCGACAGGGCTTGAAAAATCACTGACGCAACCATTGACATCCGTTACCTTTACCGAGTAATCCCCTGAATCTTGAGCGTTGATCGTCTCTGTTGTTTCCCCGGTATTCCAGTGATACGCGGCAAATCCGGTTGGAGCAGCGATAGTGATCGATCCTCCGGTGCATCCTTCCGTAGAGGATGGCGGGGTCAGCACAGGAGCGTCCAGCGGCAAAGGTGTTACCTGGGTGACACTCGCGGGAACGGATTGGGTTCCGCGTCCGAGCGCGATGACCCGGAAATCGTAGGTCTCACTGCACACCAGATTTCCGGCCGTATAGGAAGTTACGTCAGCGTCAATTGTCTCCAATACGATATAGCTGCCGCCCTGTGATTTTTTATATTCGATCCGGTAGTTGTCTTCATCCGCTACATCATCCCATGTCAATGCAATGGAAGACGTGCTTGCGCCGATGCCTTCAAGATTTGAAGGCGCGACAGGTGTAGTAATCGTTTTGACTTTAAATGTCTGAATGGTAAAAATGAAGTGCGGCACCGCATCCATCAGCAGGATCTGCCCCGTTCGGGCATTCGGATGTACCGATACCGTAATTGCTCGGCTTGTCGTTGTAATTCCCGTGGTTACCGCCGGTGATCCTGAAAATTGAACTTTATCGATCGCTGATAAATTGACGCCCGTCAGGGTGATCATATCTCCGGGATAGGCTTCGGCCGGAACGATTCCGTTGGAAGCTACAGCGGGAATCCCCGCGTTCTTAATCCCTGCGCCGTTCAGTAAGGCTTTACTGCCCGGAAGCAGATCATAAAAATCAGTGAACAGTCCGTGATCACCGAGTGTACCCAGTAAGGGATCGATGGGAACTGCTTCAGTGCCAACATAGTCATTATTGGCACTCGGTTGTCCCTGACGAAACGTTGGAAATGAAATCTGTGCGACCACCGGATACGATCCGATCAGGTTACCTCCGTCCGTATACACGGCTCCACTCAGGTCGAACTCCTTACCGTTATCGGGAGAAGCGGGATTATCATAGGTGTTTTTCGCTACGATACAGTTCTTGAGATAAATGTTGTCTGTGGATGTGTTGGCGTTCACCGTAAAGACATTGTAGATAGCAGCTGGAAGATTGACATTCCAGCAGCTGTTATTAACAACCACACAGTTTTCCAGTGCCGTCGTTCCACTATAGGTATGGATCGCAGAACCCGTTCCCTGCGTGGCAACGTTATCCGTAAATGTACAATTCTTTGCCGTGAAGCCGTAGGTACTGCTGATAGCAACCGCTCCCCCCGATGGAGCCTGGTTACCTTTTAATAAACAATTGTAAAGTGCTACTCGCGCACCGCTGATCTTTATTGCACCCCCGTCACCGTTTCCATTCGGAAGGGTGGATCCTCCTATGAGATTTGTATTGTAAAGAATAACATTGCAACCCGAAAAGTAGAGCAGTCGCAAAACAGCAATGGAGTTGTCGCGCATAAGCGTTGCTCCGTTTCCCAGGAACGTTAACGAATTTGCATCACTTCCATCCCGGTCAAATAACGGCAGGGCGTTGTCACCCAAAAAATTATTGTCAACCGTTGTAAACCGGTATGTCCCGAACGGCGCAAGATGAATTGTGTCAGGTTTGTTGTTGCTATTGGAGACGATAATTGCCGCCTTTAAGGCTGCTATATCTCCATTAGAAATATTGAACTGGTCTCCACGACAATAAAATACGCTTACCACCGCAAGCGACAACAGCAGCGCCTTCTTCAAATTTTTCATAGCGGGATTAATGCTCCAAAGTTACCGGTTAGGCTTCGAAAACAACATGGATAAATTGGAAGAGAGGATGGACAATTTTTCAAGTAAGGTCACGGCTAACCTATAAAGAAGTTCCATGCGGCAGCAAGGCTTCCCGACCTGAGCCCACTGTATCCCGGTAAATTTGAGGGGAAATGTCTGCTCTTTTTTTGAAAAAACGACTGAAATAATATTCGTCAGAAAAACCGAGTTTATAGGCAATCTCTTTTACGGGTTTTGAGGTCAGATACAACTCACGCTTTGCCTCAATCATTATCCGTTCGCCAATCAGATCAGTCAAGGTTTTATCCAAATATTTTTTTGTTAATCTCGCCAGTGCTTTTGCAGGAATCCCAAGTAAATCTGAATATTCACTGGTAGCATGTTGTTTTCGGAAATTTTCTTCAATGGCATCTACAAGATGCTGCAATCTGGCTGCATCCATATTTTTTGTTAGCATATCTTTCACATGATCCTGCTCACGATTCTTAATCCGGATAGCATTGATAAGAATAATCTTCAGATGAAGGATAAGAAGCTCTTGTTGCGCAATTTCCTTTTTCTGTAGCTCCACCCTAATCTTTGATGCGAATTGTAAAATCTCTTCGCACTCTTCGAGAGTGATCGGAAAAAAAGGTGAATGATATGCGTTGTTAAAAAGTGCACCATTACTCGCCACTTCATTCTGGTGCCGGAAAATGCAGAAAAAATCAGGGTGAAAGTGGATAACCGTACCATGCAAGTCCGTTGCATTCTTAATCGCAAAAGGTTGATATGGTGAAAAAAAACAAAGCCCATCTGCCGAAAATGTAGCTGTTGAAAAGTTGGAATTTAGCATCCCACTACCTTTTGTAATGATCAATACCGTATAATAATTGTTGTGCTGAAGCGAGGTAAAAGGATTTGAATTTTCGAAAGACTTAATTGCAAACGCAAGATTGCCAGTATTCTTATCTGTTAACGTAAGATTGTTTTCTTCGTCATTTCGTAGGAAATGGATTGTTGCTGTCTGCACCGGCCTGTCTATCATGGGATTAGGTTTTGATATCATCCTACAAAAGATAATAATAAATCCTTAAAACCCGCAATACAATGGATTAATCAGTCTTGGAAATGGATAAATCTGCAACTACTGAAATGCCCGTCTTCTTTCTAAAAGTTTGTGGAGACACCTTCGTTACCTTTTTAAAAAAACGGCTGAAATAATGTTCGTCATCAAACTTCAATGCATGGGCAATGTGTTTCACGGTTTGCCTTGAAAGATGAAGCTTTTTTTTCGCTTCAAGCACAATCCGCTCACCGATTAGTTCAGAAGGTGTCTTACCGAAATAAACTCTACAACGCTTTGTAAGCGAATTAGGAGAAAGACCAAGAAGTTTAGCATAATCCGCAGGTTTTCTAATGGTAATGAAGTACTTGTCCAGCAGTTCGCGAAACAACTCCATCATTTCGTCGCGCTTCAAATTTCGCGTTCGCCTTTTCATTCGAACGCTGGCTGATTTGGCTAACAATAATTGAATAAGAGTGATCACAATCGAATCGAACGGCCTGGAAGCTGTTAACTCTTTATTAAGGTCAGCAAGAATACGACAGAAGTCAGCATGACTTTCCGGCATCAGCGGGATACAAGGATTACTATAAACATTATTGAATAAAATTCCATTGCAGCTTACTTCTTTCTTATGGTATTCAATGCAATAAAAATCTCCATGAAACTGCAATATCGATATTTCATGGAAGTGACCTTTTAGCTGGATGGTTTGAAGTGGAGTCGAAAACACAATGCAAGGACCCTTGGCATTAAAGGTCCCAAAGTCAGCCTTAAAGTCGCCAACACCATCTTTGATGACAAGAATGGTATACATGGCGAATTGCTTCGGGGCCGCGAGAATATTTTTACTATTCTGGGTTAGCTGTACTAACAGTTGACCATCCTTGGAAAGGTTAGGCATGTTCAGGTATCTAAGGTCATTGGTTGAGAGCAAGACCACTGACTCTTACTGTCAGTATAGGTGGTAACTGACTAAGTAATCCTGAGGCCCCACGACGATTGCTTTGAGAGTAACTATTATCTAAAACCGCGAAATTTTTGCGATCAGGGTTTTGACGCCAGGACATCAACAAATTCAATGACGGGATCCCTGGCAAGCAAGCGTTCGACATTGGTCAGTAATGCAGCAGCGACGTTTCCAGCCAGATGGGCTTTGCGTCCTGCATCATGTGGAAAGGTGTCAAAGATGCCAAAGGTAGACGGGCCCAGTTGAATACCATACCATGTTGTGGTGTAAGGTTCACTTTGAACAATGGGTAAACCGCTCCGCAAGAAATCAGCTACTTCCTTTTCTTTTCCTGGCTTTGCTTCAAGCCTAACTAACAAGGCAACTTTTGTCATAAGCATTTTATTTGTTAATGGTTTTCTCTAAAGCAAAGGTTCAGAAATTCGAAGACATGCGGAATGGATGTTCATTACGATGAGATGGATAATTTTACCAAACATATCTGCCGCCTGACTCATGCCTAACGTTTCCACCGCTAGCCTTAAAACGATTCAGATGGCGTAAAAATACTTGGATGATAGGCACGTGTTGATTTGATCGCTGTTGGTAAAATAATCCATCACATACGTGTCAACATCCATTTTACAAATCTGATATGTTGCAAGGTTTTGCCGTTCGGCTTGTGGTACCAGCGTCATTGCACCAGGTCAATAGCAGATAGATGTGAGCCAATAAAGGTGGCCGAGCATAATGGTATGAGCACGTACAAAACCTTGCCCGACTATAATGCCAACCTGCATGGGTAGGACTTCATTTATAACTAAAATGCGCACTTTTTTTTGCCAGATGACAAATACCCAGAAAAAAATGATTACTAACTTTGCACAATGAATGAATTAATACACTACCTATTACAATTCGGACACTTGAATCAACAGCAGATTGAATTGATACAAAGTAAATTCCATCAAAAAGAAATCGAAAAAGATACCTATTACCAAAAAGCGGGGCAAATTCCTAATGAATTCATCTTCATAACGGAAGGCGTAATGAGAGTATGTTATTACGATCACAATGGTGATGAAATTACCAAAGCGTTTGTTGATGAACACAAACTGGTTGCTGATATAGTAAATTATAACATTGGCTCACCTAGCACAGAATATATTCAAGCTATTACTCACTGTAAATATCTAACAATTTCAAAGTCGGCGATGGAGGATCTTTCACAAACCGTCATTACCTGGGATGCCATTATCGCCAAGATAATCTCAAAAGGACTCACACAAAAAGTTAACATATTTAGCCGTATGATGGCAGAAGATGCTACTGAACGTTATCAGAAATTTCTTATTCATTTTCCTAACATAGTCAATAGAATTCCTCTTTCTTACGTAGCTTCTTTCTTAGGTATGACACAATCTTCATTAAGTAGAATAAGAAAAAATATCAGCTAACTCACTTTTTGCCAAATGGCAAATGATTTTTCTTTTAAACGTGCAACCTTTGCAATACATTTTTAAAAGAGAAAAAAATATGCCGACAATTTTCATTACAGGTGGACACAGTGGTATTGGTATTGAGTGTTGCAAACTTCTTGCTTTAACATATCATTATAATTTGATTTTAGCTGGCCGCAGTCCTGAACGAATGGAAGCTTTCGCACAAGAATTAAGAAATTCTTATGGTGTAAAAGTAAATCTACTTACAATGGACACATCGTCTTTGGCTTCTGTAAGGGCAGGTGTTGCACAATGTCGCAATATGCTTGATAATGGCGAAATTGATTCCTTGCAGGCAATTATTTGCAATGCAGGGGTTCGACTAAACGGGGCGGTTTCTTACACTGTAGATGGCTACGAGGAAACATTTGCCACCAACTATTTAGGACACGTTCTATTAGTAGAATTACTTATTGACCGGGTAGCCAACAATGGACGAATTGTGTTTACCGCAAGCGGAACACACGACCCCGACGAAGCAGATGGAAAAATTATGGGTATTGCGGCAGAGTATGACGCAATAGAACTTGCTAATTCAGGTAAGGATGGTAAAAAACCACTTTCACCGGGTAAGTCATATTCTACATCAAAACTGTGTATGATACTTAATGCCTATGAATTGGGTAGAAGATTAAAAAAGTCCGGCAGCTCTATTTCATCTATTGCTTATGATCCAGGTGCAACTTCAGGAACAGGTTTTTTAAGAAATATGCCAAAACCTCTTCAATGGCTTGCCAGTAGTGCATTGATGCATTGGGTGATGAAGCGAAATGGGGTGACTATGGGAGATATTGTTTTTTCGGGCAGATCCCTTGCTAAAGTTGCTGCAGATCCTGCTTATACAAACGCTTCAGGGAAATATTTCCAATCAAATAGTGGTAAATTGAATGAAAGGCGCTCTTCAAAATTATCGTACGACGAGAAAAGAGCATTGAAATTATGGAATGATACTAAAAAGCTTATCCAATGATTATTCAGATATTATGGAGCCTTATCGTCCGTTTGCAGATGCGTTGGTCTATGAAATTATACGGAATGGGGAAGACCATACTGAACTCAATGCCTCTTCGGATGGTATACCGAACATATCTTCAGTTGTCAAAGATCGTCTGTTGAAAGCAACTCACAACTCTATTAGCTTTTTCAGGAATAATAAAGGCAGGCTCAATTGTCTGACACGGCCTAATAGTCTTTATAAATGTAACTCACGCTTCCGTCCAAATTCGCTCACCTTCGTCCGCCTACGTGCAAATGCCCAATCGTCATCTCATCAAAGACTACAAATTTACGACTTATCACCGGCACGAAGTTGGTAAGTCGAGTGTGTAATCTCTCCCTTATGCTCAAATCCTACTTCATCGTTGCCCTGCGAAACTTACTGAAAAGCAAAGTTTACTCTCTCATTAATATAACAGGACTTGCCATCGGATTGGCCTGTGCTCTGGCGATCGGAATTTTCCTCGCCGATGAGTTCAGTTATGACCGTTTTCATGATCGCGCCGATCACATCTACCGAGTTGTGCAAACACAGGACCAGAACGGCGAGTTGTACCAGGTTGCGTCCAGCCCTGCACCCATGGCAGACGCACTCAGAGCCGACTTCAGCGAAGTGATCGGCTCCTGCCTCGTGGGTTACAATCGGACTGGCGTGTTGCAGGCAGGTGGAACGACGATAGAGGTACCGCATATAACCGTCGCTAATCAAGGATTTCTCGACGTGTTCGACTTCGAATTGATCCGTGGCAATGCAAACGAGCTGTTCACCGACCCGCGGCAGATCGTGATCAGCGACAAAACAGCGGAGTCTCTGTTCGGTCGCGACTGGCGGAGCCGTCATGACATCCTGGGAAGCACGATCGCCGTCCAGAAGAACCGCGAATTCTCGCTGGCCGGCATTTTACGCGAAGCGCCGGAAAACTCACACATCCAGTACGACGCCATCCTCGCCTTCGATCCCGCAGGCGACGGAAACACTAACTGGTTCAGCAACAACTACCACACCTATATTGAGCTAGCTGAAGGCGCTAGTACTTCAGATCTCAATGAAAAGCTAGCTACGTACATCGACAGATACTCTAACCCGACGACACGCACTTTCAAATCGCCTGCCTTCTACCTTCAACCACTCACGGACATTTACCTTCACTCCGATTTTGACTTTCATACAGACTGGACCAAAACGAGCAGTATAATATATGTGCGCGTGTTCCTGGCGGTAGGCGCTGTCGTGCTGCTCATTGCTATCTTCAACTTCATTAATCTCTCCACAGCACGTGCGATCCGCCGCGCAAAAGAAGTTGGCGTTAGAAAAACTATCGGTGCATACTACGGCCAGCTCGTCGCACAGTTCCTCTTCGAATCGTTGCTGATCACCGCCATGTCGGTGACCCTGGCGCTGGGGCTTGTAGAAGTATCTTTACCCTTTCTCAACAACATCACCGAAAAAAGTCTCTCCCTGCCACTGTCCGAGCCGCTGTTCCTGCTTGAGTTATTCACATTTACTTTGATTGTGAGCTTGCTGGCAGGAGCATATCCCGCTATTTATCTTTCCAATTTTCAACCGGTCAAGGTGTTAAAAGGAGTCTTGCAAATCGGATCGGGGCGGCGGTTCCGACAGGCGCTGGTGGTGACACAGTTCACGCTCACCATTATTTTAGTGGGAGCAACTATTGTCATCTTCCGCCAGCTCAGTTACATGAAGGAGAAAGATCTTGGCTTCGACAAGGAGGCATTGATCTACCTAAGCATAGGCGAGATGGACCAGAAAGACAGGCTCCGCCTATGGGATGAGCTTCGTGAATTGGGTTCGGTACGAAGCGCATCACTGGCCTCCAACAGTCTCATCGATAATGTGAACTCAACAAGCTACTTTGACTACGAAGGGAGGACGGAAGGGGATGGCTTCCTTATGACGCGCATCAACACCGACCCGGCCTACATAGGCACCATGGGTATGCAGTTGGTCGAGGGCCGGAACTTTGACGTAGCACGAAAGTCGGATTCTGCGGCGTTTATTGTTAACCGTACCGCCGCCAAACGCATGGGCTGGACTCCACAAGAGGCACTAG
>DATHKA010000523.1:0-10731 GCA_035489615.1 Chryseolinea sp.
GAAAGCCTTTCTGCTTAGTCCTGATTGCTGCCACCCATTGATGGCCTGCTGCATTTGTTCTTGCGTACGCTTCATGATTTTTTCTCACAAAGAAAAACATCATTTAACTTCGTGTAAATACGTAGTCGGTCGGGTGCTTACTGTTAAGCCCCAGTTGCCGTCACTCCTCAACTACAGTAACGAGCTTATCCGATTCAAACATTGTCGCTGGTGAAATTACCTTTTCGCCCAGCGGAATATCGTCGCCATAACGCGCTTTCATTTTATTTTTTACTATGTCGTTTGTCAAGTCGAACTCTCTCAATTCTTGAAGTTCTCCTATTTCTATGTTCAAGGTCTCCTTATAAATTTTCCATACTAATTCTGAACAATAAATTTTGTCGTCAGACCACTCAAAGTAAATGTCATAGTTCCTTCCTTTGAATTTCTCCCCTAAGTCTTTCATTTTTTTAATATTCTCAACTGTCAGTATTTCGTTACTATTCTTTAGTCGCCTTACAACATAGTGAGAATTTTCGCCCCTTCTAATCCAGTCATTGAGTTTGGTCAACTTAACGGGCTGAACTGCTTCGTAAACATAATATTGTCCGTCCGTCCGGTAGATGATTCCCATGTGACTATACTTTGACTTAGTCGCAAGTTGAATTGCTTTACTTTGGCCTGATCTTGAAGTTTGAAATATGATGTCTCCATTTTGAAGCTCTGAATTAGTGGAGCTTGTGGTTATTGTTGAGCTGTCTGCGTAACTACTTATTCTCGGCCAAAAAATGAAAGCCAACGGAAGTAGTCCAAGAATAATCTGAACCATGTACTTCATTTTCAAATTCCAGCTAACGAAACTCAGTCCAATAAAAATAAGTCCAATAAACATAAGAATAAAAAAAATCGCAGTCGGCCAAGCCTCGACAATGAACATTCTAATATTTAAAAGTGTCCCACTTATCAAGTAGAAGAGTCCAAATAGTCCGATTGGTGTTAGTAGTCCTTTCATCTGAGCAATTGGCGCTAACGTTCGTAAATGTGCTGTGGCGCTGACAAAAATAAAAATTAATCTCTCCTTATAGCGCCATGGCACCCCAAAATAACCAAATCAAATATCAAACGTACCGGCATGACGTATAGCTCGTGTTAGACGCTGTTTAAAATGACTTCGTCACCAATTACTCTCATCAAGATCCAATCCTTGGTATTCTCACCTGTCACAATGACCTCCTTGCCCAACAAATTGGAAACGTCCTTGAGGTACTTGACTAAATTTTCATGATCGTTCAATGATCTAAATTCGCGAGGATCGATGTCACCTTCAAGTTCACTGTGATCATAGAAGTGGCAGTTTATATCGATTCCTACAATTTTTACGGTGGCGGTCACTAATTCTCGGTTGTCCGTTGACCATGTCTCTTTTACTGCGTTGAATGAAATTCTGTCCGTTGTCGAGCCTTCTTTAGCGTCATGAAATCGAACTAAATAGTTCTCATTTATCAACTCTGTCCATCTTGCCAGGTCCTTTTCATTCGTGTTTAACACATAAACGTCACGCAAGGAGCCGTCCTCAAAATAAATCCGATTCTTTAACTCTCTCCAAGTCATTCTAAATGCGCGCCTAACGCTCGGCTATAAAACGTATGCGTTTAAATTTCTAAATCTCTGTCCCACGTTGCCGACAAATCTAAATGCACAAACTTAAGACCTACAATACAGCACATGTTTTATGCCTGTTGTGTTTTGTGCTGCCTTGATTCTAGTCTTTTGTTTGTAATTGATTTCTTAAACTTAGCTCGTCTGGGAATCCCCACTGCTCAATGATTTTTCTGTCCGCTATTCTATAAATTGATGTCTCGTAAATTGTCACTTGGTTACCTGTGGAGTCAAGTCCATTAAAAATCCCTTGGTGAGCGGACAACACAGTGTTACGGTCCTTCATGCCTTTGGCTCCCCTGACGGTCATCAGGTTCCGGTCGCTATGGATGTCCGTCAATTTCAGGTCCAGCAGTTCAGAAAAGGCGCAACCCGCAGGAGCAGATCGTGACCAGGATGGCCCTTATGTTTCACATTGGCGGTCACGGCAATCATACGCCTGACCTCCTCGTCGCTGAGCACCTGGGACAATGTCTGTTCCTTTCTTGGGCGATCGATATCGTAAAACCGCTGGGCATATTCAGCACCTGTTCATAATAGACAGCCCTGTGAAACCCGTATACGATTGCAGGAAAACATAGTCCCTGATTACCAGGGCAAATATCTTACACCGGGCCACCTATTGCAAACTGATATGGTCAACTTTCATGAAACTGAAACTGTTTTGTGCACGTATAAATAGTCAATTTTGACTTACTTTTAACACCATAGCCGTGAAAAAGGACCTCCTCGCCTATTTAGCGCTCAGTGCCATCTGCGTGATCTGGGGTACAACTTACCTCGCGTTGCGGGTAGCTGTCGTTGACTTTCCGCCATTCCTGTTCGTCGTGATCCGTCAAATCATTGCCGGTGGAATTCTGGTGGCCCTTATGCTAACCCTTGGCAAATCTAAGCTTCCGGCTCCCAGCGAAATCTGGAAACAGGCAATTGGTGGATTCTTTATGCTATCGCTCGGCAATGGCCTGGTGGCGTATGCAGAAGTTACGATTCCCAGCGGCATCGCGGCCATCCTTTGTTCGATGATGCCGATGTGGGTGATCCTGATTAACCTCACGATTAATCGCGATGAGCGTCCTACAATTCCCATTGTGATCGGAGCCGCGTTAGGTCTTGCGGGCATCCTATTGATCTTCATCCAAGACCTGGAAGCACTTTCTAATCCTGCTTACCAGTGGGGCATCTTCCTCACCTTGCTCGCGACGGTCAGTTGGGCCAGCGCAAGTATATGGCTGAAGAAGCGCAAGTCTACCTCAGACCCGTTTATGAATGCTGGTTTGCAGATGTTCTTTGCCGGTGTTTGGCTCATTCCTTTCACACTCGCTTTCGATGATCTGTCGCATGTGACCTGGTCGTCGGACACGATATATGCCATGTTGTACCTGGTGGCCTTTGGATCGATCATCGCTTATGGATGCTATACCTATGCGTTGAAGAAATTACCCATGACAATCGTATCCCTCTACGCGTATGTAAACCCGCTGGTTGCGGTGATGCTTGGATGGCTCGTTCTCGACGAAAAACTTAATGCGCGCATAGGAATTGCATTTGTATTGACAGTAGCGGGCATATACCTCGTGAACCGCGGCTACATGCTTCGGAACATGTTCAAGACGCAGTTATCGCGATAATCGCGAGGTTGTTCGAACTTTCAGGTAACATTCTTTAACATGGAAACAGAAGTGCATTCAAAAGGCACGGTCTCCGTCCGACTGGCGACCCCCGGCGATGTCTCGCTGCTCATCGAACTCGGTGTGCAGACGTTTTACGACACCTTCGCCGAGGTTAACACGAAATCGGATATGGATCTGTACTTGCAAAAAAACTTCGATGAAGCACAGGTGGCCTCAGAACTCAACGATGCCGACAATACTTTTTTCATTGCTGAATCCAATGGAACGGCTGCCGGGTACGCGAAGCTTCGGAAGGGTGCTATACCTGCAGAACTTGTGAGCCGGAACGCGATCGAATTGGAACGGCTCTACGCCGGGCGGGCGTTCATCGGAAAGAACGTAGGAAAAGTGCTGATGGAGCGGTGCTTCTCGCTTGCCAAAGAACAGCGATTTGCTACGGTGTGGCTAGGCGTTTGGGAGCATAACCACCGGGCAATTGCCTTCTACCGAAAGTGTGGATTTGAAAAGTTTGGTACCCATCCGTTCACGCTCGGCACCGACTTACAAACCGACCACATGATGAAGAAAGATATTTCATAGTACCCATAACTACAACCCATGAAACATCATCATTACAACGCGACTATAACATGGACCGGTAACCGGGGCTCCGGTACCACCGACTACAAGGCCTACGAAAGGAGTCACAACATCGGAATCAAAGGCAAGCGAATTATAGAGGCGACGTCGGATCCCGCCTTCCGCGGCGATCCCACCCGGCACACGCCCGAAGACATGCTTGTCACTTCACTATCAAGCTGTCACATGCTTTGGTACCTGCACCTTTGCGCGGTGAACGGCGTGGTGGTCACCGACTATGTCGATCACGCAACCGGGGTGATGGAAGAGAACAGCGACGGAAGTGGACAATTCATTGGTGTTGCGCTCAACCCGGTTGTGACGGTCCGATCTTCCGACATGGTCGAGCGGGCGTATGCACTTCACCAGGAGGCTACACGCAAATGCTTTATTGCCCGTTCAGTGAATTTTGACGTGTATCACAAACCGCAGGTCCTCGTGGCCGGTCAAACCGCCGGAAATATTGCACTCGTCTGACGCAACCTTCTATGCAACCCTTGACCTGGTTTGAGCGCACCTTCACGTTCGGCTTTCCGACGTCTATGCTGCCTTTCCTGTTGGAGCGCCTTGACGGAACAATCATCCGCGTTCAACAAAAGATCGATGGCATTCCGGAGGAGCACCTCGGTTTTCGAATGGATGACAAATGGTCAATAAAAGAAAATATAGGGCACTTACTGGAGGTAGATGTTATTTCAGGTAAACGTATTGGCGAGATAGCGGCAGGTCAGGCAATGCTCAGTCGCGCCGACGTGCAGACTGCAGGGCACTATAACGAAATGTCTATACGCGCGATCGTAGCAGAATTTACCACTGGCCGCCAAACCAATATCAGGCGGCTACTTGCCCTGTCGGAAAAGGAGCTGGCAATGACTTCGCTGCATCCGCGGTTAAAGGTGCCGATGAGTCCTGTTGACCTGGCATGGTTCGATGCCGAGCACGACGACCATCACCTGGTG
This sequence comes from Chryseolinea sp., assembly GCA_035489615.1. Classification (GTDB taxonomy): domain Bacteria; phylum Bacteroidota; class Bacteroidia; order Cytophagales; family Cyclobacteriaceae; genus Chryseolinea. Next base: position 4,847 of record DATHKA010000523.1, read on the forward strand.
CGGATCAACCAGATAGTTAAACCACACCGTTGATAATAAACCGAGCGAATGCTAAAATGACTTAAAGTGTACAAGCTTCTTAACGACGACTTACATACGCGCCAGGAAATCCTGAGCGAGGCCATGGAGATGGCGCTTTCATTCCTGCAAAAACAGGATGAATTGCCGCCAGGAAGGAACGTGGCTTCTCTCGCGTCAGTGCCGCTACCCGAGGTTGGTTTGGGCGCCCTTGAAGTGCTTCGCTACTTTCAAACGCAATATGAACATCAATTGTCCAACACTGCCGGACCCAGGTATTTTGGGTTTGTCACGGGAGGATCAACGCCTGCTGCGCTGGTTGGCGACTGGTTGGTAAGCGCTTATGATCAAAATGCCTGTGGTAGCAACGATTCTATTGCGCCGCAGATCGAGCATCAGACAATTGGATTCTTTCGCCAGTTGTTTGGACTCGATGAATCGTTTTTCGGTTCATTTGTTACAGGAGCCACGATGTCGAATTTTACCGGATTGGCACTCGGCCGCCAGTGGGTCGGTGAACAAAGCGGTGTCGACTTCAGTCAGGTCGGCATGAGCCATGGCCCGGCAGTGGTTTATCTTAGCGCTACGCCACATGCCAGCGTGTTGAAATCATTGTCCATGCTCGGCGCAGGTCGTCGCTCGCTCTTGTATGTTGACACGTTACCGGGACGCGAGGCGGTAGATACGCACGCACTGGAGCAAAAGCTGCGCGACGTCAAGGGACCGTGCGTGGTGATTGCAAATGCAGGTACCGTGAATACCGTCGACTTCGACGACCTGCAAGCGATCGGGCAATTGAAAAAGCAATACAACTTTTGGCTGCACGTGGATGCTGCTTTCGGAGGCTTTGCTGCCTGTTCTCCACAGTATGCCCAACTGGTTGACGGACTGAATCATGCCGATAGCCTAACCGTTGACGCACACAAATGGTTGAATGTACCCTACGACGCCGCGATGCAGTTCACCACTCACAAGCAGCTTCAGCTGAAGGTGTTTCAAAATAGTGCCGCCTATCTGGGGGATCCGGCAGAAAGTCCGGACTTCTTCCACTATACGCCCGAAAACAGCCGGCGCTTCCGGGCCCTTCCTTCGTGGTTTACCCTGATGGCCTATGGGCGCGAGGGATATCGGGATATCATAGAGCGCAACTGTGACGCGGCCCATTATTTTGGGGAGCAAATTAAGAGCTCGTCTCAATTCGAATTACTCGCCCCGGTACGGATGAATGTCGTGTGCTTTACCCTTTCATCCTCCGATGAAGGGTCAACTCAAGGCATCAAGGCGTTGTTGCACGCTATTCGCGACGACGGCAGGGTCTTTTTCACCCCTACCTTGTACAAGGGCAGGCCTGCGATGCGGGCGGCCATTTCAAATTGGTTGACCGGCCGTACGGATATGGACGTGGCGTTCGCGGCATTGTCAGATGTTTGCCGCCAGCTATTCGCATTGAGAGTCCAGTAGCCGCATATGGAAAAGACTGTAGATCATGCTTGTACCTTAAGTTCCATGAGCCCAACGGAAGCCGTCAAAAATGTAGCATTCGGCACAGATAAATTGAAAGAATATCCTGAAATTCACCTTCTTAATTGCACGCAAAAATGACAACGACAACCACCTCGTTCTCCGTCAAGAGAATCGCCAAGTCACGGATCAGTGAAGTTGACTTTAACAACCTCGAGTTTGGAAAATACATTTCGGATCACATGCTTATGGTTGATTATGTCAACAACAAATGGCAGGATCCCGAAATCGTTCCTTTTGGAGATATCCCCATGTCGCCGGCGATGCTATCGATTCACTATGGGCAATCTGTTTTTGAAGGAATGAAGGCATTCAAGAACAAGGATGGAAACATTTGCATTTTCAGACCACATAAGCACAGCGAACGGCTGAACAAGTCTTTGGCGCGTATGTGCATGCCGGAAATTCCGGAAGAATTTTTCATTCAAAGCCTTCACGCCATCGTGGAAGCTGACCAGGCCTGGATTCCCACGTCAGAAGGCGGTTCCTTGTACCTTCGCCCCGTGGTATTCGCTTTTGAACCCAGGCTGGGCGTCAAAATTGCTGATCACTTTAAGTTCTTTATTCTCACGAGTCCGGCGGGCAATTATTTCAGCAAGCCCACACGCCTGAAGGTAGAGGAGACATTTGTACGCGCGGCCGAAGGCGGAACCGGTTATGCCAAGTGCGCGGGCAATTATGGTGGCGCCTTTTACCCGACGCAACTCGCGCGCCAGGAAGGGTTCGATCAAGTGCTTTGGACCGACGCCAAAGAGCACAAGTATATCGACGAGGCCGGTGTGATGAATATCATGTTTGTGATCGATGGCAAGCTCATCACGCCAAAGCTCACGTCGGCGCTGCTCGATGGTGTGACGCGCGATTCCCTGATCAAACTGGCACCCGGTCTGGGAATGGCCGTGGAACAGCGCAGAGTGAGCGTCGAAGAAATCGAACAAGCATTCAAGGACGGATCAATCACAGAAGCATTTGGCGCAGGTACCGCAGCCGTTGTTTCCTCTATTGCTACCATTAACATTCACGGATTAGACTATAATCTACCGCCATCCAACGAGCAAAGCTTCCAGCATCGCGCAAAGGCAAAGCTCAACACTATCAGGCTCGGCCACGAACCCGATCCCTTTGGATGGAACTACATCATCAAGAACTAGTAATGAGTCTTGAGTCATGAGTATTTAGTTGTCTTTAGTACTTTAAGTACTGTAAACAACTAAATACTCATGACTCAAGACTAAGGGACTAAATTTCCATATGAGAGCGGTTGTCTTTAGAGGTAAGGATCGTCCGTTGGTGGTCGAGCCGATCAAGAAGTTCAAGCCTGTTAAGGATCAGGTCCTTGTGCGCATGCATCACGCGGCGCTCAACCATCGCGATATCTGGACGTGGCGCGAGCAAAACACCGTACCGGACAATGGCGTGATCCTGGGTTCTGACGGTAGCGGAGTCATCGAAGACGTAGGTGAAGATGCCGATCCCTTACTCATCGGCATGGAGGTCATCATCAACCCAAGTCTGGATTGGGGCAACAATCCGGTTGTCCAGGGCAATTCGTTTCGTATACTCGGTTATCCCGACAATGGAACATTTAGCGACTACCTGGTCATTTCGAAAAAGTATGTTTTTGAAAAACCTGAGCACCTGAGTTTCGAAGAAGCATCAGCCGTACCGTTGTCAGGGCTGACCGCCTATCGCGCGTTGTTCTCGAAAGCCAGGCTTCGCGCCAAAGAAAAGGTACTGATTACCGGTGTCGGTGGCGGCGCGGCACTGTGGGCGTTGCAATTCGCGGTGGCCTATCAGGCACGCGTATATGTCACCTCCGGCTCTGACGAAAAACTAACCAAAGCACAGGCGCTGGGTGCCCTCCAGGGTTTCAACTACAAAGACCCTCAATGGACGGAGCAGGCGATGAAAGCCTCCGGGGGTTTTGATATTGTGATTGATAGCGCGGGCGGCCCGCAGTTTGGCAAGCTGTTGGACATTATGCTTCCGGGCGGTCGGATTGTGAACTTTGGAAGGACGGCAGGCAACATTTCCGAAATGGCCACCAGGCTGCTGTACTGGAAACAGATCTCCATTTTCGGCACGACTATGGGGACCCGTGACGAATTTCTATCCATGCTCGACTTTGTTGAAAGCCGCAGCATGAAGCCCGTGATTGATCAGACCTTGCCGCTCGAACGCATACAGGATGCCTTGCTTCGCATGGAGGACGGAAATCAGTTCGGAAAAATCGTGCTGAAGATCAAGTGAGTTCCCGCTAAAACCGGACAACGAACATTGATCGGAAACACGTCGATCAAATGCTGGTCATATAAAACCTTTCATCCTCTCGTTAATATGAACGCAGATCCTATTGTTTATCGCAGCGACCGAAAGCTCTCCGTCGAGGAGTTTGCCGACGTCCTTTGCCGAACGTCGCTTGGTGTTCGACGGCCGATTGATGATCCGCGAAAGCTGCAACTCATGCTCGATCACGGCAACGTACTGATAACAGCGTGGCACGAGGACCGCCTGGTGGGTGTGTCCCGGGCACTTACAGATTTCTCGTTTTGCTGCTATTTGTCAGACCTGGCCGTTGATGAAAGTTACCAGCGGCAAGGTATCGGCAAACACCTCATTGCGGAAACTCATCGCGTAGCTGGTACAGACACAACCCTGATCCTATTGGCCGCTCCGGCAGCCCGGGAGTATTATCCGAGAATTGGGATGGAACGATTTTCCGATTGCTTCCGCATCGCGCGAAAATCGAGTTAAACTGTTCTCTGCGTGGGGTCACGATCCTACATCCAGAAAGCCTTGATAGACGACCTTATCAACATTAAATTATCAACTACCTATGTCCTCTTTCCCCCTCTCGCCAAGCAACCGTATTACCCGCTTGCCCAAACGTGCCGAGTACGACCGCGACGCCATCTATGCTATGCTCGACGAGGCGCTGGTTTGTACGGTGGCCTTTGTGCGCCACGGAGAACCGGTCCAGATTCCAACGGGATTTTGTCGCATAGGCAAAAAACTTTATATCCATGGCTCGGTGGGCAGTGGATACCTGCGTGCTATGGCGGAACGCCCGATGAACGTGTGCTTGAGCGTTACCCATTTAGATGGACTCGTGCTGGCCCGATCTGCATTCCATCACTCAATGAACTATCGTTCTGTGGTCGTCTTCGGCAAGACGGAAAGAGTAACCGATGAGAACGAGTTGTATCAGGCGCTTGAGACGTTTACGGAAAAGGTACAGCCCGGCCGTTGGAACGACGTGCGTCATCCCGATGCCGGCGAATGGAAGGCTACCATGGTATTGTCCATTACCATTGACGATGCCTCTGCGAAAGTACGGACCGGTCCGCCCATAGACGACGAAGTTGACTACACGCTCGACACCTGGGCCGGAGTGGTACCGCTCAAGCTGCAACGCCAGTCTCCAATACCGGATGACCTGCTGAAAGCAGGCATTGACGCTCCCGATTACCTGAAATAAGGGGAGACACGTTCGAAAGTTGATACGTCAGAATCAGGATATAAGTATAACATCAATTACAAGCCATGATTGCGCTACTATGAGCTACAGTATCCTACAACATCTGGAATTTAACGCCTGGGCTAATGGCATGATGATCGAAACGCTAAAGCCGCTTAGTGATGAATTGTTCTACCGCGGAAACCAGGGAAGTTTTCCATCGATTGCCAAGACCACACTGCACATCTGGGGTTCTCAGCACATCTGGTATCGCCGAATGCAGGGTGAGAGTTTGAAACAGGCACCTATGGTCGCTGAACCGCCTTCCAAAGTGGATATTCTTGAAGGTCTCATGAACTCTTCCAAAGACTTTGTAATGTTCATAAATTCTGTCAGTCCGGCCCTTCTTTCGGGTCGATACCACTACACGAATCTCCGGGGCGAATCTTGTGATGACACTTATGAGGAAACGTTGTACCATATTGTCAATCATGGAACTTATCACCGCGGACAGCTTATCCTCATGCTGCGGGAATGCGGCGTTAGTTCTCTCCCGGGAACAGATTTGATTCATTACCTGCGCGCACAAAGAAAGTAAGCTGTGAAAATAGAACACGTCGCCATCTGGACATTCGAACTGGAACGCCTGAAAGCGTTTTACGTGAAGCATTTTCATGCGTTCGCGGGAGAAAAATATGTGAATACCACGAAAGGATTTCATTCTTACTTTCTGCGCTTCAATGACGGGGCAAGACTGGAGATTATGCAAATGCCCGGCATTGTTCCTTCGATCAATTCCGCGAATCAACAAAGCACCGGTCTGATCCATCTCGCCATCAGCGTCGGGACACAAGGTGAAGTTGACGTGCTCACCGAACGACTGCGACTG
>DATHKA010000524.1:0-2292 GCA_035489615.1 Chryseolinea sp.
CCAGACACGTTGTCAGATTCCTTTCCGAAGGGCAAAAATAACATTCGAGGTAAACTTTGCCTGATCGATCACTTCCATGGTCATGTCGAATGCCACTTCCCGTATATGCGCACCCGACACAAAATGCAATTCATTAACCGCTTTGTTAAAGCCCAGCAACTTCACCGAAAAGAATTCCGTCATCCGGGTGCCTTTGTGACGATCCCCTAAATCGACATTTCCATCCCGAATGATGAGTACGCCCTCTTCCGACAATGCCCCGATGCAACGCCGGATGAGCGCATCCTGGGCCGTTCGTGGAAGGTAATGAAGTACATCGCTGATCACGATTCCATCGAACACACCATTCCCGAGCGGATAAGTGGTGACATCCCCGTGAAAAAACTGCAGCCTTTCCGTGCGCGTATAGCCGTGTTGCGCAGTTTCAATTTTGTCTTCGTCATAATCAACCCCGGTTATGGTACGGTTCGCGCTTACAAACTGAAGCATGTAGCACAAATAACCGTAGCCACATCCCAGGTCGATAAGGCGACCCTGACGCGGCAGCAATTGATCGAATATCTTGTAGTGACCTTCCAGTCCGGTCTTTATCCGCGTATACCACTCCAGTATTGGTCCTTTATACAAATAGGTGCTTTGCAATTTGTACCGATAATATCCGGTGGTGCGCTGCGACACCGCCAAACGCGCATACTCGTCTTTGAAATACCGGCTGATCTGTTTCGTACGTGCCGCATACCCACTCCCAAAAGAAGGATCATCCACTTCGATCGGCGGAAGAAATTTAAGGGAAACTAAAACTTCATTCAGATAGAAAGTCCCTTTTGGAATTCCGTCTGACGCGCCGTGGATCAAGAGCGGCTGAATTGGAAGGCCCAGCTGTTCCGCCAGGAAGAAGGCACCTTTATGAAAGCGATGAATCTGTCCATCTCCAGATCGCTTGCCTTCCGGAAACACGACAATGCTATACCCTTCGGCAATGCGTCCGGAAAATCGCGTAGCGCTGTCTTCCGCTCCTTCAGTTACGGGGTAGTAGTCCGCGAGTCTCACAACGCCTCCAAAGATCGGCGATTCCCACACCCACTTGTTGGTCAGCAAGATGAGTTTGGGATGGAGCATCGTGGTGAGCAGGATGTCGAGAAACGAGGCATGATTTGCAATGATCACACTCGGCCGTGAAAAGGTTTTTTGCGTTCGGCCATCGATGCGCGTGTGTAACCCGGGTGCCAGATATATGAGCGACCGGTTGCTGAGACTGATGCCGACATGCAGCAAATACCTGCAGGAACGTTTTGCAAATGGAATGAGGCGCAGCAAGGCACCGACTAAAGTCATGGCGAATGAACCTATGACAAAATATGAATAAGTAAAGATCGTGCTCAAAATTCCCAGCCACGTCATCGGCGCATATCCCCGCGCGGTCCGATTCGTAATCAGCGCGCGGAAGAGATAGGGTTCGATGAGTTGCGACATGATGAGCACACAGACGATACCGATGATGGAAATCGTGGCGATAGACCTGAGTGCGGGATGCTGCGCAAAGATAAGAACACCCAAACCGGCGATCGTGGCCAGTGACGAGATGGTAATGGAATCACGAATGGAGCTCATATTCTCCTTTCCCGTGCGATATTGTTGCAGCATGCCATCCATCACGAAGATGCTATAGTCGTCGCCCAGCCCGAATATGAAGGTGGAAACCATCACGTTCACGATGTTAAACTCTATGTCGAGCAATGCCATAATACCTAAGATCCATATCCAGGTGATGAACATCGGCACGAAGGTGATGAGGGTTAACTCGATCCGGCCGAAAGAAAGGAAGAGGGCGGAAAAGACCAGGATCGCCGTTACCTTTACAATAAAATCAAAATCAGCGTGCACGTACTCCACAAACATGTTGGCGAGCATTTGCCTGTCAACGGCTCCGCTAGGGGTCGACTGAAACGCATCAATCACACGGGATTTATCAGCTGGCGCTGCTTGAGCCAGCGAAATGATCACGTCGCCTTGTCCACCCCGGATAATAAAGTTCTCGAAGAAAGCATCGCGAACCGGCTTCAGCACGCCTGCATCGGCAAGCCGGTATCGCCGACTCAGGAGTGAATCAAAGTTTTGCATCACCACGGGTGAGAACTTTAGTCTGGCTCCCTGGCGACGCACGGCGGCACTCGCACGCTCACGTTGCGACTTCGTCCAGTATTCCTCCCATCGCTTGATGCGAAGCCGCTGAAGTGAATCTGATACGAGCAGTAGCGAAGGCGTTGTGAAGCGCGTCACCAGGCCCTGCTT
>DATHKA010000525.1:0-5181 GCA_035489615.1 Chryseolinea sp.
GTGAATGATTATTTTAGTGAATCTCCCTTGCGCTTATACTTGTTGTTGATTGCCTCGTACAACGCCGGCGGCACGTTCGATTGATACCGCGTAGGCATGGGGTTGGGTTTATCCCAGGTTAGGAATCCATTGCGCCAGGCATAAGCAAGCCCCAGTGCCAGTAGCGCAATAAAAGTCATCATCTCTCCCATGGCCACCCAGCTCCACTGCGGTGCTGCTTGCTGCAACAGCGGGTCAGCATAGACCGTTGTCCACGGAAACAGAAAGACTATTTCAACCTCGAATAAGAGGAAAATAAGCGCAACAATGTAGAAGCGAAAATTGAATTGACCCCAGGCATTTCCAATGGCCTCTTCCCCACTTTCATAGGTAGCAAGCTTCTCCGGATTCGGACGGTTCGGCCTGATGAACCGCGACACCAGCATCGTCGCCAGGATGAACAGCGCGCCCACAATGATAAATATCAATGCTTCACCAAACCCGGAAAGGTATTGTGCTTCGTCCATAGGCCAAAGATAGACGCATTTGGAGATTAATGATATCGTTATAGGGAGATTGTATTAGCGGGGTTGGGATCGGATTGGCACGTTTTGGTCCGATTCTGTTCCTTGCGTTTGTCGTGTGGACTTGTTGTTATGGCCGATGCCGGATGATGCAGATCAATGTGTTACAGGTTCGTCGCATTAAACGTATCGCCCTGGTTCACATCACCCGTCTCGAACCCCTTTTTGAACCAGCGCATTCGTTGTTCCGAAGTGCCGTGCGTAAACGAGTCCGGCACCACCTGACCTTGCGCCTGTTTTTGTAAGCGATCGTCGCCGATAGCACTGGCGGCATTCAAGGCTTCATCTATGTCGCCGGGATCCAGGATTTTATCCATCGCGTCGGCATGATGTGCCCACACGCCGGCCAGGAAGTCAGCCTGCAGTTCTAACTTTACTGAAAGTTTATTGTATTCTGCTTCACTAAGCCGCTCCCGTTGGGCGTGAATCCTGTCTGTAATACCGAGGAGATGCTGCACGTGGTGCCCTACTTCATGGGCGATCACGTACGCCTGTGCGAAATCGCCCGGCGCACCAAAACGGTTCTTCAACTCGTCATAAAAACTCAGATCGATGTATAGTCGCTCATCCTCGCTGCAGTAAAACGGCCCCACTGCTGAGGATGCCTGTCCACAGCCTGAATTGACGGCATCGGTGAACATGGTAAGCGTAGGATCGCGATAATCACTCATGATCTTATGCCATACATCTTCGGTACTTCCCAAAACGACGGTCACGAACTGCGCAAGCTCCTGCTCCTCGGGACTCGCCTGATATTCGCCAGTCTGCTCAGTGGCAGGGGATTGAGTCTGCATCTGCGACAGCAGCTTAAGCGGATTCTCGCCCATGATCAGGCTAATGACAACGACAATAGCAATAGTCCCAAGGCCGCCCTTGAATGCCATTGGCCCTACTCCGCCCCGACCGCGCTGGTCATCGACGTTGGTACTTTGCCTTCTTCCTCTCCATTGCATAGTGATGGGGTTTTTAATTAAGAAGGAAAATACAAAAGGCGTTCCATAGAGAGAACAGTTTAGCAAGGGTAAATATCCCAACTATCCCTATTTCATCAAATGGTTGCTCACGGGCTCTATTTCCAGGCCGCCAGAATTACGCCCATTAACGTGAGGGCGACGACGCTGTACCCGGCATTGATGAGGAACAATTTGAAAGAACGCCTCTCGAAGAGGTAGTGCGTTCCGACGAACGTTGCTACCCACCCAAAACCGGCCAGAAATCCCCACATGGCTCCCATAGCGGGGTCATTCTCGGGCCCCATAAACATGGCGAGGTTAACGGCAGCAACAATGCCCAGGAGAAACGCAAGTCCAAAGATTTTGGCCATATTCCCGCCTTTGAGGCTTTCTTCGGTAAAGCCGTTTTCGCGCATCCAGGCCTTGCCAAAGAGCGCTGGAGAATACCATAGTCCGCCTATGAGGAAAGTAGAAAGCGCCGCAACGAGCACGGCCCAGATGTTAAAGGGTGCATTCATAGAGTTTTAACTTAAAGGGATTTGATGGATCAATATAAACGATGTCTGCATGGAATATCGCAATAGGATAAACACGAAATTGTATACACTTACTGAAGCGGCATAAATGGCACCTGAGGCAGACTCCCATAAAGCTAACGACAGCACGAATTCCGGGCACCCGCAGCCAGCGGGTGAGATAGCGCTGAACGATACGCTTATGCGCGCCATCGGCATTCCGTTCTTTGGCGTCGCCATACCCAACCTCACCGGCTTGTTTGGTGAACTCACGGTGCACGATCCTATCTACTGGCTCGGATATATGTACTTTATCACGCTTGCCTTCTGCATCTGGCAGGGCAACCGTTATCTCCTTTTCAGAACACGTCAGCGATTTACGTGGTTCGACAAGCCTATCGAGAAGCTCATCCTCTTATTCATCAACAACATTTTCTTTACGTCGCCGCTAACCATCGCCTGGCTTTGCCTGTGGTTCAGGTGGATGGGATTCGTTACCATCAAATGGGACATCGTGACCACGGTATCACTGGTAAATGTGATATGCGTGCTGTTCGTGACACATGTGTATGAGACAGTATTCATGGTGAAGGAGCAGCAAAGTGAGCAAGTGCGGAGCGCCCAGTTGCAAAAGGCCAAAGCGGAAGCTGAACTTGAGGCTCTCAAAAATCAGATCGATCCGCATTTTATGTTCAACTCCCTTAATTCGCTGTCTTATCTCATTGATGCGGATCCTGCGCGGGCGCGGCAATTCACGGAGCATCTGGCCGAGGTATTCCGCTATATTCTTATGCAAAAGGAGCACACGCTGGTGATGGTTGACGACGAACTGGCCTTTGTTGGTCATTACGTAACCCTGTTGCAGCTGCGGTTCGGATCAGCGCTTGAAATCAATCAGTATGTTCCCGATGCCGCGTCTGCCCTGATCCCACCCATATCCGCCTTCGTGGCGCTGGAAAACGCCGTGAAGCACAATGAAATCTCAACGCGTGTGCCCTTGCGGATCAACCTGACCATGAATGACGGTGCGCTGGTCATTCAGAACAAGCTGCAACCGAAGCGTAGCCTGCAGCCTTCATCGGGGATTGGATTGAAAAACCTCGATGAAAGGTTCTTTATCATTACCGGTAAACGCATCATGGTGGAGAATGATGGAAAGCATTTCACGGTGCGCATGCCACTGATGTCTACCACTTCTTCCTGAAATAACGGTATCGACACACTATGAGGATTATCATCATTGAAGACGAGTTACTGGCCCAGGCGAACCTGGAACACCTTCTCACCAGGGTCGCCCCTGCCGTTGTAGTGGAGGCAAAACTTGGCAGCGTAAAGGAAACGCTGGCCTGGCTCGCCGCACATCCTTCGCCGGACCTGGCATTTGTTGATATTCAATTGTCCGACGACCACTCCTTCGAGATCTTCCGTCAAATCGCCCCGACCTTTCCAATCGTGTTCACCACTGCCTATGACAAGTACGTTCTGGAAAGTTTCGAGTATAACTCGATCGACTACCTGTTGAAACCTATTACAGAAGAAAAGCTCAGGCGCACGCTGGAGAAGGTGGACCGACTGAGCCATCACTTCAATCGGCAACAGCTTTCTCAGCCCAGCCATTTGTCAAGTTCCCTGGCACACGCATTGGCCGACAGGATCGTGGCCCGTAGAGGAAACCAGTACGTGGTCGTGCCCATCGATGAGGTGGCGTACCTGTTCACCATGCACAAGATTGTTTTTCTAAAGGATTTTAGCGGGAAGCAAATGATAGTTGACAAGAACCTTACCGCCCTTGAATCCACACTTGATCCCACCCGGTTCATTCGTCTCAATCGAAAATACCTTGCGGCGGCGCGTGCAATCAGACAATACGCTCCCGTTCAGGGAAAGATTCGCGTGCGTCTCGAGCCCGAGACCGGTGAAGAAGTGTACGTCAGTAAAGAATCTGCACCCGCATTCCGAAGTTGGATAGGACAGCGCGCGCACACCGGGTAATTTATTTTTTTACGCCCGGCTCACGCTTTAAGAACTCATCGTACAATAGTGTCTGCCGACTCACCATCGGCATTTGCCATCCTCCGACGAATACGTGCAGAATGTTTGTTTTGGTTTCGAAGGGATCTCCATCGCTCACAAACAGCGTGGCACTCTTGCCCACTTCGATAGAACCGAGTTTACCGGCTACGCCAAATAACTCTGCGGGCACAATAGTTACAGCGCGAAGTGCCTCTTCCTGTCCAAGTCCGTAAGCCGCGGCAAACCCCGCATTGTAGGGAAGGTTGCGTACGTTCTCTGTCTGCTGTGTCCTTATCGCTACCGTAACGCCGGCCTTGCGCATAAGCCCCGCGTTGGCGTAAGCCTTGTCGTACCGGTCATAATCGCGGGTAGGCTGTGCCAGCACCGGGCCGGTGATCACGGGCAATTTGGCCTTAGCAATGTCGGCAGCTACACGCCATCCTTCTGATACGCCGGTGAGAATCACTTTACCTATCTTTCGTTCAGCCACCCATTGAATCGCTGCGAGAATGTCTTTGCTGGTGTTCGCCTCGATCATAAGCGTACGTTCACCGCGAACTACCGGAATCAATGCCTGCATCTCCGGATAATACCTGGGGTTTTTCGTGGCCGAGTCGAGCTTGTGATACTGCACCGCCATCGCCCACGTATCATTCAGTTTTTGCATGGCCTTCTCGACTCCCTTTCGAATTTCCTCCGGGGTCCGCTTATCCATAAATCCCTTGCGGCCGTTGTTTGGAAAAATCAAGACCACCCCTTCGAATCCGGCGAACATCTGATCCGGCGTGTAGCCATGCAGGTTGATCAGTGCGGCAGTTCCGGGCATAAGGTCGCCAACTGGCGCTGCAATCACTGTTGTCACACCGCTAAGCCGGGTAACTGGAATCAATACAGAATTCGGATTGACTGCCGTGATGGCACGAACCTGAGGAATCACATCCCCCACTTCGTTGAAATCGCGTGTACGGGGATCTGAATCGACTTCACTCAAACCGAGCGTAGTACCGCCATCAATCATTCCTGGATAAATCCACTTGCCGCTGCAGTCAATCACGGTGGCGCCTGCGGGCGGGGTCACATTAGTGCCCACTGCCGTGATCTTTCCGTCAGCGATCACTACCGTGGGCACTAATGTGA
>DATHKA010000526.1:0-6797 GCA_035489615.1 Chryseolinea sp.
CTGATGGAGAATGCCGTACTTCACACAGATCACGGAGTTATCTCGGCCAAAAGTGAAGGCGTTGGAAGTGCCATTTTCCCTTCACCAGACTTGGAGCGTTCTTTGTGCTGGAAAAATAAAATTTGTTTTGAGCTGCAAAATTTTATTTTTGCGGAAAATTAGGAGGGTAAAAATATGTATTGGACACTGGAACTCGCCTCGTACCTGGAAGACGCGCCTTGGCCGGCCACCAAAGATGAACTCATTGACTACTCTATCCGATCCGGTGCTCCCCTGGAAGTTGTCGAGAACCTCCAGGAGCTCGAGGACGACGGTCAACCGTACGAGAGCATTGAGGAGATCTGGCCCGACTACCCAACCAAAGAGGACTTTTTCTTCAACGAAGACGAATACTAAGAATCGAATGATGAATTTCAGAAGGCTGTCCACGGACGGCCTTCGTTGTTTTGGTCGTCGTTTCGGTGCGAAGCCCGTCATCTGAACCGTTTAAACAATCCATCGCCGCGGAGTTACGGCCTATTTCTGTTTTCGCGATCGAATGATCGCCTCGGCCACCACGAGATCCACGGGAGTAGTGATCTTCAAATTCTCATAACTGCCGTCGAATAGTCTGATGGTGTGTCCGGCATGCTCCATGACGCTGGCATCGTCCGTAAACGCGCTGTCCTCAGCGGATTCATAGGCAGACTTCAGCAGGTCAATGTCAAATGTCTGTGGCGTTTGCATAACCCTGAACTTCGCGCGATCGACAGCAAACGACAACGCGCCCGAAAAATCGTCTGGAAAAACATCGGTTGTACCCGAGGCCCTTAGTTCCCGGATCGATTCCTTCATGGGAACAGACGCAACGGCCGACCTATGCCTCCGCGCCGTGTCAAACGATGCGGCGATAATTTCAGGCGTCACCAACGGACGAACACCGTCGTGTACGGCCACGAGCCCGGATCCGGCGATCGAGTCGAGGCCATTCTTTACCGATTGAAATCGAGTTGCGCCTCCTGCGATTACGGTAGTCTTTGTATCGAAATGGAATTTAAGGCAAAGATTCTCCCAACGACCAAAGTCACCGGATGGCAGGACCAGTAAAATTTCCAGGGATCGGCTATAAGCGCGGAAAGCATCTATCGTATGCATCAGGACCGGCTGGCCGCCAATCTCAACGAATTGTTTGGGTGTGTCGCCAGGAAGGCGCAGCCCCTTGCCGCCGGCAACGATAATAGCTACTTCTTTTTGATGCATTCAAAGAGTATGATCCCGCGTGAACGAGCAACTGGGACCTGGTACGTCATTGCAAAAATAACGGTTTCCGATTCACCGTTACGTGCAAAAAGAATGCGCGGTTATTTTTGCTACGGCGCACTAGATGATCAGCATGGCATCGCCATACGTCAGGAACTTATATTTCTCCTTTTTGGCCACCTTGTACGCTTCCATAGCAAGGTCGTATCCCGCGAAGGCAGAAGCCATCATCAGCAAAGTGGATTCGGGCATATGGAAGTTCGTGATCATCGCATTGCAGATCTTGAACTCGTAAGGAGGGAAGATAAATTTGTCAGTCCATCCCTCACGAGACTTCAGCCGGTTAGTGGCTGAAACCGCTGATTCCAGCGCCCGCATAGTCGTTGTGCCAATAGCGCAAACGCGATGCTTATTGTCCAGCGCGCGATTTACCGAAGCAACACACTCAGGTCCAACAATGAAGTTCTCGGAATCCATTTTGTGTTTGGTAAGGTCCTCTACATCGACAGGACGGAAGGTGCCCAGACCAATGTGCAAGGTGATATAGGACATATCCACGCCCTTGATCTGCAGGCGCTTCAATAACTGTCGGGTAAAGTGCATCCCGGCCGTTGGGGCGGATACAGCACCTTTGTTCTTAGCGAAAATGGTTTGAAAGCGCTCCTTGTCTTCAGGTTTGATCTTGCGCTTGATGTATTTCGGAAGGGGAGTTTCACCCAGGGTTTCCACCACCTTATCGAACGCCGTGGAATCGCCGTCGAAAAGAAAACGGATCGTACGCCCGCGGGATGTCGTGTTATCGATCACTTCGGCTACGAGATCACCGTTGCCGAAGTACAATTTGTTACCTACGCGAATCTTCCGTGCTGGATCAACGAGTACATCCCAGAGGTGCATCTCGGCGTTGAGCTCACGAAGCAGGAAAACCTCGATCTTGGCACCGGTCTTCTCTTTGCGTCCGTACAGTCTCGCCGGAAACACCATGGTGTCATTGCCAACCAGAACATCTCCCTCGGCAAAATATTCGACCACGTCCTTGAAGATGCGATGCTCGATCTTTCCGGAATCCTTGTGAAGTACCATCAAACGCGATTCGTCGCGGTTTTCGGCCGGGTCAAGTGCGATAAGATTATTGGGGAGCTCGAATTTAAATTCTGATAACTTCATGTCGGTTTTCGCAAAAGAAACCCAATCAAGGGTAATTTTTTAAAAGAGGTTGCAAAAATAAGGCAATATTTGGCTTTTGCGACAAAGCATTAGAGGTTTTTCGGGGCTGTAACAAAATAGAGTTTTTTGAGTCTATCAGGGTAATTTTAAGGCCAAAGCCCCGACAAACTAAAATAATTGCACCTCGTTAAGGTTGTTCATGAAGACCATCGGCCAGATATACGAAAGCTTCCGCTTTGCCTGGAAGGCACTTAAGTCGAATGTATTGCGTACAATCCTCTCTCTCCTGGGAGTGACAGTCGGGATTTTTGCCATTATTTCGGTGCTCACCCTGGTCGATTCACTGGAAAAGAACATCAAAGACAGCCTCAATTTCCTGGGAACCGGTGTGATTTACATCGAAAAATGGCCCTTCACGGCCGACAACGATGGAGAATACCGTTGGTGGGACTTCTGGCAACGGCCGAACGCCTCGTATAACGAGTACAAGTTTCTTCAAACGAACCTGCGCAACGAGAATGGCATCGCCATTTTTTCCCGGCGCGGCAACATGAACATCAAGCGCGACAACAACAGCATCGGGCAGGTGGGACTCGTGGGGGCCAGCCAGGGCTACGACAACATCTTCGAAGTAAATGTGGAACGCGGACGATTTTTTACCTCTGAAGAGCTGGAGTCTGGCCGCAACGTGGCCGTGATTGGCAGCGAAGTGGCAAATAGTCTTTTCCCCAACAACGAAGATCCGATCGGTAAGTCGATTAAAGTAAAAAATCTAAAATATGTGGTGGCCGGTGTGATCCGGAAAGAGGGGCAGAGCTTTCTCGGCACCCCCAGCAACGATTATGTAGTCGTTATTCCCTACCAGTCATTCAGGCGCCTGTACCAGACGGGGACGGGGAAGCCCTTCGAACTCACCTCGCGCATCGGCGTGAAAGGCAACGAATCAGACGTCGGATTGGTAGAGCTTGAAAATGAAGTGCGCGGCATTCTGCGTGTAAGGAGGGGGTTGCGTCCCGCAGAAAAGGACAACTTTGTGTTGAATCGTCCTGAAGCCATTGCCAACGTGATCAGCGGCGTATTTGACGTTTTTGGCACGGCCGGATGGATTATTGGCGGGTTTTCAATTCTCGTGGGCGGGTTTGGCATTGCTAACATCATGTTTGTGTCCGTAAAGGAAAGAACACCCATCATCGGCTTGCAAAAGTCGCTTGGTGCGAAGAACTACTTCATCCTCTTTCAGTTTCTATTCGAAGCTATTTTCCTCAGTCTCATTGGCGGCCTTGCCGGTCTTTTCCTGGTCTGGCTCATTACCTTCATTCCGATGGGAAGCCTTATAGTCACTCTGACTATTAAGAACATCGTGTTGGGATTGACGGTTGCTTCTGTCATTGGGCTTGTTTCCGGCATCGTACCGGCAGCCATGGCAGCCAGGCTGGATCCCGTGAACGCAATCAGGGCCTGATTATTTGTTGATCTGTTGATTTGTCGATTGACTGTACTCGGAATTTTTCTGGGTAGGGCTCGTAAAAAAAATCCAGGATGGGAGGCCACAGAGATAAATTTTCTTTTGGCAGGTTATGCTGGCGCGTGCCTCGATGCGCTGTTACCGGTGTATGCAGGTGGGTGCCTTGACGAAATACGAGGCATGGAGGAGATCGTAACTTAATTTAAAGGGCGTGCTTCGGCCGCTACGCGGGCGAAATCAGGTGTCGGTTTTTATGAAGGTAAACTCAATTGCCAGATGGTGCACCCTAATCTACTTGCAAAAGAACTGTCGGCGTGCGCCCGTAATTTCGCCCGCGTAGCGGCCGAAGCACGCCCCCGAATATGCTTCGATCTCCTCCATGCCTCGTATTTCGTCAAGGCACCCACCTGCATACACCGGTAACAGCGCATCGAGGCACGCGCCAGCATAACCTGCCAAAAAATTATCTCCGTGGTCTCCCATCCTGGATTTTTTACCGTTCGGCATCTACACATTATCCTGGATTTTTCCATCGGACCTGCGTAGCTTGTGGTATGGAATCTAACGTTGTTTATCGGTCAAAGATTGGAGTATGATATCGGCATCGATGAAATTAAGTCCATCAAAAAGTCGAACAACTTAACCAACGCGCCGGCGTTGTGGCTGGGGCTTGCGCTTTGTGGATTGGTTACCGCGTTCGTCGTTCAGCAATCCAAAAATCTGGTGGACAAAGGACGTTTATTGATTTTTTCTGCAGGGACATTAGTCACCAGGGACTAAGATCGTCTTCAATGTTTCATCACTCACATTCATCAGTTTGGTTCCGTTTCTCACTTGCGCGAGTGTCTTATTTCCAATCCAAAAGATCCTTTTTGATAGCTTTAAGCTAATACCCCCATCTTTGACTAAAGACATAAGTTTTTTGTAGAACGTGTCTTGTGCTTTCGGTGCTCGAACATTTTGTGCCGTTTCAGAGCTCATAAATGTTGGATAATAGCTGATGGATCCCTGACCGACGACTCGCATACCGTCAGCATGGATTGCGCCCGGTGACAAGAAATCAATGGTTGGACCGCCAATTCTTTGGGGCATGTAGAATAACTCCCTGCCACCTTTGGTAAATGAACTCCATGTCAGGGGTTCATCAAAAAAGGATTCATGCACAATGAAAAACAAGACACTTTGGTCTACGAACGACAAATACTTGTCAGTTGAATCTACGATAGAATGCTTCGGCTCGGAATATTGGAGAGCTGGTATCAGGTATCCGTTCTGCGCGAACACAAACGACACCAAATTGATCTTATCTTCTGTGTCAAGGTAAAAGCTGAGTTCAGGCATTCGTGTCCAAATTTGGTTCAATACAAGCGCGCCATCGCAAAAATAACCATACTAAGGCTTACCCAAAAAAGGTAAAATGGTTTATCGCGTGCAGATTTTCGTCCAAAAAGGAAAGCACGGTTTTTTTGCTACGGCGTACAAGTACGCTAGATAGCAACTATTCTTTGTAAACTTTTCCATTGGACCAAATCAAAAAGCCAGATGCTACCTGCACCTGGCTTTTTGACTTAATTGTAAAACCGCGAATTCGGTTTCTCAACGGAAGTCATCCTGTCCGCTTGCCAGACAAATGAACTACTATGCCTTGGCTTTTTCCAGAACAGGTTTTTCCTTTTCCTTCGTCTCTTCAGCGAGTGAGCCGGCAATCTTGTCTTTGATTTTCTTTTCCAGCTCTTCCATAAGCTCTGGATTATCTTCGATTAGTTGCTTTACAGCATCGCGGCCTTGGCCTAGCTTATTGCTATTGTAGGAGAACCACGAGCCTGACTTCTGGATCACGTTCAATTCGACGCCGAGATCGACGATCTCGCCGGACTTTGAGATTCCGCGGCCATACATGATGTCGAATTCAACAACCTTGAAGGGAGGGGCAACTTTGTTCTTCACCACCTTCACCTTTACACGGTTGCCCGTAATGTCGTCAGCAGATTCCTTGATCTGTCCGATCCGGCGAATATCCAGGCGCACCGATGCATAAAACTTAAGTGCATTACCGCCGGTAGTCGTTTCGGGATTGCCGAACATCACGCCGATCTTCTCGCGCAACTGGTTGATAAAAATACAAGAACATCCCGTCTTGCTGATCGTACCTGTCAGCTTTCGAAGAGCCTGCGACATCAATCGCGCATGAAGCCCCATCTTGCTATCACCCATCTCGCCTTCCAATTCGCTCTTCGGAACGAGCGCCGCCACGGAATCAATGACAATAATATCAATGGCCCCCGACCGAATCAAATGATCGGCGATCTCAAGTGCCTGTTCGCCGTTATCAGGTTGTGAAATGAGCAGGTTCTCTGTGTCGATGCCCAATTTCTCAGCGTATGCTCTGTCAAACGCGTGTTCGGCGTCGATGAATGCCGCCAATCCGCCTTTGCGTTGCGCTTCCGCTATGCAATGCAGCGTAAGCGTCGTTTTACCCGAAGATTCAGGTCCATAGATCTCCGTTATACGACCACGCGGAATACCTCCTACTCCAAGAGCAATATCAAGGCCCAGAGATCCCGTGGAGATCGTCGGAATGTCCACCACCTTCTCATCGCTCAACCGCATTACGGTACCCTTTCCGTATGTTTTTTCCAGCTTGTCAAGGGTGAGCTGGAGGGCCTTCAACTTTTCTTTCGCGTCACTCATAAAGGTATTTCGATATTTTATGTTACTTAATTCTCAACAGCCATGGATCATCAGAGCGTCAGTTCAACTGACTGTTGCGATCAATGACTTGTGTATCCATCATGGGTTGAAATTACGACAACACCACTAATACAGCAATCCAATAAACATGACAATCTTTTGTCTGTCGCTCGTAATGCTTCAACATTGTCGTGCTAATCAAATTTACATCAACCAGTTGACTCATCAAATCCGG
>DATHKA010000527.1:0-5870 GCA_035489615.1 Chryseolinea sp.
GCGCGCGTATTTTCGTCTGTAACCATGAGCGGGATTACCGGCAATGCCAAAGTAATGGCTTACTATGAAGAGAACAAGCGATCTGTGCAGCGCTTTACCCGCTTTGACGTCCTGGACCTGCAACACCGGCTTCCGGCTTCCGTCCTGCGCATACCCTATGAGTTGCTGAACCGTTGGAACCGGAACAAACTCCAATCCAACGACAGCAAACTGGTATCCGGCATCCACCACCAAGACTACCTCGTCGTAGCCGACGGCTCCGACGCCCTGGATCTCTTCCTTATCGTCGGGAAATAATTTCGCGAATTACTTTTGCCCCGTCTCTTCGACGCTCCATAAAAAGTCCCAACAGGGGTCCACAATTGTTAATTGTCGATTTTCCCATTTTCCTTCACGCCTTCCTTAAATTCCCTCACTCCCTTACCAAGTCCCTTCATAAATTCAGGAATTTTCCCAGCGCCAAAGAATACGAGCACAAATAAGCCGATGAGCAGAATTTCCTGCAGGCCTACACCCCCTAGAAACAATAGTTTTATCGAATACATATCTCAAAATTTTTAGTGTTTGATTAATCTATGGTGTGAGAATGATGCCGGACCGGAAAAAGTCGCACCGGCCCGTCACCATTCCTTCACTCACCAACTTACGACACAATAAATCCTCCTGCGATCGCCAACACATCGTCTGGCGTCAAGGGTTCGTCAAATGCCTCCGTTGCTGCGGCAGCGGAGTAACCCAAACCAGTAATACTTGCTCCCCCCTGGGTTACGTTATCTTCGCCTGCGTAGATCGCCGCGGGCAGTCCGCTATTACTGTTACCCGTTATCCATCCTTTTTCTGCCCGGAGTCTCCTTACCATGCTGGCGTGACGGGCTTCTACAGAGTGAATTTGCAATGCTGCTGTGAGGACGGTTGCATTGCCCAACAGTTCGCCGGCGCGACCTTTGTAGGCACGCACGCCGGTATCTTCGAAAGCTTGAGAAAGCGCGAGGAACGTCTGGTAGTTTGTAAACACATCGGCAAAGACGCCGCCAGCCGTAAAGTCAAATGTAGGTTTGGCAACCGGAGTTGCTGACAATTGACCAAGAACGGCTTTAAGGAAGCCTACATGCGCAGTCTCATGTTTGCTGATCTGTTGGAAGATCACCCTTCGATTTTCAGGGATCAGACCAGCGGCAGCAAGACCTGACTTGTAGAATTCGTCTTCCAGGTACTCCAGCGTGAGGGCGTAGTTCAGGATATCGGGCACGGCCGATGACTGTGCATAGGCTTTGTTAAGGGCTGTTCCGAGGAACAACGGTACCGCCGCTGCGGCAAACTTCATTCCGCTGCTGGAAAGGTGCTTGAACATGGCCCGGCGGGAATTCAGTTTTTCGTAGACTTCGGGATCAAGCTTTTCAATTTCTGATATTATCTTCAGTAAGTTCATAATAGTTTCTGGTTAGCGTTAGGAAGGAAGTTTATCGAATGTGATCGTGTTCTTTACGAACGCATCGGCGGCGGAAAGAACTTCGGTGGGACTCTTGGCAAGGTCCAGTCCGTTATCGGTGGTCACCACGTCGTCGCCTGAAAAGTCTGCACTGAATGGATTGAGTAAGTCGCGTATAGCCGAGGCGTGCCGTGCTTCAACGGAAACAATTTTACCGGCCAGCAAAAGGTATGCGGGGTTGGTAATCAATTTTCCGGCGCCATTGTAGGCTGAAACGCCGAGATCTTCGAACACCTTGGCTGTGCCCAGCACGCTGGCACGATTGCCAAAGTCGATAGCCGTGAAATCAAACTCAACGGTCGTGATAGCACTTGTTCCCAAGGCCGCCTTGAAGAAATCGCGATGGGCTTTTTCGTGGTCGCGGATGTCCGTCAGGATTGATGTCTCTGCCGGGGAAATTCCTGAATATGGAGATGACACTGCCATTTCATAGAAGGCAGCCTCTAATTGCTCAAGGAGATAAGCATAATTCAGGATTCCAATATCGCCACTGCCCAGGTCAACGCCCGGAGTGTTCATCGAAGGGCCATCATCGTCGTCATCGCACCCACTAACCAGGAGAGCAGAAACTGCCGTTGAAGCGCCCAGGTATTTAAGAAATCTTCCGCGCCGCATCGGCAACATGATTTTCTTTTCAAAGTCACCGAAAGATTCGTGACTTGTTGTTTGGGTCTTGTTCATAGCTGAGTTGTTTTAAGTTGATTCGTTAGTCTATTTTAATTCAACTACGATCGGATGGACGCCGTCGGATTTTGCAATAGACTATTAAACTGAATATTTTTTTGAGTGTGGATAATAGTCCACACATTTCACAACGGTGTCGATACACGCTATTGGCTGGCTACACAGAACTGGCAGTGGCAGGACCGGTAAAGACCGCGCACGTCAAATGAAGCGGTGCAAAATGGGTTAAAACAAAATTCATCTACGTATCCCGCTGCCATTCGGATCTCATTGACAATACATTTTTCTTCATTGTTGGAAATAGATCGATGGACCTATTCTTTTTTAATACATTCGTGAATTAAGTCCAGCTTATCTCACCAGCCTTTAAACATACCGGAGAAGATTCGCTCGTTGCGGCGCTGAAAGGCCGTGATCGGTCGGCGTTTTCCTATCTCTATGATAGCTATGCCGGAGCGCTACTTGGCGTAATTGCCCGCATCGTGAGGAAAGAGGAAATGGCTGAAGAAGTCTTGCAGGATGTATTCCTTAAAATTTGGGACAAGATCGATTCTTACGACCGCGAAAAGGGGAAACTCTTTACCTGGATGGTCAATATTGCCCGCAATCAGGCGATCGACAAGACACGTTCCCGAGAATTTAGTAAGGATCGGCAAACTGGAGACCTGGGAAAGTTCGTAAATAGGATCGACGCCAAGGACCATATTGAACTGGGCGTCGAGGCGATAGGCCTGCGTGATCTTCTAAACAGACTCCCGGAAGACCAGCAATTTGTCATCGAGAAGCACTATTTGAAGGGCTACACGCAGTCCGAGATTTCGGAGGAATTCAACTTACCTTTGGGGACTGTGAAGACCCGGATGCGCCTCGCTATGCAGTTATTAAGAAACTTATTAGTCAAGTGAACGTCGAAGCTTACATAGCGTCAGGTATACTGGAAGCATATGTCCAGGGTCAGCTTTCGGCAGAGGAACAGGCTGACGTGGAAAAGAACATTTTTCAATATCCGGAATTGAGAAAGGAACTTGCGGCAATAGAGTCAACACAGGAATTGTTGCTCCAACAGATGGCTATACAGCCCAATGCATCGTTGAAAGACGTCATACTTAGCAAAATTAGTATGCCGCCGACTTCCAAAACAGTCCCGATGGACACCCGTCCGAACGGGCGTTGGAACTGGGCGGCAGCCGCAGCGATAGCCGTTGCCGCGATCGCCTCGTATTTCGCCTTTGACTACCGCGGCAAATGGAAGGATTCGCAGCGTGCGCTTACGGACCTCATTGCCCAAAACCAGCAGGTAGCACAAGACTACAATACCGTGAACGAGCGTCTCGACCGGTTAGAGCTGGACGTTAATATTATCAACAACCCTGCGTTCACACGGGTGGTTTTGAAGGGCACCGAACAGTCACCCTCAGCCCTCGCCTCCTTGTATTGGAATGAGACGACCAAAGAGGTTTACCTGAGCATCAGGGAAATGAAGGAACTCAGCGCAGAGAATCAATATCAGCTGTGGGCAATCATCGACGGCAAGCCGGTCGACGCTGGCATATTCGATCTTACGAAAGGCAGACTTATCAGGATGAAAGATGTCAAGCCCGGGGCGAAGACATTTGCCGTCACCATTGAGCCAAAAGGAGGTAAAGCAACACCCACGCTGGAGACTATGCAGGTTGCTGGTAATGTAATTGAAGGGTAGCTGGAGAATTGTTGATATTGGCACCGAAGCTTACGTCCGCAGGTATCTTCCGACCAGTGCCGTAATCCTGCCCTCGAACGGCACGTACAATCCGCAAATCATTTGGTAAATTTGCTGCTCACCAGGTACGCGCTATGAGGGCACTTTTTTTTGCGTTTGGATTTTACTTGATCTCCCTACCACTTCTTGCACAAAAATCGGAATCTCAAAAGCAGGATTCTGTCATGGGCGTGCATTGGGAATCGGGACTCAAAAAACTATCCGCCAATGACTACAACGATGCGGCTATACAATTCACCCAGCTGATCAATTCAAACTTCGCGAATAAGGAGGTGTACGTGAAGCGGGGAATTACCTACTACATGACCAAGGACTACGAAAAAGCGAAGTCCGATTTCGACGAGGCGGTAAAAAGCCGCATCAACACAGCCGAGTTATTCGAATACCGGGGTAACACCCGGTACTTGCTCGAAGACGTTGACGGGGCCTCAACAGACCTTGAGAAGGCCATTAGCATGGGCGCCAAAGGCGCTGACGCCTTCGCCAACCTGGGCAACGCCAAGTTCAGAATGGACAACTTCAAAGACGCCATTGCGAACTACGACAAAGCCATTGCAGCAGGGAAATCGGATGCAACGCTATACAATAACCGGGGAAAAGCCCGATCAAACCTGCAGGACTTCAAAGGCGCCTTGACCGACTACGACAAGTCGCTGGAGCTAAAGCCCGGCGTTACCAATACGTTGTTGAATCGGGCCGATGCCCGCTACCAACTC
Organism: Chryseolinea sp.; assembly: GCA_035489615.1. Taxonomy (GTDB): domain Bacteria; phylum Bacteroidota; class Bacteroidia; order Cytophagales; family Cyclobacteriaceae; genus Chryseolinea. The sequence continues at coordinate 4,649 of DATHKA010000527.1, forward strand.
AGCGATTGGAAAGGAAGTATTGCCGACTTCGAGAAAGTGATTGCTGCCGGACGTTCGGACGCAGAAATCTTCCAGAAGTTGGGCACGGCTAGATATAGTCTCCTGGACTATAAGGGTGCTTCGGAGGCATTAAAGAGCGCCGTCGACAAGCGCGTGCGCGACAAGGATGTCTTCAGCATGCTGGGCCTTTCGCTTGCCAAATTGAGCAACTGCGCGGAAGCGTCAAAGAGCCTGTCAGCTGCCGTGTCTATGGGCGCGAATGGCAAGGACATTTATACTGCGCTGGGATTGTGTCAATACCAGAACGCAGAGTACGCGCCGGCCTTCGAATCCCTGGGAAAAGCCATTACCGCGGGCGCTGCCGAAAAGGAAGTTTTCCAGGCGCATGGGATGTCGGCATTTCAACAGAACCAGTTTGCCGTAGCGGCGCAGGATCTCGAAAAGGCAATTTCGTTGGGCATGACGGACCTTGCCACGTATGAGTCGCTGGGGATGTCGTATCTCAATGTTCAAAAGGAAAAGGAGGCAATACCCGCTCTTGAAAAGGCTGTTTCGATGGGCAGCAAGAACAAAGATCTGTTCTATCAACTGGGAAATGCACGATACAAGCAAAACGATTACAAAGGTGCCGTGGCAGCATACGACAATGCGATTAACCTCGGCGCCAGCGATGAGGTGATCTACAATAATCGGGGTAAGTCGAAATTATCGATGGGCCTGGCGAAAGAATCGATCGCCGATTTCGATCGGGCTATCGGTCTGAAGAAGGATTATACAACGGCGACGCGCAACCGTGCCTATGCCCGTTATCAACTGAATGACTATGCGGGCGCGGTAGCGGATATGGCTATCGTTGCATCGCGCGGGGATGCTACTGCCGATGACTATGCAGTGCTGGGAAAGGGCAAGGTTCAGATTAAGGACTACGCCGGTGCGGCGCCCGATCTGACGAAGGCAATCGATGGGTCGAGCAAAGACAACACGCTCTATGCAGTGCGTGGAGCAGCGCTGTTTGAACTCAAAGAATATGAAAAGGCGATCGCAGATTTTAACCAGGCGATCGACGCCGGGCAGCAAGACCATGCGCTGTACTTCAAGCGGGGCGCTGCTAAGTTTGCTCGTAAGGACTACGCGAGTGCTCTGCCGGATCTCGACAAGGCTATCAAAGGGGGCACGCAGGATGCCTTGGCCTATGACATGCGCGGCTGGGCACATTACGAAA
>DATHKA010000528.1:0-13114 GCA_035489615.1 Chryseolinea sp.
CATCTTCAACCTTTTCGATTGTTCCCGACTTTGAAATGGTCACGAAAAAGGGTCGATTCATCATCGCGCGCACAATCTTGTTAGAGGAATCCCCAGCATCCCCATCGCTGTCCATGGTGATTTCGTTCAGGAAGTTCTTCATATGACTTTTCAGGTGAGTCAATTTCGCCTCGATCCGCACGCGGTCCGATTCGTTGGACACAACGCGCATATCTATCGTACCATCGTAGGCATTATTGCCGTTCTGATCCATACCCATGATGGTCTGAACGACTTTTTGATCGGTTTTCTGCCTTAATTCGAATCGCTCGCCCACCTTCAGGTTGTATGAAAGCGAAACCTCTTTCGCGACCGGCGGCGTAAGATGAAGCGCGACAATCAGGAAAACGACAGACGTAATCATTAGTATATAGTATTTGGTATTTAGTTTGAGACCCTGAGAGCTTGATTGAACAGCCTAATGAATTTAAAGTAGTGACATGCGTACTCCGGTATTCCAACTCAACTGACGACTAAGAACTTAATACTCAATACCACGCTTATTGCCTGATAACGCTTCTGAGCCAGGTGGTAATACTCCATCGTGAAGTTTCTTCTGACAACGTGCCGACTTCAGTGGCCCGGTTCACCTTTTCGACGGTGTAAAATGCCGTGGGCAGTATGTCTTTCAGCGTATACAATACCTGCTCGAGCCGATCTCGTTCCAGCACTGTAAAAACCAGATTTTCCGGTCCATCGGGGCCCTGCGCATCCACCTTCGTATAACGAAACTGGTTGGTGTTCAGGTAGCTGATTAAGGCGTTGACATCCTTGCGGGTAATGATTCGTACAATAACCTTTCCGTAGGCGATGCGCTCTTCGATAATCATTCCCACAAAAATACCTGAGGCAAAACCTGCCGGATAGGCAATGTAGCAGATCCAGTTGTCAAGATGCTCGAAGATTTGTCGAATCGCCATCAGCCAGATAAATGACTCAAAGAATCCGAGCAACGTGGCGGTTATACGCCGGCCACCCAGCACATAAATGATTCTGATGGTATTGATGGATACGTCTCCAATGCGGGCAACAAAAATCAGCAAGGGTAACAGCAAATAGCTGAAAACTGCTGGCGAGACGCCAAGTGTGTCGATAAAAAATACGTCCATGTTTCCGAACTAAGCAAAAAGCATTTATGACGGGATAACCATTGCAAGAAATGTTATCCAGCAGGAATATCACCCGACCTTCAGGAGACATTCGCCGATGCACGCGAATATAAACTATCCAAACAAATCGCTGAAAACGTCAGTTAAGCGGGCAAACGGCTTCACCACCAGTTTCGCACGCTTCAGATCAACGCCCTTTTGATTGAATTTTGATACATAAATCTCCTCAAACCCAAGCTTCTCCGCTTCGCTGATGCGTTGTTCGATCTTGTTAACAGCTCGCAATTCTCCGCCCAGACCTATTTCAGCTGCAAAACATACCTTATCGGAAACCGGAATCTCTTCCATCGACGAAATGATTGATATGCAAACGGCAAGGTCGATCGCCGGATCTTCCACTTTGATGCCCCCGGCCATATTGAGGAAAACATCCTGGGTGCCCATCCTGAAGCCACACCTTTTTTCCAATACAGCAAGCAGCATGTTGAGGCGTTTCTGATCGAAACCTGTCGGGGTCCGCTGCGGCGTACCATAAGAAGCGGGGCTCACCAGCGATTGAATTTCGATGAGTAATGGCCGGTTGCCCTCAATGGTCGCGCCGATCGTAGCACCGCTGATTTTACCTTCTTTTTGCGAGATCAGGATTTCCGAAGGGTTGCTGACTTCGCGTAAACCGGTACCCAGCATTTCATAAATACCGATCTCTGATGTCGAGCCAAACCGATTCTTGGTGGTCCTGAGTATTCGGTAGGCAAGGTGCCGGTCGCCTTCAAATTGCAATACTGTGTCGACCATGTGCTCGAGGACCTTCGGTCCGGCAAGCATGCCGTCCTTAGTTATGTGACCGATGAGAAAAACGGGCGTATTGGTTTCCTTACCAAACTTCATCAGCTCGGCGGCACATTGTCGCACCTGGCCAATGCTTCCCGCGGCAGAGTCAAGTTGACCTGAGAACAGGGTTTGGATGGAATCAATAATAACAATGTCAGGATCCAAACTCTCAACGGCGGCAAAAATGCTCTTCGTATTGGTCTCGGTCAGGATATAAAACTGAGAGCCCTCGCCTCCGATCCGTTGCGCACGCATCTTTATTTGTTGCTCGCTCTCTTCGCCCGAAACGTACAGTACCCGTTGCGACGTCAACTGCAGGCCGACCTGCAACATGAGCGTGGATTTTCCGATCCCAGGTTCGCCTCCAATTAATACCAGGGATCCCGGTACGATCCCTCCTCCCAGAACGCGATTCAATTCTTCGTCTCCAGTCGGTATTCTGATGTCATGGGTGCCTTCAACCTCCTGCAGGGTCTTTGGCCGGGAATGACGCGACTTACCCCCGTCCTGCCTCCACTCCGTTTTGGTGGCCTCGGCTTTCGCGACGAGCTCCTCCGCAAATGTATTCCAGGACTCGCACGACGGACATTTTCCAAGCCATTTTGCAGATTCATAGCCGCAGGATTGACAATAGAATGTACTTTTGCTCTTAGCCAAAACCGTTTGATATCAGTTAGAAAATCGGTTACGCTCTTTGAGCAAACCGTATAAATCAATGTTGTAAACAATTATCACCACACGTCCCCCCAAATCCAAACTGTTGTATGAAGATTTTACTTACAATCTTATGCATTGTCATAAGCTGTCACTCGTTTGCGCAAAAGGCGCCGATAAAGTTCGGCGAGATACCACTGGAAGACATGAAGATGGAGCAGTACAAACTGGACTCATCAGCGTCCGCAGTCGTGCTCGCCGACTTTGGAGAATCCACGCTTAAGTACAGTCAGAATACTGGCTTTTCAGTCTTATTTGAACGAACCCTTCGCATAAAAATCCTTACTAAGGACGGTCTCGACTGGGCAACGGTATCCATTCCCCTGTATCACGATGGCAGCACTGATGAAAAGATTTCAACATTGAGAGCGTCAACTTTCAATCTCGAGAACGGCAAGATCGCCGAAACAAAAATGAAGGGCGACGCGACCTTTAAAGAGAAAGTGAACGAAAATCTGGATCTTACCAAGTTCACTTTACCCAATGTACGGCAAGGTTCTATCATAGAAGTGTCGTACAAAGTGATGTCAGACTTCCTGTTCAATTTTCAGGATTGGGAGTTCCAACGGACCATTCCCACGAGATGGAGTGAATATCGAACCGCCATTCCGGAGTACTTCCACTACGAAAAGTATCTTCAGGGATATATCCATATGGACGTTGCAGAGTCCAAGCAGGAATCCAACCAGATCATGCTGACTCATAAAGAAAGGGAGAGTGGTCGCTACAACACAAAATCCACTACGGAACACGAACAACTCAACTTCATGGAGCAACGAGACCGTTGGGTGGCTAAGAATGTACCCGCATTTAAAGCGGAGCCCTACATGACCACATACAAGGACTATATATCCAGGATGAACTTCGAGCTTGCCTATCAAAAGTTCCCCAACCAGCCCCTTAAGCCTTTTATGGGTACCTGGGACGATATAAATAAACAGTACTATGAAAATTCACACGTCGGCTCCGAAGTTACCGGCAATGGATTTCTCAGGAAGATCGTCGAAGAATTAACGGCCGGACAGACAACGCCGGAAGCGAAGATCGCTGCAATTAACAACTACGTAAAGAAAAATGTTGAGTGGAATGGCCGTTCTCTCAAGTACACGGAAAATTCACTCAAAAGTGTATTGGAGGATAGAAAAGGCTCGTCGGCGGAAGTGAACTTGCTGCTCGCATCCATGATTGACAAGGCCGGGTTCGATGTGTCTCCTGTTCTGATTAGCACACGCGATCACGGATTCGTGAGAGAAACGACTCCCGTATCCTCACAGTTCAACTACGTAATTTGTGGGACGCAAGTTGGCGACAAATTTGTGCTGCTCGATGCAACCGATCCGCTGCTTGCTACCGGCGTGCTGCCCGAACGTTGTCTCAACGGTCAGGGCCTGGTCATTACTAAGACCGCCCATCGGTGGGTGCCGCTCACGCCAAAGATGCGTTCCCGCAATATGTACAATGCAGACCTCGTACTAAATCCACAAGGTGAACTCACGGGTAAGCTTAAATTCGAACGCTCGGGATATTTCGCGCTCGAATGCCGAAAGAATTATCTCTCGAAGGGTGAAGGCGAGTATATGAAGGGTGTTGTGGCCAACCGCTCATGGACGGTCGCAAAGAGTGAGTTCATGAACACTAAGGATGTTTCGGAAAATTTCAAGGAAATTCACCAGGTTACCATTACCGATCACCTTTCCGGCGCGTCGGAAGTAATCTATCTGAATCCGTTCCTCGACTTGCAGGAAAAAGAGAATCCGTTCAAGAGCCCAACGCGCGAATATCCCGTCGACTTTGGAAGTCCTATGGAGAAACTGTACATGTGCAAGATCGCAATCCCGGAAGGTTTTGTCGTAGATGAGATACCTCAACCTAAGATTCTTAAATTGGGTGACAATGCCGCGAAGTATACGTACAGCGTTGTACAATCCGGCAACATGTTGAATCTGACCAGTCATTTGGTGATGAACAACAGCCTGTTCCCACAGACGGAATATTCTACACTCCGGGAGTTCTATGATCTCGTTGTTGCCAAGCAGGCCGAACAGATTGTGTTGAAGAAGACGAAATAGCATGAAACGAGCACTCTTCATTTTGATCTTTTGTGTCTCATGTTTGTGTGCCATAGGGGCTGATGTCAAGTATCCTGTTTCCGGCATTCCGGAAATTCTGAAGAAGGATGTCAATGCAGTCGTCCGGGAAGATGAATTGACGTACAAAATAGTAAGTCAAAGAAACGCTATCCAGACAGGGCATTACGCGATAACTATCTTCAATGCTTCCGCCAACGATCAGGCCGAATGGCAATTGAACTATGACAAACTTATAAAGGTCAGAGAGTTGCGCGCGGCAGTATACGACGTTAACGGTAAGTTGATCAAGAAAGTAAAATCAAGTGATTTTCGCGACGCAAGCGCCTTCGACGGCCTATACAGCGACAACCGCGCAAAATACATCGACCTCACACAGAGTACTTTTCCGTATACGGTGGAGTTTGACTATGAGCTTGAGTACAAATTTCTCTTCATCATCCCAACGATGACTTTCGTTCCTGATGAGAAGGTCTCCGTTCAGTACGCACAGTTCAGTTTGATCTACGCTGATGGACTCAAGCCGAGGTATTATACTCAAAATGTTCAACAGGCGCCCACAGAAGGTACGACTTCGGATGGTCTCCATCAAATTTCGTGGGCGCTCAAAGACATCATGCCCATTGCGATCGAGCCCTATGGTATCGGCTTTTATCAACGAGTTCCGCGCATTATGGCTGCCCCCACAAAGTTTGAGTTCGAGGGTTATGTTGGCACGATGGATACCTGGCAGGGCTATGGCCAATGGATCGCCTCGTTGAATCGCGACCGGCAAAATCTTCCAGAAGCAACCAAGGCAAAAGTCCGTGAAATTGCGTCGAAACACCGTACTCGCGAGGAAAAGGTTCGTGCCCTCTACACCTATCTTCAAAACAGAACCCGGTACGTCAGTATTCAGTTGGGCATCGGTGGTTTCCAACCTTTTGATGCCACCGTAGTCGACCAGAATGGATACGGTGATTGTAAGGCGCTCTCAAACTACATGCAGGCGCTGTTGAATGCGGTAGAAATTAAGTCGTACTACGTTCTTATAATGGCAGGCAGAAATGTGGCACAACTAATCACCGATTTCCCAAGCAGCCAATTTAATCATGCTGTAGTAGCCGTACCCAACGGTGCGGATACGCTCTGGCTTGAGTGTACTAGTCAGACTAATCCATTCGGCTATTCCGGCAATTTTACCGGGAACCGTAAAGCATTGTTAATTACAGACGACGGAGCCCAGGTGGTGCAGACTGCGCGATACAACGAACGCACCAACACGCAGGTTACAACCGCGGCGGTTGTCCTGCAACCCAACGGCAACGCTACGGCTAGTGTAACTACAAAATATCATGGATTGCAGTATGAAAATGAAGGGCTCAATTTCCATCTTGATAACCAATACGACGAACAAAAAAAATGGATTCAGAACAATACTGACATCCCGACTTTCGACATTAAGGCCTTCAGCATGAGTGATCATAAGGACCGAATACCTACTGCGGATGTGAAGCTTGATCTGGTACTGAATCGATACGCGAGTGTCAGTGGTAAGCGGCTATTCATGACGCCTAATCTCATGAATCGATCTACCTACATTCCCGAACGTATGACAGACCGAAAGAGCATGGTAATTACGCGAACTGCCTACACGGACATTGACACCATCCAGTACTCCCTGCCGGAGAACATCTACCCCGAGTTCATACCGGAGCCTATTGTGCACAAATCAAGGTTTGGCGAGTATGAATCTTCCGTAAAACTCGAGGCAGGAAGGCTACTTTACATTCGGAAAATTGTTATGCACCGGGGGGAATTTCCTGCAGAGACTTATTCTGAATTAGTTGACTTTATGAAGAACCTGAATCGTGCTGACAACATGAAAATGGTGTTCTTGAATAAGACATAGCAGCCGATACGATTCGAGGCCAGCGACATCGGCCGATTCGATTCGACGAAATTCAGCGATCACCCGTCTAGAACGGTGAGTTGGGCTCCTTGGACATGAAGTTGAACACAGCACGATCGACGAGACCCGGCAGCCACTTATTCATAAAGACCGTGAGCTTTCCCTGGGTAGTAAGTACGAGGGTTCTCTTTCGTTTAACGGTGGCCGCGTAAATGTAATGGGCACATTCTTCGGCACTCATCATATTGGTCTCTTCCCGGGGAGATGCGCCTTGCGTCGCTCCGTCTTTGGTGAGCGCCCTGATACGGATATTGGTTGATGTGAACCCAGGGCAAGCCGTTAGAACATGCGTACCCTTCGGCACAAGCTCCAGCCGAAGTGCCTCCAGAAATCCATTGAGGGCGAACTTCGAGGCCGAGTACCCCGTTCTTCCGGGTAGTCCACGGAACCCCGCGATCGAAGACACACCAATAATGGAACCCCTGTTGCGAATGATCTCAGGCAGGCAATGTTTAGTCGCGTACACCGTGCCGAAAAAATTGGTATCCATCACCTTGCGCACGATGTCTAAGTCGGCTTCCTCAAAGAGCGCCCGCATACTAATCCCGGCGTTGTTTACCAAAACGTCTATCGTTCCAAATCTCTCGACCGCCTCTTCCGCCATTCTCCGGTTGTCGTCTTCTATTCCCACGTCGCCCCGAAATCCGATCGCATCCACACCCTTGGCCAACAATTCATTGACTGCCTTTTCGAGATTATAACCATTCCTGCCCGTGATCATCACCTTGGAGCCGCGCATGCCAAATTCTGCAGCAAGCGCTTTCCCTATCCCTGAAGAGCCTCCGGTTATGATGACTACTTTACCGTTCATCGTTCTGCTGGTTAAACACGACGTATCCTACTCAGTAGCAATAATCAGACTAATGTAACCTGCCTCACATAAGTTCCTGAATCACCGACCGGAGAGCAATTTTTACCTGCGGCCAGTCTAACGTGTCCCTACAACCTCAAAAATAGCAATACTTGCTTAACTTGGCTGCATTTAGGCATTGATATGATCCTCGTTCGACTATTGTCAAAATTGCCGTTGTGGATACTATACGTAGTTTCTGACGTCCTGTTCTTATTGAGCTTCTACCTGGTCCGTTATCGCCGACGACTCATCTGGAAAAACCTTAAGAATGCATTTCCTGAAAAATCAGACGACGAACTCCGACACATTGAACGGCAATTTTTCCGGAACCTCTGCGACTACGCTGTCGAAATGCTTAAGCTCGTCACGATCAGTCGCGCCGACCTGGACCGCCGGGTGACCTTTAAGAACCCCGAAGTAGCCAATCGTTACCTGGAGCAGGGTCAGTCCACTTTGAATCTCGCTGCCCACACCTTCAACTGGGAATGGATGCTGACGGCCGGATCATTTAAGCTGAAGGGGGCTATGGACTTTGTGTACCAGCCCGTACATAGTAAATTCTTCAATAATTTATCCCTCCTAAGCCGAACCCGTTTCGGCGCCCATCCGATCCGCCGCGACTCGGTGGCCCGTGAAATCGTGAAGCGAAAGAGCATTGTCCGAAACGTGGCGATCGTTGGTGACCAATATCCAGGCTATAACCACGACAAAAAGTTTCCCGTCGTATTCATGAATCAGGAAACTGTCTTCTTCTTTGGCTCCGTTCAACTCGCCGTCCTCACACAGTATCCTGTATTCTACTACAGCATGCACAAAGTGAAGCGCGGATACTATGAAGTGTCGATCGTCGAACTCGGAACTCCTCCCTATTATGCAAACGACAAAGAAATTATTACGCGATACGTGCAGGCCCTCGAAGAACTGATTCGGAAGCATCCTTCCGAGTGGCTTTGGTCGCACGACCGGTGGAAGACCCGGCACCTGGAGAATGCCGATTCCATTGTCAAGGTTTGAGTGAGTTTGTTAACAAAAGCGTGTTGTACTTTACCAGCGGGCGGCACAACATAACTTCGACGCGGCAAAATCGAATGAACTACCAGGCGTTGATGAAATGGTATGGTCAGGCAACTAACGGCTCAGAAAATATCTACTCGGTAAACTTCAACGAATTGTTGAAACAATAACACACAAGCGCACCAACGGTCTTTTCTACAGCAACATTTGCTCAATGTCGTCTTTGGTAAGTTGCTTCATGAAACTCTCTTCCGTCGTGATGAGCTCCGTTGTGAGCCTCAACTTGCGTTGTTGCAGCGTAAGTATCTTTTCCTCGACAGTATTCCGCGTGATAAACTTGTAAGTGAAGACTTTCTTCTTTTGGCCGATCCGATGCGCGCGGTCAACGGCCTGTGCTTCTACAGCGGGATTCCACCAGGGATCGAGAATAAACACGTAGTCGGCCTCTGTCAGGTTGAGACCCAACCCTCCCGCTTTTATTGAAATGAGAAATACTTTCAGGGAGTTATCGCGATTGAACCGTTCTACCTGCTCTCTTCGATCTGTACTGGAGCCATCGAGGTACGCATAATCAATCTTGTTCGTTTTAAGATACTGGCGGACGATCTCGAGGTGCTTAACGTACTGGCTGAACACAAGCACCTTGTGCCCTTCTGCAATGGCGTTCTCCAGCATATGGGTGATGTCTTCCATCTTTCCGGAATCACCCGTATAACCTTGTTCCACCATACGAGGATGGTTAGCCAGTTGTCGGAGCTTTGTTAATCCTTCCAGGATCATGAAGCGGCTGTTGCCCAGACCTTCTTGTTCGATGAGTTTAAAGATTTTTTCGCGGTAGTGCGTTTTCACTTCCTCATAACGGCGCTCCTGCTCCGGCGTCATCGAACAGTACTGGACATTCTCAACCTTCTCAGGAAGTTCTGTGGCCACCTGTGATTTGTGTCTGCGCAGAATGAAAGGCTTTATTACGGAATGAAGCTTTCTGGAACGTGCTTCGTCATTCTTCTTTTCGATAGGATTCTGAAACTCGTTTCTGAAATACGTTTGCGTACCGAGTATACCCGGGTTGATGAACGACATCTGTGACCACAAATCCATTGTGGTGTTCTCAATAGGCGTACCCGTGAGCACTAGTTTATGGCGGGATTTCAGCTCTCGTACCGCTTTCGCGATGTTGGACGTCGGGTTCTTGATTACCTGTGACTCGTCCAGAATGATATAATTGAAGTAGAACTGTGTTAGCAATTCTACGTCGAGTCGCGTTATGCCGTAGGACGTCAGCACGAGGTCGTACTTTTCGAAGCGTTTGACGTCCTTGTTCCGCAGCGTTCCTGTATAGTTAAGGATTTTCAGCTCCGGTGCAAATTTGCTCGCCTCCATCTCCCAGTTGTAGATCAGCGAGGTTGGCATAACCAGCAAGGTTGTACCGGCGCCCGCCTCCCTTTCTGCGAGCATAAGGGTCAGGGTTTGTACCGTCTTTCCGAGACCCATATCATCGGCAAGGCATCCCCCGAGGCGATAGTCGTTTAAGAATCGAAGCCAGTTATACCCTGCCTTCTGGTAGGGGCGAAGTTCGCCTTTGAAACCTGATGGGATTGAATAGTTCTTGATGCCACTGAACGAATTGAGCGATCGGAGTTTCTCACTGAGATGAACCTTGGCGAGGTTCCCTTCTTCCAGCTCCCGAACAAGATTGAGGTGATGCTTGCGCAGAACCGGTTTTTCGTTGTCACCATCTGTTTCACTCAGCGCAAAAAGGTCGGCGTACTTCGTGAGCCAGGCCTCGGGAATGATGGCAATCTCGCCATTGGGCAGCTTGAACTCCACCTTCCTTCGCAGGATTAACTTTCGAAGTTCTTTAAACGGAATCTCGAATTCCCCGAACTTGATGCGCGCGTGAATATCGAACCAGTCGATGTTCTCTTTTACTTCGACTTCGATTACCGCTTTGCCTACAAAATATTTTTTATCACGGCTTTCAGGCTGGCTCACCTCGAAGCCGAGATTGAGCAGGTTCACGCGGTTTTCGTTTAACCATGAAAACGCTTCGGACTTGGGTATGGCTACACGGAATCCCTTCATGGGCAATCCCAATTTCTGCAGGGTATGCAGAAAGTTCTTTTCTTCATCGTTCCTCCTTGTCACGCGGTGGAAAATATAACCGTCGCCCTGCTTGTCGAGCGTGACGCTTACGGGTCCGATATTGTCGCCTCTGAAACGATGCTTGCCGTAACGGAACGACAGATCGAATACAATCTTCCCCGCTTCATCGGCACCGTCATCAGGCTGGCTATGATCTTCGAATAGCGATGCCGTTGTGGACGATTGTGCCGTATGCAACTCAGAAAGCGTCAGTACCGGATGCGGATCGTAGGTGCTCTTATTGATTTCGAAGCCGCTCGCCTCCACGTCATCGAATGTGGCAATAAGCGGTGCAACGAATCGGTTGTAGTACGTTTCCTCAACATTCCTGGGGATAACCACGAACTTCTTGGTGAAGAAGGGGATGAGCTTCTTGCCATCCACGTGCTTTTCAAATCCGTAAAGCTTGCCATTCAATACCATCCACGCCGGATTCTTGCAGATCAGATACGCGGAGGCGTTTGGCAGTTCAATCTTCTTACCTTGGTAGGTGATTGTCGGGTAGTAGTTCGTGTGGTCCTCCGTTCGCATGAAATGGAACTGAATGCTTGCGCGCTTATCCAGCACTTCGATCTTGCGCCAGGTGGGTTCGCCATCATTGCCCATCTCAAACAACACCTTGCTCTTGAGTTTATCCAGGATCTTAGACCGTCGCTTTTCCATGTAGTCTTCGATCTGTTCCTGGACGGTCTCGCTGCCCTTCGCCTTGTCATAGATCTTAGTGAAGAACTCTTCGGGCTTCATGAACTTCGCGGAGAACTTCTTTACTATCGATTCCTGTGACATCAAGTCCATCAGCTCGATCAATTCGAAGTCGCGGTCATCCAGTCCCTTGGAGAATTCACGGGCATTTTTGGAAGAAATATTTTGATGCTGATAGGTGAGTTTGCCTTTTTCGTCCAAATGGACGATGTAGGACTCAAATACGAAACCGAGGTATTCGTGCTGGTACAGCGAATAAATGATCTGAAACGGTTGTGAAGCTGAGACTTTCATCCAGATACCAGACGTTTGATGAAAACGGAATCTGAAATTTAAGCATAAATAAGCTCATTTAGGCGCTTTTTTGAAAAAAATGGTACACAAACATTACATCACAAGTGTTGAACGGAGGCGAACCGCGATGCGATCGCGGCAGGACGCGATGACACCAGGATAGTCACCACCGACATGACCACAAACACATAAGCAAAGTCCGAGAATTTCATCTTGACCGGGTAGCCGTCAACGATGGCGCTCTCCATGCCCATGCTCACCAACCCAAACTGTTGCTGCAATGCCACCACCAACGCCCCGGCTGCCAATCCGCTAATAGTGCCAATCGCGGCGATTAGCATGCCTTCGGTGAGGAAGATCCGACGCAACAGCGCACCATCCGCGCCCAGGGCAGACAGTAGCGTGATGTCCCGTCTTTTATCGAGCGCCAGCATCATCAGACTGAAATAGATATTGATCGAACCAATCAACAAAAGCAAAATGGCAGCAATAGAGGCGAACAATTTCTCCAGCTTGATTACCCTGTATACGTCCTGGTGTTGTTCCTCAGAATTGAGCACCGTGAATGAATCGCCCAACAGGTCCTGTAGCGCGTCCTCGACATGATATACGTTTGCCGTTGGATTTAACTTGATTTCAAGTGCTGTACGTCTGTCTTTGTAGCTGAATAGTTCCTGTGCAAACGTAAGAGGAACGATCACATAGTTCTCGTCGAAATTCTGAACGATCATAAAAACACCCCCGGGAAAGATGTTCTTTTGGGCATAGAGCTTAGAGGGGTCCATAGAGCCTGATCTGGCCGCCCGTACATAGAACAATTGCAGCGGATAAAAGTCCTGGTCCATGGCGATCGACAGCGTACTTTTTACACCATATCCGACAAGCGCCCTCGGAACATTGCCCCGTTTCAGAGCCAGATCGCCTTCAACAATGCTACTCTTCGGGATCCTGTTTTGATCAATGAAGTTGTCACTAACTCCCTTTACCGTCACCACTTGATCAGCGCCATTGTAGCGGGCATAGGCGATGTCCTGGATTACCTCGGTAATGACTTCCACGCCCTCAACAGACTTTATCTGCTTCAGCAGATCCGCGCCTGCCACGAATGATTTTCCTTTCGTAGCTTCTATTTTGATCTCCGGATCAAAGGAATTGTTAACCGCGTGCAGCAGGTCGCCCAATCCGTTGAAAATGGATAACACGATGATGATCGCTGCAGAAATCAACGCGACTGCCACAACGGAAATTATTGAAATGATATTAATGAAGTTCTTTTTCCGACGGGAGAAGAGGTACCGTCGAGCAATGAATAATGAGAGGTTCACGTGTGACGGTGTTTACGGGCTGGGATCGGCTTAGAACGATCAATCAATTCTCG
>DATHKA010000529.1:0-4713 GCA_035489615.1 Chryseolinea sp.
CCTTGTTGTCGATGTTTCCATGGACAGCACGTAATGGCTTGAAGGCCAGCAAGGCATTGGTCACAGCACGATCGCCGATGTCGCCCGCATGCCAAATCTCGTCGCATGCTGTGAAGTACTCGAAAACCTTTGGGTCAAGTTCGCCATGAGTATCAGAAAGCAATCCTATTTTCATTCGTCATTTTTCGGACCAGATCCAAGGTGTGTTCAGGGCACACCAATGGTAGAATGCGATTGTGCCTCTAAAGCACGGTCATTCTCAGTAAAATTACCCACGAGTGTCGAAAGAAAAACTATTTTGCCAAATGCTTACGTCCATCCTTCGGCGGTACGATATAGTTGAATTTGAGGCCCAGCCATTGGTGAGTGGATTGATCAATAGAACCTGGAAGGTAGCGGCATCGTCGGGCGACTACATTTTGCAGCGGGTCAATAACCAGGTGTTCAGAGACCCCTGGAAACTTGCCGAAAATCTGCATCGCCTCGATCATTTTCTAAAGGATCGTCATCCCGACTACTTGTTCGTTGCGCCGATACCCGATTGCGAAGGGAAGGACATGGTGGTGATCGATGGGGATGGGTATTTTCGGTTGTTGCCATACGTACAGGGTTCGCATACCATATCCGTTGTGGCATCCCCACAGCAGGCCTACGAGGCGGCCGCTCAGTTCGGAAGATTTACGAAATTGTTGTCCTCGTTTGAGGCCGGCGACTTGCACCTCACGATTCCCGATTTTCATAATCTTACGCTTCGTTATGAGCAATTTGAGCACGCCTTGGCCACCGGCAATGCGCTGCGGATTTCCGACAGCCGGGAACTTATCGACGAACTGCGAAAACGCCAGGGCATTGTCCAGAAGTTTTCTCAAATCAGACAAACGACTGCGGCCAGGGTACGCGTAATGCACCATGACACGAAGATCAGCAACGTGCTGTTCGACCACGATAACAAGGGAATGTGCGTAATTGATCTTGACACTGTCATGCCTGGATATTTTATCAGCGATGTGGGCGATATGATGCGCACGTATCTTTCGCCAGCAAGCGAGGAAGTGACGGAGATGAATCAGATAGAGATAAGAGAGGACTTCTTCCGGGCCATTGTGCAGGGATACTTGTCGGCCATGCAGAATGAATTAACGCCCTATGAAAAGGAACTCTTCTGCTACTCGGGCTTTTTTCTGATCTATATGCAGGCACTCCGCTTCCTGACGGATCATTTAAACAACGACTTATACTATGGTGCGGCCTATGAGGGCCACAACTACTTCCGCGCGCTCAATCAGCTTACGCTGTTAAAACGGTTTGAAGAAAAGTTGCCGTTGCTAGAGGCTATTGTCAGGGAGGAAATCATGCGGAAGAGAGGATAGGACGTGTATCATAAGACAGGTGTATACGCTGTCGCACTGGGCGATGTGACTATAGGACGACGCATCCACGGACAAGTCGCAATGCTCCTGTGGCGCAGGATTAACTATGCTACAAGGCACCCAAACTTCTTATAACTTTATTAGCAACCTTCTTATAACTGTATTAAAACAGCGACACCAAGCATTAGCGTATGCATGGTTGTTCAGCAACTCCGCGGGCTATGCGTGTCGATGGATTTCCTTCGGCGACCCTACGCATCAACCGATAACCATTTCGACCAACGGCCAGATAACAATCAGATCCTGAAGAAGATCTTCTTCTTGTACAGGAAGTTGCACAGGCTCCATTCCAGTGCAAAGATGACAAGCGACGTGATGATAGCGATCACAGCGTGGGGCAAATGAATGATCTCCAATAGCCCTGTCGTTATGGCACCGATGTACCCATTGAACCATCGGCTCGCTATGATTTCTATGAAAAGATAAATGAACAACGAGTTCATACCCACCACGACGAAAAAGTGCAGGTATTTACGGTGATTCATGATGTCGATCCACCAATACACGAGGCAAAGCGCAAGAATGCACCAACCACCCGATGCCAAAGTGAAAGAACTCGTGGCAATACGCTTGATGATCGGTGTAATGGTTACATCAAGTGCGTAGCCCAGGGCCAGTGCTATTGCCCCCGAGATCAACATCCATTTGATCTTGTCGCGGGCCGCCTGATCAGACAGAAGCAGTTTGCCTATCACGGCGCCCCAAATCGTGTGTGCTGCTGTCGGAATACAGTTGATGGCCACCCATCCACCATCGTTGATTTTATTCATCAGCAGGAGATCCATATAATTGCCGAAGTTGTGCTGATCCGTAAATGGTTGTTCGAAGCCAGGGACGTTCGTGAAGCGATACAAGATTTCTGTTAGCACTAACAAGGCAAAGCTGAAACCGATCTGCGCGGAGATCGACCACCTGAAAATCAGAAAGGCAACCAAGGTGGTGAACGAAAGCTGTGTCAGTACGTCCCAGAGCTCAAACGACAAGCCATCCCGACGCACGGCATAGTCAAGGACTCCCCAAAAGAACAGCCATCCCGAGCGTTTCAGTGTCTTCAGAAACGATTCGTTCCACGACATGCCTGAAGCCTGCTGACGGGTGAGCGAGTATGCCAGCGCTATCCCGGCCATGAACATGAAGGCCGGCTGCACGAGGTCCCAAAACCGAAGGCCATGCCAGGGGTGATGGAAGAACTGCGTGAGCACCGTGCCCCATACCGTTCCCTCTGAAACTTCAAATAAATTCTCAAAAAGATGCGTGCTCTCAAGCACTAGCAGGACCATAATCAGCCCGCGCGTGAAGTCGAGTGATAAGAGGCGGGGATACTGAACTGGTGCTTGACTAAGAGCAGAGGAAGGAACAGTCGTGTTCATAGACGGGGTCGGGCTTATGTTTTAAATATAAGCATTCAGAATTACCACGTGATAAGCATCGCGTGTAATTCCTGCTTTCCGGCATTCGCATTCCGGGGCGTTTCAAGAACCTCGTAACAGAAAATAGCGACTCCATCAGAAAACGGTGGCAATAGCGGCCAGACTTCTTTATTTTAAGGCATATACACCAAACCATGCTTCACTACAGAATAGCCTATGCCTTCGCATCCGTGTGCCTGCTTGCTGCTTGCACGCCCTATTACACCATGGAGGACTACGCGCAAGTCCCTAAGATAGACACACATGTTCACCTGAATAGCGTTTCAAATGCCATGGGGAAACTGGCAGAGGAAGACAATTTCGATCTGGTTACCGTGAACGTTGATGGACCACGGCTTTCCCTGCCTCAACAGTTGGAGTATGCGCTTCATCAAACCACCGCGTTTCCGAAGGATATCTTTTTTTTGGCGTCGTTCTCAATTCCCGACGCTCAGCCCGCGGGTTGGCAGGATGTTGTGATCCGGCAACTTGATTCAGCCTTCAACAAAGGAGCATTGGGGATCAAGGTGTGGAAGAACATCGGGATGGTGTACCGTGATACGGCAGAACGGTTCATCATGATAGACGACCCAATGTTTGATCCGATCATCAAGTTCGTGATCGATCGGGACAAGATGGTGCTTGGACATCTGGGCGAACCTAAAAATTGCTGGTTGCCACTGGATCAGATGACGGTGAACAATGACCGCCGGTATTTTGATGAACATCCGCAGTATCACATGTTTCGGCATCCCGAGTTTCCGTCCTATGAAGATCAGATTGGAGCGCGTGACCGGTTCCTGGAGAAGCACCCAGACCTGCGTTTTGTTGGTGCTCACCTGGCAAGTCTCGAATGGAGTGTTGACGAACTCGCTCGCAGACTGGAAAAATTTCCCAAAATGGCAGTGGATATGGCGGCGCGCATCGGCCATCTGCAGGTCCAGTCACAGCACGACCGTGAGAAAGTGAGAAATTTTGTCATCAAGTATGCCGACCGGCTGATTTACGCCACTGATGGTGGACTCGATTCCGACACCGATCCCGACAAAAGCCGACAAGGACAGCATGACGCATGGCTACGTGACTGGCGATACTTTGCCACATCCGATACCATGACGACACCCGAGGTGAACGGCGACTTCAAAGGACTGCAATTGCCTAAAGAGGTAATCGACAAAATCTACTATGAGAATGCCGTGAAGTGGTTCGGCATACATGAAAACTGAGTGTTGAGAATTGAAAATTGACGACGGGCCCTGTTGCACCCAGGTAAAGAGTGCCCTGTTGAGGGTGCATAATTATCAACTCTCCAGGCTCAATTCTCAATTATTACCAAATTTCTTTATATTGCCTTACTGTTTGACACGAGGATCCTTGGATCACTATTTTTTGATATACTTTGCTCGTGTCTGTGGTCGTTTGCTGATAGGTCGATGTTCCGCTCACCCAGGTGAACCCGGGACATAAGTTCGACGTAACGATGCGGCATCGTGTCGTAATTACTTCTCCTGTTTTGAAGTGGTCACGACGCTCATTGATCGCCGTGCGCGGACTTTGATCGAGAATTAGTTTGTTTGGTCGTTTCAACTTTGACTCGAAAAACAAATTTGACGGACTTTTGAACCTTAAAGACTCAAATAACTACTTGCCTATGAAAAGGTCATTTTTTGTTCTCCTGCTTTTAGTGTCGTACACGGCAAGTTTTTCCCAAAAGCCGACTGACGCTGTGACTGAACCACACACGCTGGGCGAACGCTACATTATCATGAAATCGAAGTCACAGTCGTACGGTGCCTATAAGGTTATCAAAGAGTCGACGCTGGATGGCGTTTGGAAGATTAGTCAGGATAGCCTTGATGCCAAGAAAAAGGCGT
>DATHKA010000530.1:0-19716 GCA_035489615.1 Chryseolinea sp.
AATATTAAGCGGGTACCACGTGTTCTCCGCGACGAATCCAAACCACATGATCTTCCTGAAGATGTCCGTCTTCTGAAGTGTTGCTTCACCCTTCTCCGTTAGCAACGGCCCCTCTATTTTCGGAATATGCTCGAGGGCTTCCATATAGGTCTCGAGTTCATAGTTGAGGCAGCACTTGAGCCGGCCACACTGACCGGAAAGCTTACTCGGATTAAGCGACAAGTTTTGATATCGTGCAGCGCTGGTAGCGACATTCTTGAAGTCGGTCAGCCACGTCGAGCAGCAAAGCTCCCGACCACATACGCCGATACCGCCCAGTCGACCCGCTTCCTGCCGGAGGCTGATCTGCCGCATCTCAACGCGAATTCTGAATTCGCCCGCCAGGAATTTAATGAGTTCACGGAAATCTACCCGGTCATCGGCTGAGTAAAAAAATGTAGCCTTCGCGTTGTCTGCCTGATATTCGATGTCTGATAATTTCATCTCGAGTTTCAGGTCGCGAATGATCTCGCGCGTGCGATATAGCGTCGGCAACTCGCGCTTTTTCACCTCTTCAAACTTATCGAGATCCTTCTGATGCGCGACGCGATAGATCTTTTTAATGTCTCCATCAATAGAGATCTTCTTCTTTTGCATTTGAAGGCGCACCAGTTCGCCCTGCAGCGAAACATATCCGATGTGGTGGCCGCTAGGTACCTCAACCACAACGGCATCACCAGTGGTCAGGTTGAGCTTGTCGGGATTCGTAAAGAATTCTTTCCTGCCGTTCTTGAATCTTACCTCGGCGATATTGAACTTATCCTCGCGCGGCATTTCCATATTCGACAACCAATCGAACACGTTCATTTTATTGCATCCACCCGTATTGCAGGCGCCGTTATTGCGGCAACCCGACACGGTTCCATTTTTTTCCGAGCCACATGAACAACCCATCTAACCTTAACCTTTATAGTTCATCAAATCCTGGCCGATATCTTTGCGATAGTACAGCCCTTCCCAATTGATCCCGGAGGCTGTCTGGTAGGCACGAGCGCGTGCCTGCTCCAATGAATGTCCCTTACCCGAAACGGCCAGCACTCGTCCGCCATGAGTAAGAACATCGTTGTGTTGCTGTGTGGTGCCCGCGTGAAATACAATGGACTCGTCCCGATGATCCAGTCCGCGTATAACTTTCCCTGTTTCGTATTCGCCCGGATAGCCACCGGAAACCAGCGCCACGGTAACGGCAAAATCGTCGTGAACCTCGAGGTTCTTTCCAGCCAGATTGCCTTCGGCGCATGCCACCAGTAACTCCGTGAGATCGCTTTTAATGCGTGGCATAACAGCCTGCGTTTCCGGATCGCCCATCCGGGCATTGTACTCTATCACAAATGGATTGCCCCCCACATTCATGATACCCACAAAGATGAATCCTTTGTATTTAATCTCTTCACGTTGCAAGCCTTCAATCGT
Source organism: Chryseolinea sp. (assembly GCA_035489615.1). Classification (GTDB taxonomy): domain Bacteria; phylum Bacteroidota; class Bacteroidia; order Cytophagales; family Cyclobacteriaceae; genus Chryseolinea. The sequence goes on from DATHKA010000530.1 coordinate 1,453, forward strand.
CGGCTTCACAATCTGTTCCACGATTTTAGTCATGAATGCCTGATCGGCAAAAACCACCGGCGAGACCGCGCCCATTCCCCCTGTATTGGGACCGGTGTCGCCGTCGCCGATGCGTTTATAGTCCTTTGCTTCGGGAAGAAGCACGTAGTCCTTTCCGTCCGTTAACACAAAGACTGATAGCTCAATGCCATTGAGGAACTCTTCGATAAGCACCTTTGAGCTGGCGGCGCCAAAGCGTTTATTGACCAGCATCTCCTTAATTACCGCTTTTGCCTCTCCCTGGCTGAGGCTGATAATAACACCTTTGCCCGCAGCCAGCCCGTCGGCTTTGAGCACAATGGGCGGCTTGCACTCTGAGATATAATCGAGCGCCTGAACCAAATCCCCGGCAGAAAACGTACGCGCCTTTGCGGTAGGAATATTGTTGCGCAGCATGAACTGCTTTGAATAGTCCTTGCTGCCTTCTAATTGCGCGCCTTCCTTCCCTGGGCCAACCATCAAAACCTTTTTCAGCGCAGGATTGCCTTCAAAATAGTCGCGAATTCCATTCACAAGCGGACCCTCCGGCCCAACAACAACCAGGTCGATGGCCTTATCCTGGCAGAACTGACCGAGCATCGCAAAGTCATCTACGCCAATCGGAACGTTCTCTGCAACGGAAGCTGTGCCGGCATTGCCGGGCGCCACATAGATCTTCTGACAAAGCGGACTCTGCTTCATCTTCCATGCCAGCGCATGCTCCCTTCCTCCGTTGCCGATTACAAGGATATTCATCGATACTTTTTCCGTTCAACGCCAAATATAACGTGAATTAACACAAATAAAACAGCTTGTGGAGGACGGACGACCAATTTGCCCAAACCCGGGATTGTCGCAATGAGCGGATACAAAAAAACGTGAATGAAGAACTCATTCACGTTTTTGATGCAGTTTGAATCCTGCCGGTCGGCCTATGGCCAATTAGTTTGCGTATTCTGACATAAACTTGATGCGCATCATGCGCACCTCTTCCTCAGAGTAGTCTGACATCGTGCCATCTCCAAGGGCCTGTTCCAGGCTATCCGTTTCAGCATTCATGAAATAATCGTGAATGTCGTCTTGCTTATGGGCATCAATAACCTGATCAATGTAGTAGTTCAGGTTAAGTTTTGTGCCTGAGTAGCAAATGTTCTCGATCTCGGTAAGCAACTCCTCAAAAGAAAGGCGTGCCTTCTCAGCAATCTCCTCCAAATCAACTTTACGATCGATCTGTTGAATAATGAGAATTTTAGTCTTCGATTTATTCACCGACGACTTAATCACCACTTCATTCGCCGTCTCAATGTCGTTCTCGTCGACGTACTTTCTGATCACGGCCAGGAATTCCTTACCGAATTTGTTCACTTTGCCCATACCCACACCGTTAACCTGAGCAAGCTCATCGTTGGTGGTGGGATAGGTGGTGGCCATTTCCTCCAATGAAGGATCCTGAAATATTACAAACGGAGGAAGACTCTTTTCCCGGGCGATCTTCTTGCGAAGCGTCTTCAACATTTCGAACAACTTCGTGTCGTACGATTTGTTGATGACGGGCCTTTCACTCGACTCTTCCTCTTCATCAACCGCTGTTGTGAAGTCATGATCGCGTGCCAGCTCTATTGTATGCGGGCGCTTGAGGAACGCTGTGCCGCGAGGCGTGATCTTCAGAACACCAATATTATCAATGTCCTTCTCCAGATACTGATAGATCAGTGTCTGACGAACAACTGACTTCCAATAATCGGCATCCTCGTCGGCACCTTTGCCAAATACATCCAGGTCGAAGTGCCCGTAGCTCTTGACGTACTCATCCTCAACGCCGCGAATCACATGGACCAGGTGATTAAGGCCAAATCGTTCGTTGGTTTTCTTTGCCGTATCGATCACAAGCTTGACCGCCTCCGTTCCGTCGAAACGCTCGCGCGGATGAACGCAGTTGTCGCACATGCCACAGTTCTCCTGCATGTATTCCTCACCGAAGTAGTGCAGTAGTTGCCTCCTCCGGCAAACGGGAGACTCGGCATAATATTCCATTTCCTGCAGCAAGACGCGTGCATTCTCGCGCTCTTGAACCGGCTTGTCCTTATTAAACTTCTCAAGCTTGTTCAGGTCATTGTGACTGTAGAACATGAGACAGTGGCCTTCCAATCCGTCGCGACCACCACGGCCCGTTTCCTGGTAGTATCCTTCGAGAGATTTGGGAACGTCGTAATGCACCACAAAGCGAACATCCGGCTTGTCAATGCCCATCCCGAACGCGATCGTTGCAACAATGATGTCGATCTCCTCATTGAGGAAGTCATCCTGATTCTTCATGCGAACATCAGGATCCAGTCCCGCATGATAGGGCGCGGCGCGAAATCCGTTTACGCTCACCAGTTGCGCGATCTCTTCAACTTTCTTTCGGCTTAGACAATAGATAACCCCGGATTTTCCTTTGTTATCTTTTAGAAACTTGATGAGTTGCTTTTTGGTCTCCTTCTTAGGGCGAACTTCGTAGAAGAGATTCTTCCGGTTGAACGAGGATATAAACACATCGGCTTCTTCCATCTGAAGGTTCTTCTGGATATCGAGCTGAACCTTTGGGGTGGCCGTTGCTGTGAGTGCGATCACCGGCATGTCACCCAGGTTCTGAATCATGTTCTTGATTCTTCTGTACTCCGGTCGGAAATCATGTCCCCATTCAGAAATACAGTGTGCCTCATCTATTGCGACGAACGATACGTTCACCTTTTTCAGAAACTCAATTGTCTCCTCCTTATTGAGCGACTCCGGCGCGACGTAAAGCAACTTTACTACGCCGTTCATACAATCCTTTTTTAAGCGCGTAATCTCACCCTTGCTTAGTGTTGAGTTCATGAAGCGCGCGTTTACACCGTACGCATTCATTTGATCAACCTGGTTCTTCATAAGCGCGATGAGCGGCGATATCACAATAGCCAGCCCTTCCCTTACCATTGCCGGAAGTTGATAGCACAGTGATTTTCCTGCACCCGTCGGCATGATCACAAATGTATTTTTGCCGTCGAGCAAATTACGGATAATAGTTTCCTGATTACCCCGGAACTGCGAGTAACCAAATATTTGCTTTAATCTTTCTTTAAGCGCATCTTTCTCTTCAACCAACATCATTTTCCAATCTTAATAAACCTAAAATCGTATCTTTGTTCAGCTAACAAAGCTAATCTTGAAAAGGAATTGAATTTAGTAAAAAATATCAAAAACATTGCACGCGAGGTTCTAATAAATGAGGCTCGGGCAATAGAAAATCTTACTCATTTTATTGACGATAGTTTCGAGAACTGCGTCAACGAAATTTATTCTGCAAAAGGGCGTGTTGTCGTTACTGGCGTTGGCAAAAGTGCCATTATAGCCAATAAAATTGTCGCGACCTTCAATTCAACTGGAACGCCTGCACTATTCATGCACGCTGCTGACGCGATACATGGAGATCTTGGCATGATTCAATCGGAAGATATTGTTATCTGCCTTTCAAAGAGCGGAAACACCGCCGAGATCAAAGTACTCGTTCCGTTATTGAAACGGCGCGGGGTCAAGCTTGTTGCAATGGTTAGTAATACAAATTCTTATCTCGCTCAACAAGCCGATTTCGTCTTGAATGCAACGATTGCATCAGAAGCGTGTCCACACAACCTGGCACCAACAACCAGTACCACTGCGCATATGGCCATGGGCGACGCACTGGCTGTTTGCTTGCTCGAGCTGCGAAACTTCACCAGTCACGATTTTGCCGAGTACCATCCCGGAGGATCCCTCGGCAAGCAACTATATCTGAAAGTATCTGACATTTACAAGCAGAATGAGACACCAATGGTACACGGTTCATCAACTCTGCGTGATGTAATAGTAGAGATATCTTCGAAGCGGCTCGGGTGCGCTGCTGTAGTCGATGACAAAAATTCTTTGCTCGGTATCATTACAGATGGCGACCTTCGTCGAATGCTGGAGCATACGGTGAACATTACGCACATCAAGGCGACTGACATCATGACATTAGCGCCCAAAACCATCCAGCATGATGAGTACGCTGTAAAAGCGCTACACCTGATGCAAAAGAATGACATCACACAACTGGTGGTGGTGGATGGCAATAAAGTAGTCGGATTCATTCATATCCATGATCTTCTGCGGGAGGGAATAATATAAAACTCACAAAACACTTTCAAAATATTCTGCGACTTCCGTTTTTTACCAAACTTTCTTGTCTGATAACTAGATGAACAAAAACTTATTCGTTGTATTGATGGCTGGCGGCGTAGGTGTTCGCTTTTGGCCTTACAGTCGCAATTCAAAGCCCAAGCAATTTCTCGATGTGTTAGGAACCGGCAAGACCCTGCTGCAGTCAACGTGCGATCGCTTCCTGCCGCTATGTCCTCCTGAGAACATTTATGTGGTCACGCATGAAGAACACGCTCAACTTGTGCTGCAACAACTGCCCATGCTCACGACTGAGCAAGTCCTCACCGAGCCCATGCGGAAGAATACTGCCGCGTGCATCGCCTACGCCAGTTATAAAATTGTCCTGAAAAATCCTGACGCCGTAGTAGTTGTAACGCCTTCTGATCACCTCATCATGCAGGAAGAAGAGTTTCACGATATCATCAACAAAAGCAGCGAGCTGGCTAAAGGACAGGACAAGCTTATAACGGTTGGGATACCCCCAACGCGCCCCGAAACAGGTTACGGCTATATCCAATATCATACGGAGAAGCCGTTCATCAAAAAAGTCAAAACCTTCACAGAAAAGCCTGAACTGTCACTCGCCAAAAAGTTCCTGGAAAGCGGTGACTTTGTGTGGAACTCGGGGATTTTTATCTGGGGCGTGCAGGCGATCCTTGACGCCTTTCACAAATACCTGCCGGAAATGTCAGAGGTGTTCGACGAGATAAAATCAAAACTGAACACGTCCGAAGAGAAAGATGCCATCCTAAGCGCGTATCCTCAATGCAAAAGCATCTCGATCGACTACGGTATTATGGAGAAAGCACAAAATGTATATGTGTGTCTTGGAACATTCACCTGGTCTGATCTTGGTTCCTGGGCGTCGATTCATGAAATCTCCGACAAAGACGAAAATAACAACGCCATCCGCGCCAATGCGCAGACCTACGAAACACGCAATTCGATTATCCGCGGGTCTGCCGATAAATTAATTGTCGTGCAGGGACTCAATGGATACCTCGTAGGCGAATTCGGCAACGTCATCATCGTATGTGAAAAAGATAAGGAAGAACAATTCCGACGTTTCGTCAGCGATCTCAAAGCAAAACCGAACGCGGCCGAGTTTATCTGAAACTTATTGCTAGTTGGACGTCTTGTCGATCGTTAACCTCTTTTCTCTGTTCGCCAGTTCCCAGGCCGTATAGAACACGCCTTGAGCCCGCAGTCGCAACAGACCAAAATCGATCTTTTCAACCTCGTCGGTCACTTTGTGATAATCCTCATGAATCCCGTCGAAATAGAATATAATAGGAACATTACGCTTCGCGAAGTTCCAATGATCGGATCGATAATATAACCGGTCGGGGTGAGACGGATCATTGTACGTATAGTCGAAGGTAAGTTTGCTGTAAGCGGCATTCATGCGTTCGCTAATTTCGTTGAGCTCCGACGAAAGTTTATCCGCGCCAATCACATATACATAAGGACTTCCCTCCCGATGCTGGGGATCCCTTCTTCCAATCATGTCGATATTGAGATCGGCAACTGTGGACTCCAACGAAAATACAGGGTGCTCTGCATAAAACTCGGAACCCAACAACCCGCTTTCTTCACCCGTTACCAGCATAAACAAAATGCTTCTCCGCGGACCATGACCTTCGCGTCGTGCCTTGGCAAAAACCCGGGCAAGCTCCATCACGGCAACAGTACCGGACCCGTCATCGTCGGCACCGTTATGAATAACGTCCCCGGTTCCGCCCTGAATGATCCCGACGTGATCGTAGTGGGCTGTAACTAATAGGATTTCGTCCTTCTTATCTGAACCTTCGACCAGACCAAGAACATTTTCCGTGGGCACCGTAATGACTTCAACCGATGTTTTGTAACGTATCGCCACCGGCTTGATTTTCTTCAATGATTTCTTTTCGACTGCTCCCTTGAGTTTGTCCATCGGCGTGGCCATGAGCGCCGCTGCCGCGCTTGATGATAAGGCAAAAACACCGGGGCGTTGATTCTGAGGCAGATCGGGCTTTTCCAGTGTGAGACGAGTTCGATCCGACATTAGCTTGCCCTTCATCACCGTCCGTTCAAACTCCTGTTGCGTTTCGGCGCTGCATACGAATACCATCTTTGCTCCGCGCTCACGGGCGAGTATAACTTCTTTGGTACCTCCTACCCAGGAGTTCTTTGACAACAGCAAAACGGCCTTGTTGCGTACATCGATTTGTTGATAAACGCTCTCTTCGCCATATCCTGCGAATACGAGCGAAGTAGCGACCTCCCCGCCGCTGTCGTCCATTCCGAAATAAAAGATGTCCCTGGCGTTCTCGTATTTAAGATTGCCCGCCTGAACGTAATGGTCTCCGGCGCTGAGACGGTACAATTCCAACGGTTGCAGGTAATCGCCGGCAACGGGTGCAAGCAATTTGTTGTCGTTAAAATGAGCCCGGATGTAGGACGCTGCCATGCGTTGTCCCCGTTTGCCGGTTTCTCTTCCTTCCATGAAGTCGGATGCCAGGATCGTCAGATTTTCGCGCAGGTGTTGTTCAGATATCTCCTGACCGTAGTGTGTAATGAGTGTATCCTGCGCCTGCAAACGACAACAAGGCAGCGCGGCAAAGGCAAGAATAACTATTACTACGTGGTTACAGCGCATAGAGAAACGGACAGTAAGACAGAAAGGGCGGCAAGATGAAAACGATAACTGAATCCGTCAATACCGCCTGGATACAAATTCCGGACAATTAATTGTCTGGAAGTGGGGGTCGTCCATTCAAAAAATAGTCGAAATAAATTACCTTTGTTCCATTCAATCCGCCTCCCTTGCGGCTTCGTAATTAATTGAAAATCAAATTCTTCAGGATGAAAATAGATTCCCAGTACACGGAAAAATTCGAAAGCAGGCACATTGGACCCGACGCCGACGCTATAGCGCAAATGCTGAAAGTTGTGAAGGCTAATTCTGTGGACGAACTGATTGATCAAACTATTCCTTCAAGCATCAGATTAAAAAAGGCGCTCAAACTTCCGGCGGCTAAATCTGAATATGAATTTCTGCAGGATTTCAAGGCGATGGTTTCCAAGAATCGGATTTTCCGTTCGTATCTGGGCATGGGCTATTACAATACCATTACTCCTGGTGTTATTTTAAGGAACATCCTGGAGAATCCAGGATGGTACACGGCGTATACGCCCTATCAGGCGGAGATTGCACAAGGCAGACTGGAGGCGCTCATCAACTATCAGACCATGGTGATCGATTTGACAGGTATGCAGATTGCCAATGCTTCGCTATTGGATGAAGGCACCGCGGCAGCTGAGGCCATGCATTTGTTGTTTGCGTCGCGAAAACGAAAGACAGCGAACCGCTTTGTTGTTGATCGTAATACTTTTCCCCAAACTCTTGACGTATTGCGCACGCGCGCAACACCTATTGGTGTTGATCTCGTAGTGGGCGACGTTAGCTCGCTGGACCTGTCCGATACGAGTCTGTTTGCTGTGTATCTGCAGAATCCAGACAGCAATGGCGCGATCGCTGACCATACTGCCTTCATTAAGGAAGCACACAATCGTGATCTGTTTGTGGTAATGGGCGCCGATCTTATGAGTTTGCTCTTGATGAAGTCACCTGGCGAGATGGGTGCCGACGTGGTAGTGGGTTCCAGCCAGCGTTTTGGTGTTCCCATGGGATTCGGCGGACCTCATGCAGCATTCTTTGCTACACGCGACGAATTCAAGCGGCAAATGCCGGGACGTATCATTGGCGCGTCTATTGACGCTTCAGGAAACTCCGGTTATCGCATGGCGCTACAAACTCGTGAGCAGCACATTCGTCGTGAAAAGGCTACGTCGAACATTTGCACGGCTCAAGTGCTGCTTTCTGTGATGGCGGGAATGTACGCGGTATATCACGGCCCGGTAGGGCTAAAAAAGATCGCGGGCCGTATTCACGGTCTGGCGCTCTCGCTCGACGCAGGACTGAAGGCGCTGGGGCTTAACCAGGTGAACAGGAATTATTTTGATACGCTCAAAGTTGAAGTGCGCAATAAGGCGACCATTACCGCCGAGGCGAACAAACAAGAAGTAAACTTTAGGTACTTCGACGACAATCACATAGGTATTACGCTGGACGAAGTCTGCACCGTCGAAGACGTGAACATCATCCTTGACATTTTCTCCAAGGCATCGGGGCAGAAGCCGGCATTGGTATCAACCAATGGTCAGGAAATGCGTTGGAGCAGCGGCCTTGCGCGTACCTCAGCGTACCTGACGCATCCCGTGTTCAACAAGCATCATTCGGAACATGAGATGCTGCGTTACATTAAGAGGTTGGAAAATAAGGATCTGTCGATGGTCCACTCCATGATATCCTTGGGGTCTTGCACGATGAAACTGAACGCCACGGCCGAAATGATTCCGGTAACCTGGCCTGAGCTGGGCAATATCCATCCCTTCGCACCGGCAGAGCAGACCGTCGGATATCGTGAGATGATTGACGCGCTGGAGCAAGCCCTCTGTGAGATCACGGGATTTACCGGTGTTTCGCTGCAGCCGAACAGCGGCGCGCAAGGTGAGTATGCAGGCTTGATGGTCATCCGTGCCTACCACGAAGACCACGGCCATCACCACCGTGACATTGCCCTGATCCCGGCCTCCGCACATGGTACCAATCCAGCCAGCGCCGTGATGGCAGGTATGCAGGTGGTAGTTGTAAAATCAGATGAAGAAGGCAAGATCGATGTGGCCGATCTGAAGGCGAAAGCGCTTCAATACAGTGATAAATTGTCGTGCCTGATGGTTACGTATCCATCGACTCATGGGGTATTCGAGGAATCGATCGTCGAGATTTGCCAGACGATTCACGAACACGGCGGATTGGTTTACATGGATGGTGCGAACATGAATGCGCAGGTAGGACTCACGTCACCGGCCAATATCGGCGCCGATGTCTGTCACCTCAATTTACACAAGACTTTCTGCATTCCGCATGGTGGTGGTGGCCCTGGTATGGGGCCCATCTGTTGTAACGACAAGTTAAAGCCTTATTTGCCTGGCCATCCCGTTGTAAGCACCGGCGGCGAAAAAGCGATCCATGCAGTATCGGCCGCGCCGTGGGGGAGCGCGAGCATACTTACCATCTCATTTGCCTACATCTCCATGATGGGCGGATCTGGCCTCACCAAAGCTACGATGTTGGCTATCCTGAACGCCAATTACATCAAAGAGCGCCTCCAGGGCCATTACAAGATACTTTATACCGGAACTCACGGACGCTGTGCACACGAAATGATCGTTGATTGCCGCGATTTCAAGAAAGCGGGAATAGAAGTAGAAGACATTGCCAAGCGCCTGATGGATTATGGTTTCCACGCCCCGACTGTTTCGTTTCCAGTAGCCGGTACGTTGATGATCGAGCCAACCGAAAGCGAACCCAAGGAAGAACTGGATCGCTTCATCGAAGCACTGGTGGAAATCAGGAAGGAAATTCGCGAAGTAGAAGAAGGTAAGTCGGATCGTGAGAACAACGTCCTCAAGAACGCGCCTCACACGGCAGCCGTGGTGACTGCCGACAACTGGAGCCGGCCATATTCACGTCAAAAGGCGGCCTATCCATTGCCCTTCGTGAAAGACGCCAAATTCTGGCCAGCGGTTAGTCGGATCGACAATGCCTACGGCGACCGTAACCTGGTCTGTAGCTGTTTGCCCATCGAAGAGTATACGAACAAGGAACTCACCGCACAGCTTTAACGAAATTGGAATGCTTGTCATCTTGAAGGATGACAAGCATTTTCTCCTCCGATACGGGGCATTTTCTGTTACCGCCATCATTTTTCTCAGGAGCGCGCGGCAGGAATAGGAACCTATGTGCGAAATTACCGTTTCACCTGTCGAATGAATCTGAAAAATGCACTCTTAGCGCTGATAGTGGCGGGATTCTGTCCTGCTGCTGACGCACAATTCGCCAACCAGGACCTGAACGCGATGGTCGCCGCCGAGGAGGCGTTTGCCAGGATGGCCAAAGACAAGAATACCCGAGATGCATTTCTGCACTTTCTGCACGACGATGCGGTCACGGTCGACGCCAACGGTCCGGTTACTGGAAAAGGTCGACTCCGGAAGCAGCAACCGAACGCGTCGCTGCTTTCCTGGGAAGTTACATTTGGCGATATCTCGGCAGCTGGCGATCTGGGTTACGACACAGGACCCTGGAGGTACTATGCGACTCGCGCGGATAGTGTAGCCGTTGCCTGGGGTCACTTTCACTCGATCTGGAAAAAGCAGCCGGACGGAAGCTGGAAAAATATGCTCGATGTTGGTATTGCGCACGATTCACTGTCAACGGTGGAATCCCGTCACACGACTTCCAATCCGTTAAAGTCACCGACGGTTAAAGTTCCTGCGCTGGAGGCAACGGTGTCGCTGATGAACCAGGAAAAAAAATTTCTTGCTGCCGTGAGGGAAGTTGGGATGACCGCTTATACCGGCGTGGCTTCAAAAGAAATCCGCTACTCCCGTCAAGGCGAGTCACCTATCGTCACGGTCGCTGATAAGCTTCAATTTCTGAAGAGAAAGAGCCTGTATTCGAACCAGGTCCTGCTCGACGGAGGTATCGCCGCGTCGGGCGACCTCGGATACGTTTACGGCACCGCTGATGCCATCGCTTTCGTAGAAGGGCGACAGGAATCAAAGCAGGCCGCGTACTTGCGCGTTTGGAAAAAAGAGGATGGAAAAAATTGGAAGATTGTCCTCGACGTTATGACGTATCAATAGCGGCACATTTTCCAAACTCGTTTATCAGTCGAATAGAGGTCAGGTGCCCGCTGCGGGCTGGCCGGATTACTGAGTTCCGTATTTGTCGATTAGGGCGATTAAGGCCGCCATGCAACCGGCTCCCATATCAAGTTCCCGTTTGCTGACTTTATCGAAGGTATCTTCCTTCGTGTGGTGATAATCGAAATAGCGTTGTGAATCGGGCATGTAACCAATGAGGGGTATATTAAACTTAGAGAGCGGGCCGATGTCGGCCCCACCACCTTCATGCGAAAAATCGTAGAGACCGTAGGGCTCAAGTACAGGCTTCCAGCTCATCACTTGGTTGCGGAATTCCTGGCTTGCGGTCATCGAAAAGCCGCGGGGTGTAAACCCACCTTCGTCGGCCTCGATGGCAGCCATATGATATTCTCCTTTTTGCTCAGCCTGAAGTGCGTATTCGCGACCGCCGGCCAGGCCGTTTTCTTCATTCATAAACAACACCACGCGCACCGTGCGTTTAGGCGTAATGCCCAGCCCCTTATAAATTCTGAGCACCTCCATAGACTGCACACACCCCGCGCCATCGTCGTGTGCGCCATCCCCGAGATCCCATGAGTCAAGGTGTCCGCCTACCAGGATAATCTCCTCCGGATATTCGGATCCTCTCAACTCAGCAATTACGTTGTACGATTGAACGTCAGGCAATGTCTCGCAATGCGTTTCAAAATAAAACTGTAAGGCAGGTTCATCTTTTAGCGCCTGGCTAAGTAGATCCGCGTGCCGGGTGCTGATCGCAATTGCCGGAATTTTTGGCGCATCGGATTCATAACGCAATGCTCCCGTGTGCGGATTGTCCTCCGCATTTAATCCCATGGAACGAACCACTACTCCGATCGCACCGTGCCGCGCTGCCTCTGATGGTCCCATCGCGCGCTGATCGACCGCACCCATATAAGCATCGAACGTTCGCACCAGTGTGACGTCCATTGGGCGGTTGAAGAATACTATATTGCCTTTGATGCGATTTGATCCCAGCTGCGCCAACTCCTCGATGCTCTTCACTTCGACGACCTTGGCTGTGATTCCTCCTGAGCCCGTGCCAACGCTACCGCCCAACGCACACACATTGACAGGTATGTTCTTCTTTTTATTTGAGCCTTTGATGTACGCATCCTCCTCGATGCCCCGCACCCAATGTGGCACCATGACCGGCTGTAGCCAAACCGTGTCAGCGATGTTGTCAAGTTCTGCCTTCGCCCAGTTCACGGCCTCCGCAGCACCGGTCGAGCCGCTAAGGCGATGTCCCACTTGCGTGGTAAGATATTTCAACCACTCATATGACTTCCCGTTCCGAAGTGTTTCATTAAAAATGAGCTGAACTTCGTCTGCATCCGACGCTTGTGAATACGCAACAAAGGGCATACAAAGCGCCGCTAACAGGATAATGAGTGGGTTTCGTAATCTCAGCACAGTCACACGAGGTAAATCGATCGAATCGTTAATATTGTCTGACGTAGGTTTTATGCACAAACGTCTGTAACTTCTATTGGCACATAAGGGGCAGACAGGTTGTCAAAATAGTCAAGATTGACGATTCTGCAAAGACCATTCGACGCGCTTCGATAAATCGGCGTGGTAAACAAATACTCACCCAAAGGTAAACACTCGACTATATGGCATTCTTGTTTGATTCATTTGAAAGCTGGAAACAATACAGCATTGACCACAGCCAGACCCTTACGACGGTCGTGCTGGACTATGAGCAGGAGCAAAAGGGTCGTAGTCATGAAGAAACCCTGAGCGGGCTCAAAGCGGCCTGGGAAGTAATGAAGTCGGCAGTCAACAGCGGACTCACCGAAGAAATGATTTCTCGTTCTGGCATGATCAACAACGGTGCAAAGAAGGTTTATCGACATCCGACGGCCGTGCTATCCAGAGAATTTCAACGACTGATAGCCAGGGCGTTGGCGGCGAAGGAAGTGAATTCCTGCATGGGTCGCATCGTCGCTGCTCCCACGGCTGGCGCTAGTGGCATCATGCCTGGCGTACTTTTCACCTTACAGGAGATTCACCAAATCGACGATGACAGCATCATCGACGCCATGTTATTGGCGGCAGGGACTGCGTTGATCATGGAGCAGAAAGCATCCATAGCAGGAGCGGTTGGAGGCTGTCAGGCAGAAACCGGCACGGCAGCCGCGATGGGTGCTGCCGCGATAGTACACTGCCTTGGCGGAAACACTGACCAGATTTTCAACGCGGTCGCCATCACCGTACAGTGCATGCTCGGCCTGGTGTGTGATCCCGTGGCAGGCCTGGTGGAGGTTCCGTGTGTCGTCCGGAATGCCAGCGCTGCTGCCATTGCCAACAGCGCCGCACAGATCGCTATCGCCGATGTAAGCAGCGTCATACCGGTCGATGAAGTAATTGAAGCCATGGGTGAAATAGGTGCGAGCATGGAGTCAAGGTACAAAGAGACCGCACAGGGTGGACTGGCCGCCACGAAAACGGGACAAGCCATTGCGAGAAGAGTCCTGATCCATGATATCGAGGTTCTGCCGGATAGTTAACAATTGACAATTAATTAAAGTATCGCGCCACAATCCCATCTCCAAACACATACACAATAACGCTGATCAATACTCCCCAGATAGAAGCACTGATGAACATGTGTAGTATCATGGTTTGACGAGGCACACCGAAGCTCACAGCGATGGCTGCGCCAACGATCGGCGTGAACAACACGGGAGTCAGAATAGCCACGCCAAAAATTCCAAAGCGCTTCCAAATTCTAACCAGTCGCCTGTTCTTCGGAGTAAATCGTCGCTGCTTGCGCATAAAGCGGGCCGCTATCTTGTCGCGTATAAAGGTTCCGAAATAAGCGAAAACCACTACAACGGTCATCATACCTGCCACTGTGGTGAGAATTGTAGTGAGTAGTGTTAGCCCCGCCGCATAGCCACCCAGTGGCCCAAAGAAGAACTTGAGCATTGACGAGAAATAGACGGGCACCGCCCTCAGCAACTCTTCCCACATGATTTTTATCTCTACAACTTTTCTCCGAAGCTTAAATCTCCCGCATCACCAAGTCCAGGGATAATATAAAATCGTTCATCCAACCGTTGGTCTAGTGCACAAGTACAGATCGAATGAGGAATCGAAACATGACGATCAATGTATGCAATGCCTTCCTGAACCGCGACGAGACTGGCAATGTAAACATGTCTCGGCCGGCCCACCTTCAGTATTGCGTCGATAGCCTGTACCATAGACTTGCCGGTTGCCAGCATGGGGTCGACAATAATAACATCTCTGTCTGTCACGCCAGGCGACGCGACGTAATCCAGTTGAATGACAACTTCCTTTCCTCCTTCTTTCCGATAGGCGCCCACAAACCCACAGTCGGCTCTGTCGAAGTAATCGAGAAATCCCTGAAAGAATGGAAGTCCTGCACGAAGTACGGTGAACAATACCGGGTCTTTCTCCAAAAGCATCATCGTCGCCTTTCCCAGTGGCGTTTCCACATCTTGTGCATGATACGTTAATCTTCTGGATATTTCATATGCCATAATCTGTCCGAGCCGCTCGAGGTTCTTTCTGAATTTCATTCTATCCGCCTGAATGCTTCGGTCGCGAAGCTGCGCAATGAATTGATTGGCTACTGTATTCTCCTCGCTGATATTGAAAACCATGTATGGGGCTTTTTTCTAACGAAAATTTAGAATAAAGTTGTAACAAGAACCAATATCCGCCACCGAATGCCTTTGGCAATTTGTAGCTTTTGAAATCGTCGATGAAAATTCTTCAACAACTTTGCGAAATCCACGCACCCTCGGGCAATGAAGGTCCGCTGAAAGACTTCTTGTTGCGCCACATCCGAAAGGAGATGAAGAAATGGAAAAAAAAGCCGGAAATATTTCACGGCGAAGGATTCCAGGATTGTCTCATACTCAAATTCGGCAAACCAAGAACTGCGATTTTTGCCCATTTGGACAGCATTGGTTTCACAGTCAGATATCAGAATCAACTTCTGCCCATTGGCAGTCCGGACGCTGAAGCGGGTACGAAACTCGTAGGGTCTGATTCGCTGGGTGAGATAGAATGTGAACTGGAATACGATCGCGACAATCATGCGTTCTACAAGTTTGGACGGCAGATCGATCGCGGCACGGGACTTACCTATAAGGTAAACTTCCTCGAAACAAAGGACTACGTACAATCTGCCTACCTGGATAACCGGCTGGGGGTGTATTGTGCGCTGAAGGTCGCTGAGACGTTGACGGATGGTGTTATTGTATTCAGTGCCTGGGAGGAACACGGCGGTGGGTCGGTACCCTACCTGGCGCGATTTATTGTCGAGAAATGGAACATCACCCAGGCGTTAGTTTCTGACATCACCTGGGTAACAGAGGGTGTCTTGCCGGGAAAAGGTGTCGCTATTTCGATGCGCGATAGAAATATTCCCCGGAAGCGATATGTCGATCGCATCATTGAAATTGCCCACAAGCGAAACGTCGGTTTTCAGCTTGAAGTGGAGGGCGCTGGCTCGAGCGATGGTCGCGAACTGCAAACAGCTCCCTATCCTTTCGATTGGTGTTTCGTCGGTGCCCCTGAAGCACACGCACACACACCGCATGAGCGCGTGCACAAACGCGATATAACGGCCATGATTGACCTCTACGGGTGGCTGATGAGAGATCTTTAGATAAAACGGTTTTCTGAAGCCTCCAACTTTCACCAACTTGAGTCGGATCCTTGATTAGTTATCGCGCTATATCATCATTACTTATTCTATTACAGATTCAGATCATTCAAGCATTTACCATTAGCACACAGACATGAAAACCACCAGAAGAGATTTTATCAGGACAACCGCGATCGCAAGTGCTGGCCTGACACTTGTTTCCACTGAAAACCTGTTCGCGTCACCTGATGCGGAAACGAAAGTTCGATTAGGTTTCATCGGGGTGGGATTGCGCGGTCAGGGTCATCTCGATCTTGCCCTAAGACGCAGCGACGTGGAAGTAGTTGCGATATGCGATGTGCAGCAACGGATGATTGACATGAGCAAAGAGCTGATAAAAAAAACAGGCAAGCCTATGCCTCAGGTCATCATGGATGGTAACCATGGTTACAAGAAATTGCTGGAGAATAAGAACATCGACGCGGTAGTGATCGCCACTCCATGGGAGTGGCACACGGTAATGTGTCTGGACGCCATGAAGGCAAAGAAATACGTCGGTTGTGAAGTGATTACAGGTATGACTGTGGAAGAGTGTTGGCAACTCGTCCACACCTCGGAAGAGACCGGTATGCCGCTGATGATGTTGGAAAATGTGTGCTATCGTCGCGACGTGATGGCCGTATTGAATATGGTGCGTCAGAATATTTTCGGCGAACTCATCCATTTGCAGGGCGGGTATCAACACGATTTACGAGCGGTGAAATTCAACGACGGCAAGCAGTCCCAGGGCGGTGGCGTTGAGTTTGGTGAAAAAGCATTCTCAGAAGCGCAGTGGCGCACACTTCACTCGGTAACAAGAGATGGCGATCTCTACCCCACGCACGGTATCGGTCCCGTTGCCATGATGTCTGACATCAATAGGGGCAATCGCTTTACCGAACTTGTATCCTATTCGACCAAAGCCAGAGGTTTGCATGAATACGTCGTAAAAGGAGGAGGCGAGAATCATCCGAATGCGAAAGTGAATTTCAAGCTCGGCGACGTGGTAACGACGATGATCAAATGCGCCCGCGGCGAAACCATCCTGCTGCAGCATGACACGAATTTACCACGGCCCTATTCACTCGGATTCCGCGTGCAGGGAACGTCCGGCATCTGGATGGATGTGAACAAATCAATCTACATCGAAGGCAAAAGCAAAGAGGCACACGAGTGGGACGATGCAAAGGAGTGGCTCGACAAGTACGACCATCCACTTTGGAAAAGATACGGGAATGACGCTGCCGGTGCCGGTCACGGCGGGATGGACTGGTTCGTTCTCAACGCATTTGTGGAAGCGGTTAAGCGCAAGACCAACACGCCTCAAGACGTGTACGACGCGGTAACGTGGAGCGCCATCACTCCTTTGTCGGAATCGTCGATCCGATTAGGCGGAGAAACGATAGAATTTCCCGATTTCACCCAAGGACAGTGGATGTATCGGAAAAATGACTTTGCCACCGGTGACGCGTACTAGATATACTGACCCTATGCATGGTGTATTGGTTATCGTCCTGTTGTTCCTGACGGGAGTGCTGCCGCTCCGTTCTATCGCAAACTCGGCATAGACCTGCAGCAACGTTCACGAAGACATGAAGGCATGGCTGTGCTGGGGCCCGTTTCCCGGAAGCTTCCGCAGACGTCCGCGCATTTTCGCGGATTCTGTTAATTTTGCACTCCCTTGGAAACCGGACGTATGCTGATTAAGGATCTGGAATTTGTAAAGTTTATCACGAAGTCAAAGGTTCAGGCGCAGGTAAAACTTCTCGCGCAGCAGATCAATGCTGATTACGAATCGAAATCGCCCGTCTTTTTACCCATCCTGAATGGCTCCTTCATGTTCGCTGCTGACCTGATGAAACACATCGAGGTACCCAACAAGATCTCATTTGTGAAGGTATCATCGTATTCAGGCGCGGCTAGCACCGGCCAGCTCAAAACTTTGATTGGTCTTGAACTCAGCTTATTCAACCAGGATGTCATTATTGTAGAAGACATCGTAGACACGGGTCTCACGTTGCAAAAGATCGTGAACGAATTGAAGGAACTGGGGACCCGGTCAGTCGAAGTGATTGCCCTCTTGCGCAAGCCGCCAGCCAGAGAAAAAAAGATCGAGGTCAAATACGTCGGATTTGAAATTGAAGATGACTTCGTACTTGGATACGGCCTGGACTATGACGGCCATGGCCGTCATTTAACAGACATCTATCGAGTGAGAAGCGCAAATTCTGAAAAAGCTGAATTATAAATTTTGAATGCATTCATTATCTTCGTCGGCTAAA
Source organism: Chryseolinea sp. (assembly GCA_035489615.1). Classification (GTDB taxonomy): domain Bacteria; phylum Bacteroidota; class Bacteroidia; order Cytophagales; family Cyclobacteriaceae; genus Chryseolinea. Next base: position 19,411 of record DATHKA010000530.1, read on the forward strand.
TTTGCACGGACTGCGCATGCGTTCTCCCAACAGGCTTATTGGACGGACAACGCATGCGTTGTCCCAACAAGCAAACTGCTACATAAATATTTTCAACTCCTAATGCATGATTAATATCATCCTCTTCGGCCCGCCGGGTGCAGGCAAGGGCACGCAAAGCGCCAAACTCATTGACAAGTACACACTCCTTCATATTTCGACAGGTGATCTGTTCAGGAAACACCTCAAAGAGGGTACACCTCTGGGAAAGCTGGCACAGGACTATATGACAAAGGGAAATCTGGTCCCCGATCAGGTGGTTATCGA
>DATHKA010000531.1:0-9567 GCA_035489615.1 Chryseolinea sp.
TCAATACCTGCAATTTGATCTTGTTGGCCAGTCCTGTCTTCTTCGCCTTCTGGCAAACAACAGCCGACAGGTTTGCGCCGGCGCTTATCCCGGATATCACGAGTTTATTGATGTCGGCATCCCAGGCGCTGCCGTGGCTAAGCAACCATTCGAACGAACGATAGGCGTCGTTCACCGCGGCCGGAAATTTGTGTTGGGGTGCCGTTCGATAGTCGACGGCAAATACGATGGCGTTGAGCTCCTTCGACATGCGCCAGCACTCTTGCTTCATGAAGGGAAGAAAGGGAAATACAAATGCCCCGGAATGGAAATAGAGGACTGCGGGAAGATTCTTGCCGTGATTGGCATTGAAGATATAAACGGGTATGCTATCACCGGGTATGATAGTGATCTGGACGTCACCCGCCGGAAAAGACTTGTCTTCTCCCGGGTTGACCTTCCGTCGCACCTCGATGGATAGCCGACTCAGCTTCGGCTGAAGGTCCTTAATTGAGTCATGCAGGACAGCAGCGACTCGTGGATCGAGTATGCCGTTGCCACAGTTTTGTGCCGGCAAGTTTAAACAGACAAGGACCAGCAGTACCGGCAGGGTTAATCTAATCATGCGGATGAAACAACATTAAATTGTAAATCCTGTACTAATTTTTGCTCCGCGAACTGCCGTTTATTTTGGTGTCTCGGATCCCAGCGACTTGAAAAAATCATCGATGATGGCGTCGCGATTGAAATTCTCCCAGATCTTAACTGTTCGTGGGTTCGCCGGACGATCCACCCATTTACCGTTGATAAGCCTGGGAGCCGGTACGGTCACCTGCTGTGCCCAGGAGGGATTTTTTACGATTGACACCGCAGCCATGTCGAAAAGTGCCCGCGCATTTGATCCCTGATCGTAAGGGATGTGCTCGAACAGGTTGGCAAGGTAGTCACCGAGATTGGTAAATTCTCCGCCGTGTCGCCCGGTAATCGGGCCAACATTTTTCGGACCCAGTCCCGGCAACCTTTTCAAGGCATCTGGTTTTGACAGCGTAACGGCCGCGGTACCCGACGGTTTGCCCCATCGGACGGTAACGATTTCCATTTCTATACGCGTATTTAACACGTAGTTTATCGGGGTTGTGTCACTCTCCAGGTTGTACTCACCAGGATCAGGATAGTTAGAGCCAAGCCACACCAACTTGATCTTATCGGCCAGGGTCGTGTCCTTCTTCAGCGCGAGCGCGACATTCGAAAGCTTGCCGACCGCAATGACGACGAGTTTGCCCCGCGTATTTTCCCGTGCGGATTTAATTATGAAATCAACCGCGTCGTGACCATCAAAGGTAGGTGAGCTGAGGGTGGGGGCAATCGCAGCAAACGATTTGTCGGCGCCCTTCAATAAGGGTATGGAATCAATCGCACAAAGTTTCATAATGCGCTCCGCTTCGGCATACTGAGCGTCAATGTTTCCACCCCCCATGGTGGTGTTCACGGTGACGCCTTTAATGTCAAAAGTATCCTGGTTGTAAAAAAGGTAAGCCATGGCGTGTTGGTCATCCAGCTCGTTGTTCGCATCGGTGTCAAGAATCACCGGGAGCCGGTTATCTGCTGCTGTCGTTGCGGGCAACATTGCCTCTTTATTTTCCGGCGCCTTGCAGCCCAAAATGATGGTGGATGAGATGGTGGCCAGTACCACGGTTGTATAAAATTTCATGTGGGGTTCAGTTTGTATAAATCATTACAAATGTAGGATGCGAATGTCGTTTTTGTCTGCATCGCCGAGAAGTGGGGATGGTGTCGACGTCCAACTCAACGTCCGACTGCGTCACGCCGGGCTAGGTTCCTTCTGCAGGTGTCATCTTCGAATAGATCAGCAATCCCAGGCCCATCACAAAGCAAGCAAACATTACATACAACAACGCGTTTGTCCCGGGCGGTGCTGCCTTGAATTCTTTCCAGATAAACACGCCCCAAACAGCGGCAACAAGAACGGCGCCCTGTCCGAGTCCGTAAGATACGGCAGGTCCGGCACTGTCGGAAGCGATGATGCTGAACGCCATGCCAATGCACCAGATAACGCCGCCCAGCACACCCATTACGTGACTTTTGGAATCTCCGGAGAAGTAGTCTCGGTAACTGACCGGAGCGCCCTGAACCGGCATGCGCATGAGCACCGTATTAAATACAAAGTTGCTGACAAAAATTCCCGTGGCAAAGAGCACGATAGCGGTGTAAGGTGTGATCCTCCCGGCTTCTGGATGTGCGAAGTTCACCGCCATGCTGTTTACCACGAACCCATAGAATTGCGCCATGAGCATTCCTGCGACAATTGATAGCACGAGTCCCTTGGTCGACACGCCTGACGATTTACCAGCAGTGGAATGGGTCAATCGTCGATACGCAATGGCGTTAACGATGATGCCGATAGCAATGAGCCCAACACCCAGGAAGATCAATGTAGCATCGCCGGTGGGAATTTTCAGGTAGTTATCCAGCACGCCCCAAATGAGGGCTATGCCGATGCCCACGGGAAAGGCCACCGACATGCCGGCAATTGAAATTGCAGCGATGAGAAGTATGTTGGCGAGGTTGAACACAACGCCGCCGATAAACGCAGAACGAAGGCTGGCAGTGTCCGATTGCTGCAGATCTTCCAGAAAGCTTCGTCCGGCTGATCCCATGCTTCCGAGCGTGAATGCAAAGAATAGCGACATCAGCAGGATGCCCAAAACGTAATCCCAGTAGAAGAGCTCAAAGCGCCACGATTTTTCCGCGAGTTTCTGCGTGTTGGCCCAGGAGCCCCAACAGATCATGGTAACGAAGCAAAAGAGAATGGCGACGGGATAACTCTGTATGGTAAACATCTTGATCCGTTTATGATTTCATTTAGGCTTGGCCGTATTGGTCGACAACGGTGCATCGGCGTACACAATGTAGGAATGCATCTTGACGGGCTGGCTTTCATCAGGGTTGAGTAGTTTGAGTCTCACCTGGTGCTTCCCTTTGGGCAGCTGATATTTCCAGCACAGTTCATAGCGTCGAGTCGTGTAGCTGGCGGGCAGGTCAACGGTTTCGGCCAGCTTGTCATCGACATACACCTCCATCTTCCCTGCATACGTGGATTTGGAATCCCATCGTGCGGACTCTCCCAGCACAACAAAGCCGATCCCCTCGAATTCGAAAGAGAATTCCTGGCTGAGTGTTTTTCCTATATTCTTCTTGGCTACGGGATGATGACCTTCGAACGATTGCTCCATTCGCACCGGCTTGGGCGATTGCGTACGTATCGCAATCGTGTTGCCGTCTGTCTTTCCGCCATTTTTAGCGATTACCATCAGGGCATGTTTGTATCCTATTTCATAGACTTCGTTCAACGACATTGTTGTGTACTTGAAATCTATCGGTTCTGCTTCTTTTAACCCCTGCTTCCAATAAGCGGGAATTTTATCATACCCCAGCACGGCACCCAGTACGCCGCCGGCGCTGGATGGATTGCAATCAGAATCCTGTCCTGCGCGGGTGCTGATGTCCATCGTGCGTGTAAAGTCACCGTTGCCGTAGAGCAGCCCGAGCACCACGTACGCAGCATTTACCGTGGCATCTATATTGAATGGGACAAATACACCATCGGGACAGCCAATGTCCTCACTCCATTTTTTTTCAATCTCGAACCAGGTCTGCTTCCAGTCGTTGGGATATTGCGCGTGCCACCGGATCACGTCGCTGATCACCTGGTGAAATCTGCTTTGTTCGGGTATGGTCTTCAGCGCTTCCTTAACGATAAATGGAATGTCGGTTGAGGTAAACGCCAGGGTGTACATCGCCCCCACATAGACCCCGCCATACCATCCGTCGCCATAGTTCATGATGTGACCGATCTTGTCGCTGATCTCCGATGCCGTATTCGGCATGCCTGGCGACATCAGGCCCGCGAAGTCAGATTCAATCTGGTAGTCGATGCAATCGGCGTGGGGATTGTTCAGCCAGTGTCCCACTGGGGTGCTGTAATCCCGTGCAATATATTATAACGTCCTGCCTGGTTGGCATGCCAAAGCATGTACCCTGCGTTGGCATAGGCCTTTGCAAATTCAGCGATAGGCGCGTCCAGACCGTGCTTTTCAAACACATCCACGAAAGTGAGATCCATGTAGACATCATCGTACAGGCCAGCGTTATTTTCCATGGTGTGCTTCAGGTACCCGTCATACCATAATATGGGAACGTATTCCTGAATCATCGTCCCGCAGAAGCGGAATTCTGTGGGGCCGCCAAAGGTCACACCGATCGTTTGTCCTGCCCATCCCCCCTTGATCTTGTCTTTCAGTACGTCCTTGCTAAGCGTCACCATTCCCGCGGGTGGATTCTGGGAAAAAGAAAGGAGGGAAAGGCCGCACAACGCGGTGATAAGAACAGCGCTAGCCATTCTGCGTATAAGCAGGCCGTTGACAAGCCACCGACTTATGTTCAAAAGATCAACCATGGATGGTTTTGGTTATGTTGCTCACGTATTTAAGGCCTATATCAGAAAAAATCATGCTATGCTCAAGTTAATTCGTGGCGATGAGGAGCTGACGATTGAGCGCCCATGCGCGTTACCGATAGAGCGGCTGCACGGTTGGCAAGTGAAACCGCATCATTCATCGCGCTGCCTTCCGACAATGCTACTGCTAATGCTCCATTGAACACATCACCGGCGGCGGTCGAGTCAATGGCCGTGACTTTCGGCGATTCGATCAGCCGGGGGCCAGCATCGTCGAACACAAATGCTCCGTCTTTACCCAGCGTAATAATTACCGTGTGGATCCCCTTATTGCGGAACCATTGTGATGCCGCGGATGCCGAGGGCGAGTCGGTGACCTTGATGCCGGTTAACGTTTCAGCTTCCGTACCATTCGGTGTAATCACCGTTATCTGCGCCAGTAATTCGTCAGGCAACGCCCGGGCTGGTGCCGGGTTGAGGATAACGGCGGCACCCTGCTTTCTGGCAAGGCGCGCGGCATGAATAACGGTGTTCAGGGGAATTTCCAATTGCATCAGTACGATCGCCTGTCCGTCGAAAAGGTGCGCCGCCTGAGAAACATCTTCCTCTGATAAGGTACCATTCGACCCTTGCGCGACGACAATCGTGTTCTCGCCTTTTCCATCGACGGTGATCAAGGCAACGCCGGAAGGCCGCTCACGATCGACGTATATATGTTCAATCGCTATGCCTTCTTTCGCGAACTGCTCACGCGCCTTTTCACCAAAGACATCGTTCCCTACTTTGGCGACGAAAGTCACTTGCCCTCCCAGGCGTGCGGCAGCGACTGCCTGATTGGCACCTTTGCCTCCGGGAAACAGGAAGAACTCCCCACCCAGTAATGTTTCGCCCGGCTTGGGAAATGATTCAGTCTTAATGACCATGTCGGTATTGGAACTACCGACAACTACAATTCGCTTCGGAGGAGGCATCTTAAATCGGGACGTAATCGTTTCCGATACTACAGTAATTTTTGGTGATAACGAATCAAAAATTCACAATCAAAAAATCTTCCCGCGGTTCCAGGATTCCTAACGGACCCCTTGGTCGAGTATTGCGTTAGATTTGACCGCGAGGGATACCAATCAGCCAGTGTCGTCCGTTATTACTACTGTGAATGCCATGAATAACTTATATTTGGAGCAACATTTTTTCAACTGATCCTGGTGTATGCTGTTTTTTCAACACCGTATTAAGCAAAAGGCTGTCCTCATAGTCTGCGCTGGAACAACTCTTCTATTGGCCTCCTGCGCGTCGAACAAGCCGTCCGCCAGGCGCACGGGTGTCAGGACGAACCCATCGGCCGTGCACGCGCCGGACAAGAGGGAAACGAAACCGGAAGTCAAGACGTCGGAAGATGTGGCCGCGAGTGTCAGTACGCCGTCGACAGAGGTTGAGACGGTCATCACCGCGGCTCGTACTTATTTGGGAACGCCCTACAAGTATGGCGGCACAACCCGCTCGGGTATGGACTGTTCAGGCTTGTTGTTGAATTCGTTCAAGGTCGTTAATGTCAGTTTGCCGCGCAGCTCGGAAGCGCAAAGCAAAGTCGGCAAGGAGATTCGAAAGATGAACGATCTGGAACCTGGTGACCTGGTATTCTTTGCAACCGGCAAACGCAAGGACGAGATCACCCACGTGGGATTGGTTACCGACGTAAGGGCGAAAGACAACATCAAGTTTATCCATTCATCAAGCTCGTTAGGTGTAGTAGAGACAAACCTGTACGCAGAATATTATCTGAAGCGGTTCCGTGTCGCGAGAAGAGTGATCAGGCAATAGGATAGTCTCGGCAACCTGACAGATAGTTAATGCTAAAACGAGTTAAAAAAACGTCGATACCCTTTTCAGTTCGTACTGATCCAGGCAGTAAAGAGATATATCATATGGCGCAAATGCAACCGCAGCACTTTTAACGCCTTCGATAGATGATATTCGACAGCTTTGGATGAGAGATGGATGTGGCCTGCTATCTCGTTGTTATTCATGCCCTGGAAGCGACTCATAACGAATACATTTTTTGTCGTTTCCGGCAGTGAGTCAATCTGTCTTTCAATAGCCAATTTTAATTCGTTATAGTTAACGATCTGCTCTGTCACGTTTTCCCCCAGGTTTAATGTTTGCAGAAATTCCTTTTTGTATCGGCTGCGAACACACTCCTTATCTATTATGTTAAAAACTTTGAACCGAACGGCGCCGAGTAAATACGCCAGAACAGATTGATGAACAACTATTTTTTGTCGGTTTATCCAAAGACTGATAAAAATTTCCTGCACAACTTCTCTCGCCGTCTCATCAGAACGCAGGCTGGCAAAAGCAACTGCATATAGCTTCATGCTATACGATTTGTAGATCAGCGTAAATGCTGCATTGTCACCCTGCCGCAAGCGCAGCAACAGGTCATTATCTTGGTCAGAGCAGTTTACGTGATCCATAGTCTGATCCCGAATATGCAGGGTATGATAAGTGTAAATTAAGCACTTATTTGACGAAATCGAATGAAAGGCATTAGAAAATCGTTTGTAAATATTTTCATTATCGTTTAGGGATTTTTCCCGCTCAGCTTACTATGTACAAACTCCAGAAAAGGAAGTGGAACTCGATCAGGCAAAAATCTTAATACAAAAGTTATCCAGGGGCCGATGTTCGGCGACCGAACGTCAACAACTGCTGGCTTGGTGGCAAGACATTTCCCTCCGCACCGAAATCATGCAGTACATGTCTGAAGAAGAACAGCAAACGGTGAGGGAGGAAATGTGGGTGGCAATACGTGAAGGCATACTAAAGTCTGAAAATGAAAGGAAACCCATTGGCCATGTCATATCAATGGTGCAGAGAAATCGGCTGCCCCTTGCGGGGATCGCCGCTTCGCTGCTGGTGTTGATATGGTTCACGCTCAGTAATCCATTTTCGGGAGAAATTGTCATTCAGACGGACTTCGGTGAAATCAGAGAAGTATTGCTTCCCGATAATTCGACCGTGCTGCTACACGGAAATTCTTCAATCAGTTATGCCAAGAACTGGGATGAGCAGGGCAAACGTTCCCTGCGGTTAACGGGCGAGGCATATTTCAGTGTGCTGCATACGCGACAGAACTCGGAGTTTACGGTCTATACAGCCGGCGATTTATCAATTACTGTGCTGGGTACTAAGTTTAACGTTAATACCCGGAAACAAGGCACTGAAGTGATTCTTGAGGAGGGCCGTGTAAGGCTGGACGACGGGCATGACAGTTATACAATGAAGCCCAGGGAGATGGTGTCTCACTCTGCTTTGGATACGAAATTTGTTTCGACAGTCATCAAAGTGCGCGAAAAAGTTTCCTGGAGAAATCGCGTCTTGATTTTTGAAGATGAATCACTCGGTGAAATTGCTGAAATACTGAGAGAGCGCTACGGTGTCAATATAGTTTTTGAAAATAAAGCCTGGAACGCCGATCCCTTCACCGGTTCTGTCCCTACCGATTCAGTCCTGCTGTTTCTGGACAAAATCAAGAAGTTGTACAACGCTGATGTTACACACGAAAATGGTGTCTATGTGGTTCGCTAGCATCCGACTTCAAACTCAAGGTAATCTGATAAACACGATAAATACTTAACAATTTTCCTATGAATAAACGATTACGACAAGGTAAATCAATTGCCTTAATGGTAATGCTATGCGTGGGTGGGCCCCTTATCGCTCAGGTTCCTGAAGTGGTACTGGCGTCAAACAAGAGAACGACAACCACTCAGGTATTAAATGATTATTCGTTGCTTGAAGTTATTAAAGAACTGGAAAGAGTCCATGATGTGATATTTGACTACCGGAAGAACTTACTTAAGGATAAATCCCTAAGAGTTTCCAAGTCCGATATCCAGACATCGTCAATTCAGCAAGTCCTCAACGCCGTGCTGCCACAATTCGGACTGCAGTACAAAAAATACAGCGAAAGGTCATATCTCATTTATCTTCCGGAAGGGGACGCTGTAAAGAGGGCGAAATCGCGCAATGAAGACGTTCAATCAGATGTTGAAAATATGCCGGACTATGGTTCTGTGCATTCAACCTTTAAATACTATGCAGTAACTATAAATGGTACTGTTAAGAACGAATCTTCCGAACCATTGCCCGGAGCAAGCATTGTGTTGAAGGGTACAACAACCGGAACCGTCACAGACGCGCAAGGGAAGTATGTATTGAACATTCCTGATGGCGGGGGAACGCTGGTGATTTCCTTTATTGGTTATCAAACTGTTGAAGAGGTTATAGACAACCGGACGGTGATAGATGTTGCCCTGCAGCCAGACGTAGCGTCGCTGGGCGAGGTAGTGGTGATCGGCTACGGAACGCAAAAGAAGGCTGACGTCACGAGTTCTATCAGCTCCGTGAATGAAAGAGACTTTAAGGAGCAACCTGTCACGCGCCTGGACCAGGTTCTTCAGGGCCGGGCAACAGGTGTTCAGGTCACTAACTCAGGTGGAGCACCGGGTGGCGACGTGAGAATTCGCGTACGGGGTGCAAACTCGCTTAGTGGCGATAATGATCCCCTATACGTTATCGATGGATTCGTGGGTGGAGACTTCAACATCATCAATCCCAATGATGTAGAGTCGATCGAAGTCCTTAAAGACGCGTCGGCTACAGCCATCTACGGAAGCAGAGGTGCAAATGGCGTCATCATTGTCACAACAAAATCTGGAAAGCGCGGTGAGATGAAACTTGACCTGGGCGCCAGGTTTTATTCATCGCAGGTCCTGGATAAATGGAATACACTTAGCGCCGGAGATTTCGCGCAAATTTCAAATGAACGCGCACTCGCAAGTGGTGGGACACCCAAATTCACACAAGAACAGGTAGATCAATACGACGCTAACGGTGGAACGGACTGGCAGGATGAAATTTTCAGAACTGCGCCAGGGATGGAATATCAACTGGCGATATCCGGCGGAAGTGAAAAGATAAGATATCTCATATCGGGGAACGCCCTTGATCAGGACGGTATCATTAATAACAGCGGCTTTAAGCGTTATACATTGCGTTCCAACATACAAGCCGAACTTTCCAAAAAACTAACTGCCCGTTTCGTATTC
>DATHKA010000532.1:0-23680 GCA_035489615.1 Chryseolinea sp.
TGAGGACCTCCCGCTGCCTTTGGTCTCATCGTCAGTTCAACGCTCCCCAACTCTACCACCAATGTGTCGATGGCATATACGTTGATTGCCTTCAGACCCGCCTTCAATACGGTAAAGCGATTCGACAGGGCGCGGTAATAGGCCGCAACATTTTTTGAACCTTTTACCGTTTTTTGGAAGGGGGGCATCAGTCGTATGGCGGTGGCGTGGTAAGGCGACAGCAGTGAGGACTCAGGCTGTGTCAGCGCCTTTTCGAAAGCGACGTGATACTCTTCAATGAAGGGATATGACGACGGTTGTGAACGCACGTTGCTGGAAATCGCAATGGCGAGGGTCAGGGCAAACAGGATAGATACTTGGTTCATAGCGAGTGTTTCTTCGGATTATTGGACGTTCACAGGTTCAAAACTAGGCGGTCAGAAAAGCCCTGCAATTCTGATTGATATCCGGCGGTTCTGGCTATGTGAATGACCCAGGCCGATTGATGGGTGATGGGCGACACGTGGCCCAGACAAGGCGGTCACGGACAAAATATTTTGACGGCACCCTAAGAATTTCCACCACTGCTGACACAGGGTTGTCACTGGGCCAGTATTACTTCGTCAAAAAAAGGGACAACATGCGCACACTAATGATCATCCTAATCCTCACAATTATGAAAACAGCCGCCAACAGCCAGCCGATTCAGTATACCGACGCATACAGTGTATACATCACGGATAATCTTGCCGCCAGCCGGGATTTCTATACGCGCTGGCTGGACTTCAACGTGGTCTTTGAGGCCACGTGGTTTGTCTATATGCAATCACAGGGAGAGCAGCCGGTGACGTTCGCTCTCATTGACGTGAACCATCCTTCCACGCCTCCGGCGTATGGAACGTTTAACAAACGCGGCAGCTTCCTTACCCTTCAGGTAGACGATGCCGCGGCCGTTTATGAGCGGTTGAAGCGTAAAGCTGCGCCGATCAGTTACCCGCTCAAGCGCGAGGAGTGGGGGCAGTTGCGTTTCGGACTTACGGACCCCAACGGACTTTACATCGACATCGTACAGCAGGTCGAGCCATCGGTTGGATATTGGGAAAAATACCTTGTGAAGGAGTAAAGCAACTACTCCGACCGAAGACTACGGGCCGGGTTGGTGGATGCTGCCTTTACGGTATGATAGGACACGGTTAGTATTCCAACCAACAAGGCCGCTACTGCGGCAATCAAATACATTCCTGGCGTCATGTCGATCCGGTATGCGAAAGTGGAGAGCCACCGATCCATGCTATACCAGGCGAGCGGGAAAGCCAACGTTGTAGCAACCACCAGCAGGAGCACAAACTCCCGTCCGAGCAGCGTGGCGATGTTCGCGACCGTTGCGCCCAGGACTTTGCGCACGGCAATCTCCTTGATCTTCATTTCTGACGTGAACATGACGAGACCGAATACGCCTAGTGCGGATATGAACACCGTTACAAGCATGGCCGCGTTGACCAGTGTGACAGTTTTTGAATCATCCTGATGCATCCAGCCGATTTCTTCTTCGACCAGGTGCGATTGGAAGACATCGTCAGGATAGAATTGTTTGAAGACTGTCTCCACCGCCGCCAATACGGTTCCGGAAGCGCCCCCCTGGTGGGCTGCGTCTAACCGTAGGGCTACTGCATGCTGTAGGTCGCGCATGTTGCCGATCGCCACTGGCGCGATAGCGATATGGAAGGAATGCTGGTGGAAGTCCGCGGCCACTCCTACAATAGGATAGTCTTTTCCTCTGAAATTCAGAGAGTGGCCCACGGACTCTTCATGCTTTGTAAAGCCCAACGCACGGGCAAAGCTTTCGGTGACGACGAACTCGCGAAGGCTGTCGCTCTCTACAAAGTTCCTTCCCGCAAGGATCCTGATACCATATAGCGGAATGTACTCGGCATCACCGGATTTAAAAATAGCATCCACGTCTTTTGCGGAATTTCCCGAAAGCGATACGTGACTCATAAAGGTGGCAAATCCCATAGGCGATCCACCGTGCAGGCTGGCCTGCTCGACACCCGGAATCTGCCGGATGCGCTCCAGCAAAAGCCGCGGGCGGTTGGAGAAGTCATCGAAATTTGTCCAGAAAATTCTCACACCCTCCGTTCTGAAACCGCGATCTTGCTCGCTGATGAACTGAAGCTGGCTTTTCATGACAATAACACCGGCTATAAAGAAAAGGGAGAACGCGAATTGAACTACGATCATGCTCTTTCTCAGCAGATGCGAACGACTACCGTGGGGCCCAAGGAACTTTCTAAGAACGATTGCGGGCGAATACGATGACAGCACGCGCGACGGATAATAACCGGCGATCAGCGAGGTGGTGACTATGAGTATAGCAAGGAACACCATCGTTCTGAGCGTGAATAGCGCTAAGGATACACCTGCAGGGATAAAACCGCTGAACAACCGGAAGATGGGTTGTATCAACAGGCAGGCGAGGACGACCGAGAACGTGGTAAGCAGGAACGTTTCGGTAAGGAACTGCATCGCCACCGTGCTTCTGGCGGCACCAATGGTTTTTCGAATTCCGATTTCCTTGCCTCTTCTCGTCGACAGTGCCGTGGAGAGATTGATGAAATTGAACGAAGCAATGATTAATATGAATGCGGCAAGCGCCGCCAGTAAATAGATTTGCCTTTCGCCGGCCGGCATTTCTTCACCGCGTTTATTAAAATGAACGTCAGGCAAGGCCTGCAACTTCACGGCTACTGTAACCGGCGAAGGCGGATCCTTGCGCGTATGGGTTGCCAGCGTGGTGGAGAATATTCTTTCTGTTGTGTCGATTGACACACCCGGATTGAGTTTCACCAACGCCTGAAATGAATCGAGATATTGTCCCCATTCTTCGGGCATCACCGTGCTTTTCAGGAAGGAGTGGCTCGCTGTTGCATAAGAAATGAGGTCGGTAAAAGGGAAGTCGGTATTCTCCTCCCAATCTTTGACGACCCCAACGACCGTTACCTGCAATGAATCATCATAATTCAGTATTGCGCCGACCACTTCTGCAGGAGACTTTGATTCAAAATAGGTTTTAGCCCGACTCTCGGTCAGCACTACCTTGAATGGCTCATGCATCGACTTGGATGAACCGGCCAGCCATTCGCGCTGCAGGATATCGAAATACGGCGCTTCTACGAGGGCGGCACTGACACTGCCCCGTGGAAGTTTTTTTAGGTTTCCGCCAGACTGCATAATGCTGACACTCGGACCATAGCGACTGATGCAGGTAACGCTTTCAAGTCCTGCAACGCTTTCTCTAAGCGCACGGGGCAGTGCGGCAGGTATGGTAGAACCTTGCCAATGGCCGTCGGGTCCATCTGCATCGGCCACGATTCGGTAAATCCTTTTGTCGTCCGGGTGGAACCTGTCGAAAGTAAATTCATGCCTGGCAATGAGGAATATCGCCAGGCAGGCGCAAACGCCCAAGGTCAATCCCAACACATTAATGAGGCTGTAAACCGGTGTCTTCGAAATGAAGCGAAATGCACTCTTGAAGTAGAATGCCAGCATGGAAGGATGGAGCAGTGGGAGCGATCCCCCTGTTCGTATAAAAGCGCGCTTCCTTCTTCGAAGGGCATAGGAGGCGATAACGGAGATCACACGCATCCAGTACGTGAGCGATGCACGCCATCGACCAAAGCGCATCCTGTCCTTGCCGTACAATTCCAGCAGATCGCCCTCAAGATCTTCGATCATGGCGGTACCACTGAACCAACGCAATACTTTGGTAGCAAACCGCGGAGGGTTATGGGGATTGTTCGTTTTCATTTCTCCAGGGCGAGTGAATGTTTTGATATTTTCCACAGTTCATCACGAAGGTTCTTTATTTCGTGAACGGCAACCTTCCCTGCATGGGTAAGTTGAAAGTGTCGCTTACGTCGGCCGCCTCGCTCAGCTGTGGGCGAACCCATCCACGACTTAATCATGCCCTTCTCCTCAAGTCGCGTAATCGTCGAATGCAGGGCACCTATGCTAATGGTCCGCGAAGCCCGTTCTTCAATGGACTCCTTAATGCTCACACCATAAGCATCGTCTTCCAGGCTGGCTATGGTAAGCAAAACAAGCTCCTCAAACTCACCGATATAGTTCTTCATAAAGCGGGATCGTGCCGGTGAATATAGTATATATTTCTACTTTTGAGAAGTAATCAAAAGAAATTGATTTCGTGACCGCAGCCTGAAGTGGGGAGTGTGGCAGGGATAGGATAGTGTGAGTGTCAGCCAAAAGAAATCCATTTCGTTCTGGCTGCCATTCAACTTTCCTGTTTCCTACTCACAGCGATGGGCACCAAATCCCTAACTTGACCATAGCACCTAATGATGAATTGTCAATTCTACTGCAGTTTCTCCTCCACCGACCCGCATGTCAGCATCTCATCCCCGAAATACGGGTTCTGAATCTTGTCTTCTTTCGACAACCAATATCCGCCCTTGTTGTTGAAGGCCATGGGGCAATAGTCATAGTAAGCCGTTTCGCCGCTCAATCCGAACGCCTTGATGGCCTTATACAAGTCATTGCTCAAAGCGGAGAAGGCTACGCGTTGTGCTTCTATATCGGCAGACGCGCCGATTTCCTGTAATGACTTTTGCATGCTGCTCAGGTAGGTCATCCAATCGTGATGCGCTGCGCCGGTCACCAATTTCATGTCAACCTTGCCGAGGGCGCCCAGCACGGTCGTTGCCTCTTGCTTCACCTGGGTAGCATTCGACGACACAAACGCATCCTTGAGTGTGGCATAGCTGTCGAAAACCGTCGTTAGTTGTTTCTTGAACTCCGGATCAGTTGCGTGTTGAGCGGCAGATGCCGCAGGAGCTTCCGTCGTGGCGGGTGCTTCCTTCGCCTGTTCTTCCTGGTCGTGGTCGTGTCCGGACTGCTTACTTCCACAAGCGACTATGCTGAGGGCCAGGCCAGCGGCTACGATCGTTTTCAGTACGTTGTTAGTTGTCATAATCGATATTCGTTGTTAGTTAGAAGATGTATTTTGAGTCATGAAATCTGTTCCATGGCGGAGCACCAGTTCACTATACAACAGGTAGGCACCGCTTTGGACTACTTCGTCGGATGCGCTTAGGCCGTCCGTTATTTCTATCGATGTGGCATTCTCGGCGCCGGTCTTGACCACCCGCACGGTATACGTGTGATCGGCTGCGCGAACAAAGGCATAAGCATTTTTGCCGTTCCGGATCACCGCGTCAAGAGGCAGCTGCAACACCTGTCGATCTTGCTGCTGTCGTTGCAACGTCGCCTGCATGCCGGGTGTCAGGCTGCCATTGCGATTGTCGAGTGTCGCACGCATGACCACTATTTGTGCGTTGTCGCGAAATACGGGCGTCAGAAATGACACGCGTGCCGCTACCGGTTTCGTTATTCCGCTCAGGCGCACCGACACGATATCGCCCGGCCTGAACGACGTCGCTTCATTAGGGTAAAGGTCCGTCTCAAGCCACAGTTTTGCAAGATTGTCGAGGCGAACCATCAGCGTGCCTTCTTCGACGTATTGCCCTTCGGTAACGAGCAATTCCGTAACGGTGCCCGACGCAGGCGCCAGAAACGTAATCCGGGCAGTAGCGCGCGTGAAGTGCTCAATTTGTTTATGGGTGAGTCCATATAGAATCAGTTTGTTCTCTGCACCCTTCAGCAACGATGCGTAGTGGTCTCGTTGATTGCCCAGTTTGGTATATTGATCCTTCAGGATAAGATATTCCTGTATCTGGCCATTCAATCGCTCGCTGTAAAGATCGTACAGCGGTTGACCCGCCGCAATAGGACGGCCTGCCTCTTTTACATACAGTTTTTCAATTCTCCCGGCAGCGCGGCTGCTGATGGTAATACGCCGGTCCTCGTCGGCAACGACCCGCGCACTGATGAGCGTGCCGTCGCTTACATTCGCGGATATCATACGTTGAACCCGAATGTTTGCGAGGCGCTCCTGGGTGCTGGTGAGCATGAGGGGCGCTGCGGTCGGGGGCGTCGTTGCGACAGCGCCATGCGTGTGGTCGTGCAGTTGGTTGCTGCCTTGACGGCATGCCGTGGCCAGGATTACCAATGTTATAGTCAGAGTGACTATAAGAAGGCGGCCTATGGAGACGTGCGGAAATTTCATAATATCAGTGGGGGGTGATAAAACCTTCATGGTCGACGAGAAATTGTGCGTGGGTGGCGAGTTCATCTCCCGATGCGACACCGCTGATCACCATAACTTGATCGGCCGTGGCGAGGCCCGTCACTACTTCGGTAGGTGTGAATTGCCCGCCGTGCTTCAGGAAGACGATCTTTCGCGTACCCAGATCGTAAACGGATGATGCGGGTACCCAAAGACCTTCTGCGGGAGGCAGGCGAAGTGTCGCCGTGATCAGTTGGCCAATGGTTAACAAACGGGATTCGCGTACGTACGACCGCAACTTAATAAACTCATCACCGGCTTGTGCAAAAGGCTGGATAAGGTCCACCGTTGTCTCAAGGTTGTTTCCCCCAGCGACAACGTGCAGGGTGTCGCCTTTGCGCACGTTTCCAGCGGTAGTTGCCGGGACATTGATCTCCAGGAGCAGACTGGAGAAATTCACCACATCAAATAGTGGCTGTCCAGCCGTCACGTAGGTTCCTTCCCGCAGCAAATCCTTCACGCCGGCGTTGGTTGCGACATTTGCTGTTGCCGAAGTTGAAGATCCCGCTTCCATGGATTCAGATGATGTCGCCATGTCGCCTGTCGGTACAGCGGTCTCTGCAGGGGCGATCGGCGCCTGTCCACCCCGTTGCACGACAATTCCTCCTGCGGGGCTGTATACGGAAACAGCGTACTGCGGCTCGCCGCTCGTCATGACCTGGTTAAGCTGCTGGTCGGTCATTCCGAGATTGCGCAGCCGTTGCTTGGTGGCATTCGCGAGGACGTCATTCCCGGAATCGGTGCGTAATAAGTACAACAGCTCGCGCTGCGCTGCGGCGAGGTCGGGACTGTATATATCTGCGATTTTCTCACCTTTTCTCACCGGTTGATACAGGTATCGTACATATAGCTTTTCCAATCGTCCGGCGACACGGGCGGATACGGTACTGCGGTTTCGCGCGTCATAAGTAACGATACCCGTCCGTGTGATCTCAACGGCCAACGCGGTGAAGTTACCTCGTACGGTTTTGATGGACGACAACACGTGCTCATTCGGCGACTCGGTAGCCGCCGCCAGTTCTTCGTCAATCACTACTTCGGTCCCGGACACGCGCTTCACTAGCTCCATGTTGCAAATGGGACAGGCGCCTGGCTTATCGCTGATAACCGTTGGGTGCATCGGGCACGTGTAGACGTCCCGTGATGCAGTGTCTCTCTTGCACGCACTGAGAAACAGCATGAACAGCAGCACCGTTATTCCCATCATGGCTATCGCGGCCATGGGGCGATGTCTCACAGGATGCCTCATCTTATAATTCAAGCTCTTTCTCATATTCTGCGATCATGTTGTAAAAGGCCTCAAGCTCTTCAAAGTACTCGAGCTGCATCATATTCAATGCCTCCCAACCCTCGAGCACGGTGGCCAATTGGCCGCGATTTTCTTCGTATGCCAACAGCGCGGCGCGGAAATTTTTTTCCAATGCGGGAATTATGGACTGACGGTAGCCCATGAGATGGTGATCCATCGACTGAAGTTGTTTCGACATGCCATTAATTCTACCTGATGCTTCGACAACAACTGCCTCGCGCTCCTGCTGCATGGCCTGTATGTCGTACAACATTCCTCTCGACTCTGCCTTGTACATCCGCGACGACCATGGTGCCAGGGGAATGGATATCATGGCCATAGCCGTAAACTGCTTCGGCATGTTGTCGCCTAAAGGCTGCATGTGATCAAAGCGGATTTTAAAGTCGGGCCTTGCCTGTGCCAACTGCGCCGCGCGATTCAATTGCATCGACGTTATGCGTTGGTCCAATTCACGAAGGTCGCTTCGCCGCTGGTAAAGGGCAGTGATGTCGATCGACGCTGTGTAAACAGGTACCGACAAGGTTGTGTCGACCATCAGCGGCGTGTTCGACGGAAGATTCATGAGTGCGATGAGGCGTGCCCGGGACTCGCCGATGTTACCCTCGTTTGCCGTCAACCGATTTTGAGCCTCCGCGATCTTCGCGTTTAATTTGTAAATGTCGCTCAGGCTTCCCTGGTTGTAAGGATAACGTACTTCGGCAAGTTCCCGCATCAGGTCCAAGGTTTTGACGTTCGCGCCGAGTGTTGCTCGCTTTTTCTCCGCGACAAGCCATTGATAGTACCATGTGCGCGCTTCTGCCCGCAACGTGTTGAGTTGTCGCTGTCCAGCACTGCGCACGATCGCCGATTGCGAACGCATATAGTCCGAAGAAGCTTTCTGTCGTCCGGCGTTAGGTATCTGCTGCTCGAGCGAGAACATGATCGCGCCCTTGTTCATCTCCTCTGCGTTCTGACCCGGGTAGGGGGTCATGAAGGTTCCAACGCCAACCATAGGCGCCATCCACGATTTTGCGCCGTCGGCATAGACGTCCAACGCCTGCGCCTTGCTTTCAAACTGCTTCAGCATGGGATGATTGTTGGAGACTGTCTCGATGGCTTCGTCCAGCGTCATGACTTGCGCCGTCACGGACGCCGATAAACCCGACATAGCCGTGACGAGCAAAGCGCTACCAAGTGCCGGCACGGACAAGGCCGACCTCCACGAAATTGCCCTGGAGAAGTAGGTCTTAGTGTTTTGATTCATAAACTTCCAGTTTTCCAAACTTTCTAAGTTCATATTCCTTGGTCATCAAAAAGATCAATGGCGTTACTAGCAGGATGTGGGTGGATGATGTCAGCACGCCGCCGATCATTGGGAGCACGATAGGTTGCATCACATCGCTGCCCACTCCGGTCGACCACAGCACGGGTATTAAACCAAACAGCGCCACACACACCGTCATCAGTTTCGGGCGTAGGCGCTTGGCTGCTCCTGCGATGACGTAAGTTCGTAGGTCTTCCGGCGACAAGGTAGCCGACGAGTTGCCTTTCAACTGCACGAGTTGCCGCATCGCGTCGTTGAGGTAGATCACCATGACGATCCCGGTCTCAACGGCAATGCCGAAAAGTGCAATGAATCCGACAGCCACTGCCACGGACAGATTGACGTCCGCGAAATAGATGATATAGGCCCCGCCAATGAGCGCAAAGGGCACCGTGATAAGGCTGAAGAATGCTTCGCGGAGGGAGTGGAAGGCCAGGTACAGTGAAATAAAAATCACCAGCAGCACCACGGGCAAAATTACGAGCAGCGTTTTCTGGCCGCGGATAAGATTCTCGTACTGGCCGCTCCATTCCACATAATATCCGGAAGGCATATCCGTACCGTTGCGCAGCACGCGCATCGCCTCTTCCACAGTACTGCCCAGGTCGCGATCGCGCACATTGAACAATACGGCGCCACGAAGCATGGCATTTTCGGAAGTGATCATGGGGGGGCCTTCTTCGAAGCGAATGGCGGCAAGCGAGGAGAGCGGGACGACACCCATCGACGGGGTCTTCACAGGAATCCGTTTCAACTGATCGAGACTGTTTCTGAAGTCTTGTCCTAACCGGATGCCGATGGGAAAACGACGTCGGCCCTCGATAGTTTGTCCTATGGCACCTCCGCCAATAGCCGTCTCTACGATCAGGTTCAAATCATCAATCGTGACTCCGTAGCGGGCCAGGGCATCGCGCTGATAGTCTATGGTCAGATATTTACCGCCGGTGATGGGATCGACATAAAGATCTTGCACACCATTCACAGACCGCAGGCGCTGTTCGATTCGTTTGGACAGGCTATAAAGTGTGTCGAGGTTTTGCCCATACACCTTTATACCGACATCGGTCCGGATACCGGTGGCCTGCATGTTGATGCGGTTGATGATCGGCTGCGTCCAGCCATTCACGACACCGGGAATCTGCAACTTGCTGTCGAGCTCCGAAATGATGTCGTGCTTGGTGATGCCTGCACGCCAGCTGGTTCGCGGTTTAAGGAGGATGATGGTTTCAATCATGCTGATCGGAGAATTGTCGGTGGCTGTGCTCGCACGCCCAGCCTTGCCCAACACCTTATCGACTTCGGGCACCGATTTGATGATCTTGTTCTGAACCTGCAGAATGCGCTTAACCTCTGTGTTGGAGATATCGGGCAGCGTTACGGGCATGAACAGGATGGATTGTTCATCCAACGGCGGCATGAACTCTTTTCCGACACTGAAGAGCAATGGAACGCTGATGATCAAT
Organism: Chryseolinea sp.; assembly: GCA_035489615.1. Classification (GTDB taxonomy): domain Bacteria; phylum Bacteroidota; class Bacteroidia; order Cytophagales; family Cyclobacteriaceae; genus Chryseolinea. The sequence continues at coordinate 10,257 of DATHKA010000532.1, forward strand.
GCCAGTATGTTCATAGCAAGGGTGGTCTTGCGCCAGCGAATGCAGGCGGCGATGACCCTTCCGTAGACGCGCTCCAGCCAGTTGTTCACGGGGGTGTTAGACGCCGTAAACTTTCCTTTCATGAAGAATGAGATAATTACCGGCGCCAGTGTAACTACCAGAAACGCGTCAACGAGAAGAATGAAGGTTTTCGTATAGGCCAGGGGATGGAAGAGCTTTCCTTCCTGACCTGTCAGCATGAAAACGGGAAGGAATGACACGATGATGATGATGGTCGAATAGAAAACGCCGCGCGACACCTGTATCGATGACTTGCGGATGATTTCGATTCTTTCCTCATCCGGTATAGGAGTATAGTTCCGGTTGAATAGCTTTCTCATTTTACAGGTCTTTGGGGTTGAGTTCGATATACCTTTCCGCAAGGTGTTTATACGCGTTCTCGGCCATGATAATCCCATTGTCGACGATGACACCGATAGCCAGGGCAATTCCGGTAAGAGACATGATGTTCGAGGTTATGCCCAAAGCATTGAGGAGTATAAAACTGAGGGCGATAGTGATCGGAATCTGAATGATGATGCTGATGGCGCTTCGCCAGTGAAACAGGAATATGATCACTACCAGCGACACCACGATCATCTCTTCCAGCAAGGTGGTCTTGATGGAGGATATAGATTCGCGGATCAACTCGCTTCGATCGTACACAATGTTGAATTTTACGCCTTCGGGAAAGCCTTTGGTCACCTCCATCATCTTCTCCTTGATCCGGTCAATTACTTCGTTTGCATTTCCGCCATATCGCATAACGACGATGCCGCCGACAACTTCACCTTGACCATTAAGGTCGAATATTCCCAATCGCGTTTCGCCCGACATTTGCACGGTGCCGACATCGCGAATGGAAATTGGGTTACCGCTGACGGTCTTGATGGCGAGGTTTGAAATCTCGTCTATCGATTCGAGGTATCCGGTAGTCCGGATGATGTAGCCGATATCACTCATTTCAAACTTGCGTCCACCCGCCTCGTTGTTATTCGTGCGCAGTGCCCTGATCACGTCCTGGAAGGTGAGGTTGTAGAAGTCAAGCTTGTTCGGATTGACAGTGACCTGGTATTGCTTTTGAAATCCCCCGAACGAGGCGATCTCGCTAACGCCTGAGACGTTCTGCAGAGCGAATTTCACATACCAGTCTTGGAGGGCGCGTTGCTCGCCGAGGTCCATGCCCGGCGCATCGAGCGTGTACCAAAGGATATGTCCGACGCCTGTCCCGTCTGGCCCAAGCGTTGGGGACACGCCGTCGGGCAGGAGCCGCGAGGCATAGTTAAGACGCTCCAATACACGCTCGCGACCCCAGTACACGTCGGTGTCATCGTTGAATACGACGTAGACGAAGCTCATTCCAAACATTGACGAGGCGCGAACGTACTTCACCTGGGGTAATCCTTGCAGGTTGGTCACAAGGGGGTATGTGATCTGGTCTTCGATGATTTCCGGACTGCGCCCCATCCATTCCGTGAAGACGATCACCTGGTTTTCGCTCAGGTCTGGAATGGCGTCGATTCTGCTTGAACGCACGGACAAAAGCCCCCAGCCGAACATCGTGGCGGCTATGAGTAGTACGAGGAGGCGATTGCGCAATGATAATGATATGAGTTGCTCGATCATATCGATAGTTTAAAGGCGATTAAATTGAAATAGAGAGATGAACGAGCCGTACAGTATTGTGCGGTTCGCTTAAGCGCGTATGCGCGAGCAACAAATGATCAGATCTGGAATTCGCTTAACCCGATATTGATGTCGGGCGAAGGCAGGGGAGGAGAGAAGTCCGCCGGACGAAGACGTATCGTGGGGGCATTTGGAATAAGGCAGGCGATTACCACCGGAGATGCCAGCTCGGCAATGACCGGCGCGGGCGCCACGTGAATATGCGCCACGGTTGGTTTGAAGTCTTCGCTCTCGTGAACGATCTGTTCGTCAGAGCAGCAAGATTTCATAGCCTTATGACATGGTGGAAGCTGCTGTTCCATCGGGCAGGGATCAGCCTTGGAGAACAAAGCCACGCTGGCGATATGCCCGTTGCAATGGTGTACGCCCACCATGAAACTCGTGCCAGAGACCAGCACCAACAGGGCGAGCAACACCGAAAATATGGGACGGAAGCGCTTCACAAAGACAAAGTTAGCTATTTGACACGAGTTTAAGAAATGGGCTCAGCCTTGTAGCCGACCTGCGCCAGCGCCTTAGCGACTATTTCCGCTGGCACATCGGGCTCAATCGTCAACGTCCTCGCCGGACTCGTAAGGTCAACTGACCACTGCCCTTTGCCGACCACCTCATCCAGCACCGGCGTTACTTTCGCAATGCATCCTGTGCATTGAATAGTTGATTTGTATTTTTTCATAATTCTGAAATTTGACGTTGGCTTTGACGTTGGCGCAAGTCTTCCACTTCGCATTTTTAAAGTTTTCAATAACCTATCGGGAGACTTGTGCCCCCCTTACATCCCCGCACACACCCATCCAGTCTTCAGACTGGCTTGTCCTAACTCCCTCCCCTCTACAACCTCATCCCCCTCAACCTCAAACTATTCCCCACCACACTCACCGAACTCAACGCCATCGCTGCGCCCGCCACCATCGGATCCAGCAAGAACCCATTCACCGGATACAACAAACCCGCGGCAATGGGTATCCCGATAACATTGTAAATAAATGCCCAAAACAAATTCTGCCTTATACCGTGTACCGTCTTAGTGGACAGCGCAAGGGCCATGGGTATCAACGCCAGATCCGACGTGATCAAGGTCATGCGCGCCACATCGATAGCAATGTCCGATCCCTTACCCATGGCAATGCTCACATCGGCTCGGACCATGGCCTCAGAATCATTGATCCCGTCTCCAACCATCGCCACCACCTTACCCTGTGCTTTCAATTTCTCAATGAACGCCGATTTGTCGGACGGCAACATGCGCGCATGAAATTCGGTGATTCCCACCTGTTCAGCTACTGTCCGCGCAGTATCCTCCTCGTCTCCCGTTAACATGATCACCGTTTTACCACGCTCTCGCAAAGTATCAATAGCCTGCTTCGACGTGGGCTTAATCTCATCGCTGATGCCCATAATGCCTAACAATGACCCGGCTGATCCGACGTAGACGACCGTACGAGCCTGTTTTCTCAGTTTGGACACAACCTGGTCGATATCCGCAGGGATCGTTATGCCTTCCGATTGCATGAGGGCTCCATTGCCAATTGCGTATCGCATGCCCGACGCGAATGCCACGACGCCCTTGCCGGTTACGCTTTCAAAACCCGTGACTAACAGTCCGGCATCTGCCTGATGTTTGAACCTTCCGACAACGGCTGCGGCCAGCGGATGTTCCGATCGTGATTCGATCGCATATATGACGGCTTCCAATTTGGGTACGTCGAATGACGATACCCAGGTTACATCAGTAACGGTAGGTCTACCGGCTGTTATCGTCCCCGTCTTATCCAACACGATGGTGTCCACGCGGTGGGCCAGCTCCAGGCTTTCGGCATCCTTTACAAGGATGTTGTGACTGGCGCCTTTCCCTATTCCAACCATCAATGCCGTGGGCGTGGCCAGTCCCAGCGCACAGGGACAGGCGATCACCAGTACGGCAACAGCGCTGAGCACGCCATAGCTCACGCCCTGTTCGCCTCCCCAAATCAGCCACGCAACAAAAGTGAGTAGCGACAGCACGACGACACTGGGGACGAATATCTTTGAGATCTTATCGACGAGGCGTTGCACCGGAGCCTTGCTGCCTTGCGCCTCTTGTACCACTTTGATGATGTGCGACAGTATGGTATCCTTACCGGCACGGACCACCATAACACGCAGACTGCCCTTTTGATTAACAGAGCCCGCGTAGACACTGTCTCCAGCCTTCTTGCTGGCAGGCATAGATTCACCCGTAATCATGCTTTCGTCGGCAAAGGAGGCACCTTCCGTCACATGGCCATCCACTGCTAAGCGCTCTCCGGGTCGAACCTGAACCACCATCCCGGGCGTGACGGCAGCGATGAGCATTTCCTGCTCGCGACCTTCAACAATGGCGATAACTGTTTTCGGTTGCATCCCCATCAGCTTCCGCAGCGCGACGGAGGTTTTCTGTCGCGCACGTTCTTCCAATAACTTGCCCAGTGAAACAAAGGCAATGATCACCGCAGCCGATTCATAATAAACATGTGCATGAATGCCTTTGGCGTGCCACACCGTTGGCCAGAACGTATTGAACACGCTAAACGCAAATGAAATGCCTGTTGAAAGAGCCACGAGCGTGTCCATTGATGACGTACCATGCCGAAGCTGCATCCACGCATTTTTGAAGAAGTTCCGACCGAAGTATAGCACAACGGGTGCGGTAAGCGCGAGCGAAATATAATTGGCAAAGGGCATGTCCATCCAGAACATCGAGATGACCATGACGGGCAATGCCAGTGCCGACGAGCCAATCGTCTGGCGCTTCAATAGCTGGTAATGCTTGTGTCGTGCGGCTGCCGCCTTTTCCTCAGCACCCACTTCCTCAATCACCAGGTCGTAACCGATCGATTGCACGGCCTTTTGCAGACCCTCGGAAGAGACGGCGGCGGGGTTGTAGTCTACCCAGGCACTTTGATCCGCGAAATTGACACGCGCATCAGTCACGCCTGGGGTTGATTTGAGCATGGACTCAACGCTCACCGCACACGCCGCACACGACAACTGAAGCACGGGAAATGTGTGCTGCTCGTGTGCGCGGGTATGCCCTTTGGTCATTAACGGTTTCAAGGTGGTTTCCATGGCGTCTTAAATTACTATACAATTATACTGTAAGACGGCCGGTTTGGGTTTACACAGTTTTGGATAAGGATTGCATGTTCTTGGTGGGGGCTGAGGACGCTGAGGAAATCCATCACACGGAGTCTAAGGAGCTTCTGAGTTCCTGGCCTAGCGTTGATTTCAGGCAACGTTCTCTGTAGGCAGTTGAAGGAAGCGCTGCTCTTCATAGGATGGTTAAAGACGGAGTCACACGAGCACTGCGTCTCGTTCGTGAATACTTCGACGCTACACGTCGACAGCTAAAGCGCATAACCCGCACTTGCGTTTCGATCCTTCAGGTTGGGTATCGACGCGTAGCGTTCGAAGCAAAGCCACCAAGACGCAGTGCTCCTATGACTCCGCAATTTAACCATCCTATGAAGAGCAGCGCTTGCTTCAACTGTCTACAGGGAACGTAACCTGAAATCAACGCCCGGCCATCAACTCAGAAGCTCCGCGAGACTCCGTGTGATGGATTTAAAAAAAAACGTTCAAGTTTCTGCAATCTCTCCTACGTCAGTAACTACCAATACGAGGAGATCTTCAATGAAGGGTGACTGAAATCCAATCACCCTTCAATTTATGTCATCATGGCTTCATAGCAACCGTGGGTCTGGCGTATTGCAGTATCTCCCTGATCTTTCCGTTCTCTAGTCGAAAGTCTTCGTGGAGAGCAGCGTGTTCGACCGTTCCATCTTTAAAGGTATAGGTCTCATCAGACCATGAAAAAACCCATTCATGTTTGGCATCCACGTTATCAACCGCGACCTGTGTAATGTACACGACCTTCATACTGGTCAAGCTGCCAAGGAAGCCCTTAAGCACAACCAGTGCAGAGTCACGTGACGCGTTTATTTCCATGCCGTCAGACATGATCCAATGGACAGAGTCTGCCAGAAATTCTCCAACATCTGGGTTTAATTCACTGACACGTTTGCTGCATTCTGCTACTACCTGCACGTTTTTCATCTTGCCTACCGCGGCCGTTCCTTTGTAGGTATACTCAAGAGGAATGGCTACGGTTTCTTCAGGGGCTGTGGGTTCTTCCACAGTTTTAGGCGCACATGCAAAAGCGACGATGGACAATGCCATCAAGGTGACGACTGTTCTCATAAGGCTTGGGGTTAGGGGGTTGGGATATTCCGAATATACTTTTTTTTCAAGCGTTATCAAAACAGGACAGGCTCGTGCCTGACGCTTGATAGTTGCTGCGTGCCCACATCTACCAAGCCTCAGAAGGTGATTCTAAAATACGGCACCGGGAAGAACGGCTGCTGATACAACACCGTCATACTATTCGTGCGCGCATTGTACGTCTGGGCGAAGACATTCTTCGAGTTCGTCACGTTCTGGAAATCGATCGAGAACTCCATGGTGCTTTTCCTCAACTCGTGCCTGAAAGCAACCTTAAGATCCGTGCGGAAGTAGGCGCGCTGTTTGTCGCTGTAAGCCTTCGATTCGTCGTATACCGCGTATCCCATGGCTAGTGATGCTTCGAGGTCCAGCGGCGTCAGATACGGTCCTCCGATGGTGGTAACCTTGAGGCTCGCCGACAGAAACATGCCCTTGCGCAGGCTCCATTCCTTTCCCCCCAGAACGTTCAGCACGTACTGCGTGTTGTAGGCTGTGTTCCGTTCGATGTGATCGCTCCCCTCGTATTTCGAATTGAACAACGAAGACGTGACCAGGAAATAGTATCCCTGGTCGAAGAAACGTTCCAACGTCAGCTCCAATCCATAGTTGTGGCCCGAACCATTGTTCACCAGGCTGTCTTTGCTCACCGGTCCGAACGAAATGCCTGAATTGATGGCGGCATATGAGGAAGCCGGTTGTTCAACTGGAATGTTTGAAAGCGCCTGATAATAGCCTTCTGCCTTCAGGCGCAGGCGCTCGGTGATGAACCATTCGTAAGACGCCACGAATTGATGACTGGTGGTAAACCGGAGGTCCTTATTGGTCAGCAGCATTTTGTCATCGCCTTTGGTTTGCGCATACAGCGTCGTGAGCGCCTGCGCCTGATTGTGCAGGCCATAGCCCAGAGAAATGACATGCTTGCCGTTACCAGGAATGTATTGAATGGCTGCGCGTGGCTCGAGTGCCCATTGGTTGTTCAGGTCGAAGTACTGTGCATGAGCTCCCGCCTGAAAACTCCAGTGTGCATTAAGGCGATGCTTCCAGGTAGTATGAAATTGATAAAGTGTCGACCGATCGTTCACATCAAGCCGCGCCGTGTCTTTTGCCACGTTCGCATAGACGTCGCGTTGGAACAGGTCGGCGTCAGTGATGTCTATGTTCATGCCGGAGGTAAGGGAATTCCGGCGATCGAATTTCGTTCGGGTGAGTAAATTGATCGAGTACTTGCCCGTCGTGAAACGGCCTTCATTGCGTAGGTATTTGGCCATCACCTCCTCTTGGTCACTGCGTACGAGAGAGTCGGTGCTCTGGGATTCATGCGTGTACGCTATGCCGGCCACTACGCGAGCGTATGTCCTCGGAGAAAGCGTAACTTCATAGGCAATCCCTGCGATACCCGTTTTGTAGCGCGGGTAGCTGTCGACATTTTCGCTGCCGTATAAGTCGTTGTTGCTGTCGAGGTCGGCTTCGCTGCCGAGCAGGTCGATTTCACTTAAGCCACCCAATCCAAAAATGGAGAACGTTCCGTAGCGTGAAGTGGGAAAGGAGAACTTGAAGTTAAGGTCCTGGTAAATGGGTGTATTGTTTCCGGTACCGATGTCCAGCCCGAGCGCCTTGAATACGGCCAGAGTCGAGTAGCGGTAGTTGACGAGATACGACGCCTTTGATGCTTTTGAAAACGGGCCTTCTGCGCCAAGTTCAAATCCGTTGAAACCGATCTGGCCCATCAGTTCGCGCCGCTCATTGTTTCCATTGCGCAGCCGAATGTCGAATACCCCGGCCGTTGCATTGCCGTATTGCGCCGGGAAGGCACCCGTCAGGAAGTCGGATTTGCCCAGCGTATTGGGATTCAGCATACTGACCGGGCCACCGGTGCTCACCAGCGAACCAAAGTGGTTGGGGTTGGGGATATTCAGGCCCTCCATTTGCCAAAGCATACCGGTGGGGGAATTGCCGCGTACGACGATATCGTTGCGTGCATCGTTCCCACCAATGACGCCGGCATAATTGGCGGCCATGCGCGATGGGTCGCCAATGGCCCCGGCATATCTTTTCGTGTCATCAGGGTTGAATGCCCGGCCGCTTACCATAGCCAGGTCATTATTCGTGGCGGATTTGTCTTCCTGTGCATCGGCTGTAATCACTACTTCGGCAAGGGCCTCGGCCTGCTCGGTCATTTGAATCTGGATAACCACCTCCTTTCCGGAAGTAACGATTACGTCGTGCAACATTTGTGCCTCGTATCCGATGTAGGTTACGGAAAGGGTGTGACGGCCTACGGCGACGCCGGAGATTCTGAAGTACCCTTCTTCATCAGTAACAGCTCCGGGTTTCGGCTGGCCGTCTGGAGCGTCGCTGTCCAATCGAATCGAAACGCCGATCAAAGGCGTTTGCGTGATGGCGTCGGCGGCGCGGCCTCGAATGGTTTGGGAAGGTCCGGGGGATTGGCCAAAGGCGCAGCTCAGAAAAATTACGAGCATTAGGAGGACAAGTACCGCGATCATCGCGCGTCCGGGTAAGTGGTTCATGGAGTTGTTTTTTTTCTTGAGAAAACAAACGACGGCTACCAGGCGCCAGATGAAGGAATCTGCGAATTGGGGCGTTTTGCGTGGATTATGGGTCGGAGGACGCGCCCGCTGGGGTGAACAACAATCGCCCGGGGCGAGTGAAGATCTTAACCCTGGGCTCCCGTCAACGATGGCGTGGGCTGAGCGTTCAACCGCAGATGCCCAAGAAGCTCCAGGACTTGCGGACCCTTACTCCGGGACAGGGGAATTTGAATATCCGTATCGCGGAGGAACAGGCGATAGCCATTCGTGTTTCCTTCCACCTGCACAATGGCGCTGGCATTGACCAGGTACGAACGGTGGCATCGCACAATGTGCGGATGGTCCAGTTGGGTTTCAATGTTTTTCAGATTGCCCCGCATCATCTTGGTGTTTACGGTACCATCGACAACCCAATAGAAGGTTGCGTAGTTGTCATCAGCCTCAGCGTACAGCAGATGTTGGGGCGCGATAGTAAGCGTATCGCTGGTCTCCGACTGGATCGTGACAACGGGAGGGGACTGCGCATTTGAAGGCCGTTTACCTTGTATGGTCAGACGAAGTTCTTCATTTGCTTTCATCGCGAGCCGGAGGTTGTTTTTAAGCATCACCGTGCGGATCACGAACGTGAACAGGATGATGGATACGGTCCCGTAGATCACCATGTTTAAAAAGTAGTAGATCAATACTGTTTGAAACGGAAGACCGGGGTACAAATTCAACGCATACAATACGACGGACGCCATCCAGCCAATCACCAGGAGTTGCCAGAAGGTGGCGAGCATATACTTGCCTACCGTCCATTTTTCGGGAACGATGAGCCTGGGAAATATTTTTGGCAGCCAGACGATGTGCGTATAGAGCACGAAAAAGATAATGGCGCCGGTGATGATCCATTTTTCGATATGGATCCACTCCATCGGAAGAAATGCGGTCAGGTTGATCGTGACAAATAGTCCCAGTCCGGCAGAAAACCAAAGGTTCTTGCGATCTGAATCGAGGTAATAGGGAAACGGTTCCTGCAAAAATCGTCTGACAAACATAGGCAAGGGGTAGTGGCATCCGTTCGTTCAAACGAGGCGTACGGCTGCCCGTATGCATACGGGTTTCACGTAAATAAGTTTGTCGGTTTGCTGAAATTCAAAATCATTCCTGGACCCATAAATGGGCATTTTCGTCAGGGCCTGCTTGCCGTCTGTATCTCCCGGCAAGCCTTTGACCTTTGAGCGATTTCCTATGAGAATAACATCCGTATATTGCGATATGTATGAATGTACATATCGCTCCTATTCATGTTATATGATTCACAACAAGCCTATGAGAGTAACTTTAGCCGGTCTTTTTATATTATGGTTCGTCAGCTTCGGCACCCTTGCGCAGCAACCTGATTCCCTGCGCGCAGAACGCGTGTTTCAACTTGGCGAAGTAATCGTCACCGGATTTCGGACGCTCGATACTTTGAACAGCTTATCGTCGGAAACCATTTCGCGCTACAACCGACTCGACGTATCCAATGCACTTAATCTGATGCCCGGAATATCATTGGCCAACGTTGGCCCGCGCAATGAATCTGTGGTGTACGTACGCGGGTTCGACCTGCGCCAGGTGCCCGTGTTTATCGATGGCGTTCCGGTATATGTGCCGTACGATGGTTACGTGGACATGGCGCGCTTCACCACGTTCGATCTCTCCGAAATCAACGTAGCGAAAGGTTTCGCCTCGATCCTGTATGGAGCGAATACGATGGGCGGTGCCATCAACCTCGTATCCCGAAAGCCCGTGAAGAGACTGGAATACGGGGCGCGCGCAGGTGTCTTTAGCGGCAATGGTCTGCGGGCCAACCTGAACATCGGATCAAACTTCGGGAATTTCTATGTGCAGGCGGGTGCGTCCATTCTGAAGCAGGATTCGTATCCGCTATCAGACGACTATACACCTCATCAGTATGAAGACGGTGGCGATCGCGAAAATGCTTATCGCGATGACCTTAAATTCAGCGTGAAGGCAGGGTACACGCCTAATGCAACGGACGAGTATGTTGTCGGCTACTCCATTCAGCATGGGGAAAAAGGAACGCCGCCTTATGTCGGAACCGATCCTACTATACGGACGCGTTTCTGGAAGTGGCCCAAGTGGGACAAGCAAAGCTTGTATTTCGTTTCCAATACAGCCATTGGCGAGCGCAGCAAGATCAAGGCACGATTGTATTATGATACGTTTGTCAACGAACTGTTCAGCTATGACGATGAAACTTATACCGCGATCACACGACCCTATGCCTTTCAAAGTTATTACGATGATTACAGCCTTGGGGGTAACGTGGAATTTGAATCGCGGGCGATAACAAATAACGTAATCAAGGTTGGGGCACAGGCGAAATATGATGTGCATCGCGAAAACAATCTTAACGAACCGCAGCGCACCTTTGCCGACAATACCATTTCCCTTGGCGTCGAAGATACCTGGCGTATAGTGCCTGCGGTGGCCATTGTCCCCGGCATCAGCTACAACGCGCGCGTCAGTTCCAAGGCGCAGGACTACAACGCCACCACGCAGGAGATTACCGACTTTCCGTCCAACAATAACAACGCTGTGAATGCACAGTTGGGGGTGCTTTGGGACATCACCGCGCGTCACAGCCTGCAGGGAACCATCGCCCGCAAGACGCGCTTTGCCACCATCAAGGACCGCTACTCGTACCGGATGGGTATGGCCATTCCCAATCCCGACCTCACCGCTGAAGTGGCTGTCAATTACGACCTTACGTATACGGGCAGGTTCTTCACGAGTCTGACCATTCAGGCAAGTGCCTTCAGAAGCGATATATCCGACATCATCCAGCAGGTGGACAACGTACAGCCTGGACGCTTTCAGTTGCAAAACGCCGGCGATGCACTTTTCTACGGGACAGATATGCAGGCTGCTTATACCCCGGTTAAAGGATTACAATTGAATATCAACTATTCTTATATACGACGAAAGAATGAAACCAATCCCGATATCCTCTTTACCAACGTGCCCGATCACAAGATCTTCGGATCGGCAGATTACTCATTCCTGAAGCGTTTCCGGTTGATGGCAAGTGCCGAACGCAACAGCAAACGCTATAGCACGAGCTACGGTACATCGGTAGCTGGCTATACACTGGTAAACACCATGGCTGGAGTGAACATCGTAAAAGGCGTTTCCATCGAAGGCGGGCTGAACAACCTCTTCGATCAGAATTATAGCCTGGTGGAAGGCTTTCCCGAAGCAGGCCGGAATTTCTTCGTAACGTTGCACCTTACAAACCTCTAAAATCACCGGATTACTGCGTTGGATCGATGAGGAGATTGCTTCGAGGCAACGATGACTGGCCATGATCGTTGTAGGTATTGAGCCGAGGGCTTCGTTTTCGGACAGGCTGATTGAAATCGATAGTAGATGAACCGATTGAACGCAATAGGGGGAAGGAGGATTTCGTGGCGGCAGTCAGTATTGGCTGCAAGTGCCACGCTCTTGCTCGTGGTCCAGTCGTTTCCCTCAGGCAGTTCGCGGGTTGCCGATCCTTATCCGCTCGAGTATCCGGCCTATTTTGGCAATCGTTTTTTTATTCCGGCCGACAATCCGATCACCCGGCAGGGCGTGCAGCTAGGGCGCGCGTTGTTTTATGACCCCATGTTGTCATCCAACGGCAAAGTGTCCTGCGCATCGTGCCATCGACAGGAGCAGGCGTTCTCCGATGGACTGAGATTCAGCATGGGTGTTGATAGCGTCGTCACGAGGCGTAATTCCATGTCGCTGGCAAACCTCCTATGGGTCAGGAATCTTTTTTGGGACGGACGTTCACACTCACTCGAAGAGCAGGCATCGATACCGATGTTCGACGTGCATGAAATGAATCAGCCTGCCGATATTTCAGCGCTGAAACTGCGACCTAGCCGGCACTATCAGCAATTGTGCGAGGGAGCGTTTGGTGACGATAAGATCACAGGAGACCGGATCGTGAAGGCATTAGCGCAATTCGAACGTACCCTGATATCGGCACAAGCTCCCTATGATCGATACCTAACGGGAGCCTATACGCCGAAACCCGCCGAACAACGGGGACTGGATCTTTTCATGGGACACCAGGCATCGTCAGGCATGCAGGTAAATTGCACCCATTGCCACGGCTCACCGCGAATGATGGTTGAACTCTTTCACAACAACGGTCTCGATAAGGATCCATCGGACTACGGGCGGGAGGACTTCACGCAGGATGCCGGCGATCGCGGCAGATTTCGCATTCCTACGCTACGAAACATATCCGCAACGGCGCCCTACATGCACGACGGACGGTTTGCCACGCTGCGCCAGGTATTGGATCACTACAGCGACCACATCCAGCCCAGCGCGACCCTGAGTTCATTCATATCCGATTCCACGGATGCAAGTGGCAGACGGGGATTACTGCTGGACGACCGCCAAAAGAACGACATCATCGCGTTTCTTCATATGCTGACCGATTCCACGTTCCTGTCCAATCCGGATTTGGGGCCTCCACAGTGATGTGAGACGCGAAAATCAGCATCGGGAGTCGGGCGTGATGGCTTCAGATTTGTATATATTTGGTTCGTTATATCCGATGATACATATCGGTACCAGATTGGCATCGCCTTCACGTGCGATAATGATTGACCGGTTGGTTTCTCGGGTATTTCAACAAGGGTGCCTTTAAGTTTATCTATCAAATGAAAAAATCGTATCGCCTGCTGACTGTCTTGCTGCTGTTCAGCGCAGTCGCGTTCGCGCAATCGTCCGGCCAGCCCGAGCTGAGCATCACGGGCGAAGTATTAAAACCATTGTCTCTGACGCCGGATGATCTATCTAAGATGCCTCAGTCGAAATTGAAGGCGAAGGACCGCGACAATGCCGAACACGAATACAGCGGTG
>DATHKA010000533.1:0-9650 GCA_035489615.1 Chryseolinea sp.
TGGATACTCCGGGACCGTTCGAAAAAGCGACGCAGGCATACTACTACATCACCCCCGTTGACGCTAAATGGACGCCAAAGCAAAAGGAAGAGTGGCTTACCCTTTTTAGTCGTTACGTGACCGACATCGTTACGATACATGAAGCCTATCCAGGCCACTATACGCAGTTTCTTCATTTGAACGCGTCGAAGGCGACGCGCGTAGAGAAGATATTCAATAGCTATGCATTCGTAGAAGGATGGGCTCATTACACTGAGCAGATGATGATTGAAGAGGGTTTCGGCGGCCAGGATTCTGTGACACTGGCGAAGTATCACCTCGCGCAGCTCAATGAGTCGCTCATCCGTCTTTGCAGAATGTACGTCTCACTCAAAATGCACCTTGAGGGTATGACGGTAGAAGAGGCGACGAAATTCATTGAAGAGAACGCCTATTATGAGCCCGAGCCTGCACATCACGAAGCTATGCGTGGCACTTACGACCCCGGATATTTGTCGTATGCACTGGGCAAGCAGCAGTTTCTGAAGCTCCGCGAAGACTTCAGAAAGCTGAAGGGCGCAAACTTCTCATTGCAGGAATTTCACGACAAGGTGCTCTCGTATGGTGCGCCGCCGGTGGAACTGGTAAGGGGGATGATCATGGAGACCAATCAGCAATGATCATCTCGTCCTGAAAGGAGTGGCGCCGGTCGTACTTTTATGGCTGGACTTTTGTCGGGAAAGCGCTTATGTTGAGTTCGATTACCACAGCTTCTGTGAAGTGGGCAAGACGCGCTATGTGGTTGTGAGTTTAATATTGAAGAGCATTTTACTCGATTGCTGATATAACTAACCAGGAATTTAATTATGAAAAATCTTTTGCTCGTTATCATGGTTGTTGCGGCTACTGCAGCGTTGGGGCAGCAGTTTGGAAAGACCATGAAGGAGACTCCCGGCATGGTGTCGTATACCTATCGAAAAAGTTTTCAGAAGGATGTTGGGCTTACGCTCGATACGATCAAGCGACTGGGGGTCATCAACATGGAGTTCTCGAATTTATTTGGTCAAACGGCGGAGGACATACGCAAGATGCTGGACGACCGGGGCATGAAGTGCACCTCCTTTGGCGTGAATTACAAGGACCTCGTGGAGAAGACAAATGAGGTAGCGCGCAATGCGAAAACGCTGGGTGCTTCCTACGTTCGTGTAGCATGGATTCCACACGACAGCGCCTTCACTATCGATATTGCAAAACGGGCGGTGGAGGACTTCAACAAAGTGGGCATGTTGCTGAAAGAGCAGTATGGAATTGAGTTCTGTTATCACAATCACGGTTATGAATTCCAACCTTATGAGAAGGGCACGTATTTCGATTACATAGTGACCCATACAGATCCCGAATTTGTGAGCTTCGAGCTCGATATCTTATGGGCGTTTCACCCAGGCGCTGACCCCGCAGTACTGCTAAAGAAGTACGGACCGCGTTTCAAGCTGATGCACGTGAAGGATTTGAAGAAAGGTGTGAAGGGCGACTTCACAGGGTCCACGTCGCAGGAAAATGATGTGGCGGTCGGTAGTGGCCAGTTGAACATTCCCGCGATCATGAAGGCGGCCAAGCGTTCTGCTATCGTGAATTACTATATCGAAGACGAGAGCAGCTCGGTAAATGTGCAGGTACCCAAAACGCTCGCGTATTTAAAGAAGTTGTAGTCCGCGGATTCCTCATCCATGCTGTCAACCGCTGCTTTCTCCGCCCCGTACACCGTTGCAAAGCCCGGAATATTTCACGACCTTAGAAAACGATTTCGTAAAACTGCAAAATTACGCTCCAATGAAGCCTAATCAGACCGTAAACCCGCTTGAAAACCTCGATGAATGGGAAGAGGATCTCCTCCGCCGCTACCCCGATCCTGAAACAATAGCGAAGGAGAAAACCGTCGAAGAGTATCGCAACTACGACGACCCCAAGCGCGAAACGGTCAAGGAATTCTATCGCCTCAACCACACGTATCAGACTTACGATTTCGTGATGGCGAAGCGCGCAGATTACCTCGCTTTCAATAAGAAGGAGATGAACATCTGGGGAGCTTTTGAGTTTCTCAATCAGCTCGTAGACGATTCGGACCCCGACACCGATCTCGACCAAATGCAACATCTCCTCCAAACCTCTGAGGCTATACGCCGCGACGGGCATCCGGACTGGATGGTGCTCGTGGGACTGATGCACGATATGGGAAAAGTATTGTGTCTGTTCGGCGAGCCGCAATGGGCAGTGGTGGGCGACACTTTCCCCGTAGGATGTGAACATTCCGACAAAATCGTTTATCCTGAGTTTTTCACATCCAATCCTGATAGCGCGGACGAACGATTCAACTCCAAGTATGGTGTATACAGCCCGAATTGCGGACTGAACAATGTCACGATGTCGTGGGGACACGATGAGTACGTGTATCAGATGATGAAGGATTACCTTCCGGAGCCCGGCCTCTACATGCTCCGTTATCACTCATTCTATGCGCAGCATCGGGAGCATGCCTACGATCACCTTCTCGACAAACACGATCAGGAGATGTTCAAGTGGGTAGACCTTTTCAATCCCTACGACCTGTATTCGAAGAACCCCACGCCGCCGGACTGGAAGCAGCTGCGGCCCTACTACGAAGATCTCGTGTCGAAGTATTTGCCCTCAACATTGAAGTTCTAATCTGGCGTTCGTCCAATGAACGCACTCAGCCAGGCTGACTACATCGTCTTCTTCATCTACTTCGTCATCGTATCGACGTATGGCTACTACGTGTATCACCGGAAGCGCAAGTTCACGTCGGGCGATACAAAGGACTTTTTCCTGGCCGAAGGATCGCTTACCTGGTGGGCAATTGGGGCGTCGCTGATCGCTTCGAACATTTCTGCCGAACACTTTATCGGGATGTCGGGCTCAGGCTTTGCGCTGGGATTAGCCATTTCAACTTATGAATGGATGGCATCAGCAACGTTGATCATCGTTGCCATCTTCTTCGTGCCCATCTACCTGAAAAACAAAATTTACACGATGCCGCAGTTTCTCGCACGGCGCTACGGCGAGACGGTGAGTGTCATTATGGCCATCTTCTGGCTGCTGGTTTACGTGTTTGTTAACCTGACGTCTATTCTTTACCTCGGCGCTATTGCCATCAATTCCATCACCGGTCTCAGCTTCGGACTGTGCATCCTGGGATTGATCGTGTTTTCTGTGTTCGTCACGCTGGGTGGCATGAAGGTGATTGGCTACACAGATGTTATCCAGGTTGTCGTGCTGATTATCGGCGGACTGGTCACGACTTATCTCGCCCTCACGTTGTTGTCGGAAAAGTCCGGTGCGGGTGGCACGGTAATGAGCGGATTGTCACTACTTACCGAAAGGGCCGATTCACACTTTCACATGATCTTCGCGAAGGGTCATCCATATTACCAGGAGTTACCAGGGCTCAGTGTGCTGATTGGTGGCATGTGGATCAATAACCTGAATTATTGGGGATGTAATCAATATATCATTCAGCGTGCGTTAGGAGCAGATTTGAAGACGGCACAGCATGGAATCCTGTTTGCGGCCTTTATCAAATTATTGATCCCCGTGATCGCTGTGCTGCCCGGGATTGCGATGTATGTGTTATATCAGGATGGTCTCTTTCAACAGGAAATGTCGGATGTGGCGGGAAATTTGAAACCAGATCATGCCTATCCTACGCTTATGAATTTACTGCCCACGGGATTGAAGGGTGTGGCATTTGCCGCGCTTACCGCAGCCGTTGTGGCGTCACTGGCCGGCAAGGCAAACAGCATCTCGACGATTTTTTCGCTGGATATATTCAAGAAGTATTTTGATAAAGAGGCCAGTGAGCGAAAACTCGTTCGGGTAGGACGCTGGACGGTGATTGTTTCGACGGTTATCGCCGGCCTGGTAGCGCCATCGTTGCGAACCCTCGATCAGGCGTATCAGTTTATTCAGGAGTATGTTGGATTTATTTCACCTGGTGTGCTGGCCATTTTCCTCCTGGGATTGTTTTGGCGGCGGACAACACCCGCGGCAGCCCTGGCCGGAACATTACTCACCATCCCGGTTTCCACGGTGCTTAAGTTTCTTCCCGCCTGGACGAACGGGCTATTTCCCGACTTTCCTTTCCTCGACCGAATGACCATCACATTCGTCCTTATTATTGTTGTTATGGTAACCATGAGCCTTTCGCGTCGTCGCGATGAGCAGCTGCCGCCAACAATCGATGTAAGCCTTCAATACTTTCGCCTGTCGCCGGCGTTCCTCGCTGGTTCCGTACTGATTCTTGGTATCCTCGCCGGCCTCTACGCCACTTTCTGGTAGGCACAACGTCAATTCACCATGTTCGCTTCGCGAGAAACTCATCGAGTTGCTTACGAGATATCTGCCGTTCCTCCGGATGGTTGATTAGCCATTGTGTAAAGGCTTCACGTACTTCATTGCTCCACTGACTGTCGATATCACCTGCCGAGAACTTGTTTTGCTGCATCATCTCTTTGCCGAAACGATCCTTCGAATCAATGAACTCGGCGATTCCCACAACGCTCTCTGCCAGGTGAGCGGGAATGAAAAGCACGCCTTCCTTGTCAGAGATCACAAGGTCACCTGGCATAACGAAGGTACTTCCAATACGGATCGGTGTATTCAATCCCATGAGCATAACGTCCTTCAAAAAGGAAGGATGGAAGTCGCGGACGAAGGCATTGAATCCCTTGATCTGACTGAGGCCGTCGTGATCGCGCACTGCGCCGTCTACGATTATGCCCGTGCCGGTTTTGTTAAAAATTGCACTGCCCAGGTTGTCGCCGATGATCGTCCCGTCCTTGATCTTGCCGAAATTATCCACAACCAGTACGTCGCCACGTTGGAGCGTAGCAATAGGCCAGGCGTTGGTTTCGCCTTTGCGACCTTCTTTCTTGCCTTTTTCCTTCACAGCAATCAATACATCCGGACGTGACGGCATGAACGAAGCGGTCACAACGCGGCCCACGATACGAACCGAGTCGTTTACCGATCTCCAGTTGCCCTCGAACTGATTTAAGTATCCTTCGTTTTGAAGAACGGTCCAGGCTTCATCTATGCCTATTCTTTTCGCGCGCGTGATGAGATCGTCCGAGACCTTAGGACGCCCATCGCTGAATCGCTCGCCCTTCCAGGATTGGCTAAGGTATGACAGATCTTCCTTCGTCAAGGTTTGCGCCTGGAGAGCAGCCGAGACGAGAATAGACACGATCAGGGAAAGCAAAGACTTGTTCATGGCGATGGTAGTAATTTTTTGTGCAAGGATACTGGAAGGGAACACCCGGGGCAAGGGTTATTTTGCTTTTCAAGTCACAGCCCCGTGGCAAGGGTCGCAACTTCATTGTCAAAAGGAACAGCCTGTGGCGAAAAACGCAAAAGTACCCCTTGTATAATTGTAGAGATCAAAACCCGGTCGCGTTTGCTTCGCCTGATATTTATTCAATAAATGTCACGCCATGAAACCCTTCTCCCTCGTCACGTTATTTGCTGCCGGAGGCATGACCGCCTTGCTGATATCTTGCAGCCCGGCATTTTATTCAACGGTCGGACAAAACGTGCCTTTGTTCCATGAAAAGGGTGAGTTTGCCCTGAGTGGAGGCATTATGTCGGCATCCAATACCTCTGAAGGTTTTAGTCCCTTTGCCAATCTCAGCTCCGGAATCGCCCTGCAAGCAGCCGTCGCGATAGACTCGGGCGCCGCATTGCTCACCAGCTATTATGATATGGCGTACGACGGTGAATGGCAAGTAAATGCGCGCTATGCTGAGTTGAGCGGTGGCCTTTTCAAATATAACGCCAAATCGAAGTTAGTCGGCGAACTGTTTGCCGGTGTTGGCTATGGTACGATGAAAAACCAGTCAGGACCGGAAGCAATCAATGCCGAGTTCATTAAGTATTTTTTGCAGCCTTCCTGCGGATTCAGGGGCAAGGTGTTCGAGCTGGCGTTCACGCCGCGCATGGGCGTTGTAGATTACCTCTCGCATTCACCTTCGGATAGGTCCGAAGTGCAGGAATTTTTTGCCGAAAAGAAAACGACTTTTGTTTTTGAACCGGGTTTTACCGTCAGGGTCGGGTATAAGAACTTTAAGGCGCAGTATCAGATGAATTACTCATCCTTCCATTTCAGTCAGGCCTATCGTTCAGAAGAATATGATCCGGTGATGGATTGTTATGGATCATTGAGTCTGATGCTTCGTATCACCCGTCGCTGGAAGCATTGACTTGCCTATTGGTCTGTTGTTTCTGGCAGGAGTGTTCAGCGCGTTGGTCTCAATTCGCACCAGGCCGCGAACGATTCACTTACTTAATTGAAATCTCGCTAATGCCGACGCCCAGGAGCTTCTCGGCCACTTTGTTCAACTCTGGTGCGTTACCTTTCAGATGGATCGTCCGGTGGAAATGCGTGAGTGATTCGCCCGGCTTCAATGCTGCGGCAGGGGAGGAACTCTCAATCTCGTATAACTTGCCCATCTGCGACCCGTTGACAGGCCCGTCATTGTAACTGTTGATAGCGTCGCCACTAAAAGGATCTTTTTGCATCTCCCACTTGGAATTCACGTATTGGCCTTCCTTTGGAAGGGTGAACATCGCCAGCGTAAGCACACCGTTAACGGCATCATAACTCGCCACAACGGGTTTCGCGCGTTTCGGCGACACACCTATCTTGCTTCGGAAATTTCCGTCGGCCTTGAAAAGTATAACACCGTCTTTGATCATCAGCCGGTCGGACGGTACCTTACCAAAGTAATCATCCGTGACAATTTTGCCAAGCACGTTGTCATCGCCGGCAACATAGGGTACCGCAACGGTGGTGCTATCGGAGGCATTCATCATGCTGAGTATCCACACTGACAACATGCCCGTTCGTTTCGTCCAGGGTTGCGTTCCCGTATTGGTGATAACATTCTCTGTCTCAAATGCCACCGACTCAACGTTCGCATCAATCGTGAACCCGAGTAAACTATCCAGTTGGTTACGCGACAGCAGTCGCACGTTTCGATTCACGCGCAGATCGAAAACATTACCGGAATAATTCTCAAGCTGCATGTCCTTTTCAAACTTCGCTTCCGAAGGCGACGCACTTACCAGGCTAAATCGTTCGGTGTCGATCGCCTCCGGTACCTGCCAATTGTCGTAAGTGAAGGGAACCCCCTTCTTGAAGTAGATGGAGAATTGACCCCCTTCAGGTCCGAGCCAGAATCGCTCTTCGCCGCCAAAGGGATGAATGTGCGGCATTGAACCTCCCGAGGCGATTAGTTTGTGATTCACCCAGCCAAAGCTTTGCCCCGCGTCGCCGGTGGCGGTGCTGGTCATTACCCGTGCCTGGTATGCGGGTAGTATGATGACTTTCGCCTTCATGTCTCTATCGGAAAGTTCAACAAGGTCGGGATGATAGGAGCGCAGCTCCTGCAGGTCGTAGCCGTAGCTGCCAGGGATATAATTCGTGGTCACGGTGTCGGTTGAGGAAATTGGTTGATCAGTTTGTGGTCTGCTGCACGCAGCAACGAGCAGTCCGGAGATGACGAATGCGCTACGAGCGATCCGCAGATGTGAGGTAAGGACCGAGGTCCTGAATGATGCTGCCATGGTGATTGCTTTCAGCGAATCTAATTGAAATAAACAGGGTAGCACAGCGCGTCAAAGAATTTTCAAACAATTCCATAACTTCAGGCTATGTTGAGGATGTCATCATTCTTGTTTTTTGTTTGTTGCTGCACGGCCATGGCAACTGCACAGTCATCGCTTCCGAACATCGTAGTGATTTTTGCCGACGACCTCGGTTATGCAGATATCGAAGGATACGGTGCTGCGTACGGCACACCGCGCCTGAAGGCCCTGCAACAACAAGGTATGCGATTCACAGCGTTCTACGCACAGCCGAGTTGTTCGCCTTCACGTGCATCGCTGATGACAGGCTGCTATCCCCAGCGTGTAGGCTTTCCGTTTGTTATAGGTCCTAAGGGTCCGGCCTGGACAGCGGGCAGTTATTTCACGGGCCTTAACCCCAACGAAACCACAGTTGCGGAACTGCTCAGGTCGAAAGGCTACGCCACTGCTTGCATCGGCAAATGGCATCTGGGACACTACCAGGAACATCTTCCTACGCACCATGGCTTCGACGAATATCTGGGCATTCCCTACAGCAACGATATGTGGCCGCCTAATGGCCCTTACCCCGAACTGCCGATGGTGGAGGGTGATCAGGTGATCGAAACAAATCCTGATCAAACGCAGCTGGTGACACGCTACACGAATCGCGCCATCGAGATCATCAGAAAGAACAAGTCCAGGCCCTTCTTTATCTACCTCGCGCATAACATGCCGCACGTGCCTATCTTCGCTTCGGAGTCGTTCAAAGGCAGGTCAGGCAAAGGAATCTATGTGGATGTAATCCAGGAGATCGATTGGTCGGTTGGCGAAGTGATGAAGGCTTTGACAGACAACGGCATTGAAAAGAACACGATCCTTATCTTTACTTCAGACAACGGCCCTTGGTTGGTATACGGCAATCATGGTGGCTCGGCCGGGAAGCTTCGCGAGGGAAAAGGTTCGACGTTTGAAGGCGGGACGCGCGTACCATTCCTGGTGCGCTGGCCCGGGCACGTGAGAGCAGGGACAACGTGCGATATACCCGCATCGCTGTTTGATCTGTTGCCGACGTTCGCAGAAATCACGCAGGCGAAGCTGCCTGACAACGTCATCGACGGACGCAGCATGCTCCCGCTCTGGCATGGCGGCCAAACCGGCATTCGCGATGCCCAGTATTACTATCAGGGGAATGAGCTGCAGGCGGTGCGGAAAGGCAAATGGAAGCTACACCTTCCCCACGCATTCGAACATGTTACTGAAGCAGGTAACGACGGCGCAAGGGGGAAGAGTGAAGCGAGAAACATCGGGTTGTCACTATTCGACCTTGAGGCGGACATCAGTGAAGCAACTAATGTGGCGACAGCGCATCCGGAGATAGTCATTGAACTGCGGGGCATGGCGAAGAAGTTTGATGAGGAGATGAAGGCGGGAGCGAGGAAGCCGGCGGGTAGGGAAAACTGTAAAGAAAGGCAGCAAAGTAGGCAGGGGCGCAAAGACTTTTACCGCAAAGGCACCAGGACGCCAAGGTTCGCTAAGGTTTTTTAGAAGTAACCATGCGTTTCAGGCCTTCCTTAAGTAGCAGGACGTTGAAATTGATCAGGAAGCGAAGGCGTTTGTCGGCCAGCCTGAGGTAGCTGAGAAGTTGCGCTTCATGTACAGATGCAAAGCCTTCGACGGCTTTAAGTTCCAGAACTATTTCGTTTTCAACCAGCATGTCAATTAAGAACATCTTGTCCAGCGCAGTTGATTTATCATGCAACACCACGGGTACCAATTGATCGACGCAAATACCCGTCGATCGTAATTCGGTCACCATGCAATGCTGGTAGATACTTTCAAGCAGTCCTGGTCCCATGTGTCGATGCATTTCGATGGCACTGGCTACAACGATTTTCGACATATCGTTTAATTTATCCCGTGTTGCCTGCAGTTCGGTTTTCATAGCGTTGTTCTGTTGAATTATGGAATAAATCTGAATACTAAGGAGTATTCAGTCTGTATTATCCGCCACCGGCTTTCCTGACTAATCT
>DATHKA010000534.1:0-5736 GCA_035489615.1 Chryseolinea sp.
GAGGAGGTGCAGCACGACATCGAACACATTTATATGCTCCTCACCATGTTGTACGATACCCGTTCGATTCAGCTGGTGAAGGAGAATATCGAAAGCGGTACGGCCGAAGGCGTCACCTACGCGATCGAATTGCTGGACGTCTTCCTCTCCGAGCAGCTGAAGCAGCGCGTTATCCCTATACTTGATGACATCGCCAACGCGGAGCGCATCTATCAGCTGCATGAATTTTACCCGAGGGTAAAACTCGACGACAAACTTGTACTAAAGTTCCTGATTAACCGCGATTTTGCCCAATCAAACCGTTGGACGAAGGCGTGCGTGCTTCACCAGATCGGCATGCTGAAAATCGCGGACTTCAAGCTCGACCTCATTGCCCAGTTGTTTAACCCCGATGAGTTGATCCGCGAGGTGGCTGCATGGGCACTTGCGCAGCATGGCAGAGAGTTGTACGAGGAAAATGCACGACGCCTGGGCGACCATGCCAAGAAAGAATTGGATGCCGTAGTGGTCCATCAGCGGAAGACATCAAAGTTTGAGATCGCTCGTTTCTATCAAGAGTTGCCATCGTTTGCCAACGTACAGGGTATCACCTTGTCGTATCTGTCGGACATTAGTGAAGAGGTGCGAATGAAAATCGGAGAATCGATAGTGCTGGACGAGAAACAAAACAATCACTTCTATGTGGTTACGTCAGGTACAGTCGGATATTATCATCGCGGCGTGAGGATTTCGCAGTTTGGTCGCCCACAATTCGTAGGCGAAATGCTGGGTGCCTCCGGAACCGTCAGTGCCAACGTCATCACGGCCGAGGGCGACGCGGTGTTACTAAGATTCAACAAGGACCAGTTCTATGAGTTGTTATCCGACAACATTCAGCTGGCCGATAAAGTACTCCAATTCATTTGACATCGTGGCAAAACATCCGTTGATTTGATTCACGGTCCTTTCGGCCTCATCTCATGACGAAACAAAAGAAGGTGTTCCGCGCGATAGCAATAGTATTTGCTCTACTTCTCGGCTATGCCAGTTACGATATAGCGAGCCGGACCACTTTTCCCGGCTCGAAGCCACAGCTCAAGGAACGGATTAAGAAAAACTTTTTTGAGAGCGACTCAATCGCGGACTCGCTCGCCGACGACACACTTAAATCGAGGGCGTTGGAGAGAGACTCGCTCGGGATGAAATAAGACAGAAGAGGCCAGTGCGATATGAATCCTCTCATTCCCGGAGCCCAACGCAGGGCCGTGAGGCGTGTTTGATGTAAAAAAATTCACACTTTTCGTTGCAATCGGTTGATTTGCCAGCAATTTCTTTTTAGCTTTGACTCAGATTAAAGCCAACTATAGACATGAAAATCCCCCTTAGTCGAGAACTTCGGGGGATTTTCAATTTTTAACCCACATTCTTTTCGGTCATCAATTAGCTCTTGCCGTTTGACCGATGCTCGTGGTTCTCTATCCCGCCAAGCGACAGGTCACCGTTGCACAATTTCTGGTCCGCGATAGGCGAATTACCTTTGATTCAAGATTAAAGCCAACTATAGACAATTGATTATCCCCCGGGGTCCAGGACTCCGGGGGATTTTCATTTTCAGACCTAGGCAACCGATAGTGTTTTTTTATCGTCACTGTGTCAAAACAGTTGTTGTGCCATATTTTTTTGCCTAACTCCAGATATGAAAATGAAACTTCGCCATTCGTGCGTCATGCTTGTGTCAGCGTGTGCCTGGGTTCTTTCAGTGCAGTCGTGTGTTGATCACAAACTGCCTTCGCGTGATGGGCTCAGCTGTTCTGGCGAGGCGGTGAGTTACGCAGACGACATACTGCCTATTATCAACACCAAGTGTGCTATTGTCGGCGACGGTGGCTGCCACAACGGGGGCAATGGTGCCGATCGGGACTGGCGTGACTTCTCGCTCGTTCAGTCACACGCAATGGAAATAAAGAATCGCATTACAAGGACGCCGGGTACGGCTGGCTATATGCCCAAAATAGGGTCGTTAAGCGACGAGCAGATCAGGTTGATCAGCTGCTGGGTGGACCAGGGGGCACAAAACAACTAAGCCTTGCCAAGCCGCATGAGATGCTCTTTCATCCACCCGCCGCACCACCTTCTTGCCATGGTGGTGTTGGTTTGTACGGTAACGATCTCTGGTGCACAGCAGCGGTACTTTGCCGAGAAGCCATCGATCACTTTTTTCTCCGATGGCGTGGTCGAGGACATTACGGCTGCGAATCAGAAAGTAACGAGCATCTTCGACGCGCTGAATGGTGAGATTGCCTACCTGATGAACGTGAAAGATTTTCAGTTTGTGAACAAGCTCATGCAAACGCACTTCAACGAGAAGTATATGGAATCGGAGAAGTTTCCGAAGTCTTCGTTCCAGGGCAAGGTCACGGGATTCAACTACGGTGCAGGAGGAACGCAACAGGTAAAGGCTGCAGGCAAGCTGACGATCCACGGCGTTACGCGAGATGTGGATATTCCGGGTACCATCGAGGTGAGCGGGAACAAAATAATTCTGAAGGCAAAATTCCTGGTCAAACTTGAAGACTATAAGATCACCGTGCCGCAGGTGGTTTGGGACAAGATCGCTCAACAGGTGGAGGTTACGCTTGATTTCGTATACCGGCCACTATAGCCAGACATGAACTTCTTACAACTCAGATTAAAAAAGACACCGAACATGAAGCACTTCATTCTTTTGCTCATTTTGTTTAGCCCATGCGTTGTGCTGGCGCAGGAAGATCTTCTGCAACAATTGGAGAAGGAAAATCCTCCCGAGACGGAGTACGCATTTGCCACTTTTAAAGGTACGCGTCTGGGCAACGGTCATACCATCGAGACCAAGAACGCCGGTTCGTTGGAATTCATTTTCGGCCACCGGTTCGGGTTGCTCAGCGGGGGCGCCTACGAAATGTTTGGCCTTGATCAGGCCTACGTTCGATTGGGTCTCGACTATGGCATAACGGACAGGCTGTCAGTAAGCATCGGACGCACGTCTACCGACAAGACCGTGGATGGATACCTGAAATACAGGACGATTCGCCAAAGCAAGGGGGCAAAGAACTTTCCGGTATCAATGACCGCCCTCGGTGGCATGGCTTACAAGCTTTCTCCGAAGGAGAATTCGGACGTTTCGCCCGAGTACGAGAACGTCGATCGCCTGGCGTATACGGGTCAGTTGTTGATTGCCCGGAAGTTTTCACAGGCCCTTTCTTTGCAGCTGATGCCGACGATCATCCACAAGAATTCGGTCGAGGCGTACGAAGAGAACACCCAGTTCGCGCTCGGTTTTGGTGGTCGCATGAAAATATCGCGGAGCATGGCCATCACGGCTGAGTATTATTATAACATGAGCCGCCCCGACAACAGCACGCTGCCGGATGATCTCAAACTTTACGACGCCATGTCTATCGGCCTCGACATAGAAACCGGTGGGCACGTTTTCCAGATATTGTTCACCAATGCGATCGGACTCACAGAGCGTGCCTTCATCACAGAGACGCATGACAATTTCTTTGATGGCGACATACATCTTGGGTTTAATGTTACGAGGACGTTCCAGCTGAAGAAGAAAGACAAAAGCAAGAATTAACAATTAACAATTGACAATTGTGGTGCCCCCTGCCGGGGGCATGAATCCCTTGCACCCAAAGGGTCTGGTGTTAGCGGCGTTCAGCCGCTCTCTAATTGTCAATTGTTAATTGTTAATTGTCAATTCCCGCATTTATCTTGTTCGCCGGAAACAACCCATTTTCCTTGTTGCTCGCTTCTATCATCCTCTATCTTGTCGGAACCGTCCTCGTGGGTGTGTGGGCATCGCGACGCGTTCAAACGTCGGGCGACTTTATGCTCGCCGGACGCAGCCTTCCACTCATGATTAGCTCGGCCGCTTTGTTCGCCACCTGGTTTGGTTCGGAAACGGTGTTTGGTGCTTCGTCGCGTTTCCTTGATGAGGGCCTTTATGGCGTGATCGAAGACCCCTTTGGCGCCGCGTTGTGTCTGGTATTATTCGGACTGTTCTTCGCCCGGAAGTTGTACCACATGAACCTGATGACCCTGGGAGACTACTTCAAGGTGCGTTATAGTCGCCGGGTTGAGCTTGTGGCATCTCTGTTCCTGGCTCCGCCTTATCTGGGTTATATCGCGGCCCAACTCGTGGCGATGGGTCTAGTGCTTAGCGTAGTAACGGGAATGGAACTGTGGGCGGCCGTAGTATTGAGCGCTGGAGTGGTTACCCTATATACCTACGTGGGTGGAATGTGGGCCATCTCCATCACCGACTTTTTTCAAAGCATCATCATCGTGGTCGGCCTCGCCGTGCTGGCTTTCATCCTGCTTGACAAGGCGGGCGGCTTCGGTAACATTGTCAAGGAAATCGAGCCCGGCAGTATGAAGTTTCTACCGGATGCCAATGGGCCGGAGGTTGTGGGGTACATAGCCGCCTGGTCGGTACTGGGTCTGGGATCAATCCCCTCGCAGGATGTCTTTCAGCGCGCCATGTCGTCGGGTTCAGCAAAGACCGCCGTGTGGTCGTGTTACATTGCCGCGGGTTTGTACCTCTCGGTGGCCATGATTCCCCTGTTCATCAGTTTGTGCACCAAGCATATGTATGGCCATGAGTTATCGGGTGACACGCAAATGGCGTTGCCGACGATGGTGCTTTCTCATACGTCGATGCCGATTCAAATACTGTTCTTCGGCTCTCTGCTATCCGCGATATTGAGCACGGCCAGTTCGGCCATACTGGCGCCGGCGGCAATTTTTTCTGAAAACCTTATTAAGCCTTTGTTGGGAAATCGTTTTAATGACCGTCAGCTGCTGATGGCAACCAAAATCTCCGTCCTGGTGTTCAGCACCTGTGCTACGGTGATGGCGTGTATCCGTTCCGATATTTATGAATTGGTTGGAGAGTCTTCGATATTGAGTCTGGTATCGCTGTTTGTTCCCCTCACCCTCGGGCTGTACTGGTCGAGGGCCAGCAATACGGGCGCTATGCTTTCGATGATTTTAGGTATGGTGACCTGGATTATTTTTGAGTTTTTTGAGACCCAATGGCCAAGTTTGGTGCCCGCAACGTTAATTAGCCTGATGGCCATGGTAGCGGGAAGCCTGATCTGGCCGAATAAACTAAGCGAAGTGAGATGAAAATTGAGTTAAACCGATTGAATGATGGCTTTCACATGGAAGCCGTGAATGAAGATGGCCGGTCAGTTCATATTGATGCCTCTCCGGAGATCGGGGGCACCAACGAGGGGATGCGCCCCATGCAGCTGGTGCTGGCCGCGCTGGGTGGTTGCAGTTCGATCGACGTGATCAACATTCTCAAGAAGCAAAAGCAGCCCCTGCGTGATTTCAAGGTAACTGTTACGGGTGAACGTGAGAAAGACGCCATGCCGTCGCTTTTTGTGGAAGCGCATGTACACTTCAAAGTATATGGCGACCTGGACGAAGAAAAGGTGCGCAAAGCCATTGATCTGGGCGTGGATAAATACTGCTCGGTGGCCAAGACGCTGAGTCACAAGGCCTCCATCACGCATAGCTTTGAGATCATTCGCTGACCATTATCTTTGCGGCTGATTTCCGCATACCACGGTTCATGGAAGAGAAAAATTTTGAAACCCTGGCGATCAGAGGGCAATACGATCGCACCGAGCACCGCGAACATTCGGTACCGCTGTACCTGACGTCGAGCTTTGTCTTCGACGATGCAGAACAGGCGCGTGCCATGTT
>DATHKA010000535.1:0-21537 GCA_035489615.1 Chryseolinea sp.
CAGTGATGCACTACCGCCTTGTGCGAAAAGGAGTCCTGGATTACTCTGGCAAGTGATAATGGCTGTGATCAATAGGGTATGACGTACCGCATGCATGTGAATCGCTTTTGGAATAATGACCACAAATCAAGTGCCTTTGGAAAATTGCGTTTTTGAACGCCTTTAACGGTCTACAACGGTTGCGGTGCCCAAATTATGCACGTATGTAGAGTCCCTTCGTCACTGGTGACCAAATCAAAGCGCCAGTTGCGACTGTAAAGTTGGCGACATAACCACCAGTCTGCTTCAGCCAGAATCTCCTGACTTTTGATCTGGCGGTCGGAAATCGTGACTCAAACTCGGGATGAGAGATTGAATAATGAGCCAAAATCCGTAATTTTCATCTTCTCTTCATCTGTCGCCAAGTAGGCGAAAGCCGACAGAATCTAAGGGCGAACTGTTCTGTCAAGGGTGTAAAAGGTTTACATATTGATGGAATGTTGTAAGCCATTCCTTTTAGTGAGTGATACAACAAAAAGCCCCCGTGATTATCAGGCATTCTAAACCTATATTCTTAGCGGATGACGATCTTGATGATTGTTTTCTTTTCGAGGAGGCATTGAGCGAGCTACCGGTACAGGCAGAGCTTTATACAGCCCATGATGGTGTAGAACTCATGCAAATGCTCGTTGCAAGCGAGGATAATTTGCCATTCATTCTTTTCCTTGATTTGAACATGCCGAGAAAGAATGGATTTCAATGTCTGCAGGAAATCAAAAGCAACAGAAAGTTTAAGGAGATTGATGTGATAATATTGTCGACCTCGTTTGATCAGGATATTGCAAACGAGCTATTAGAGTTGGGGGCGAGCCATTGCTTGCGTAAGCCAAACGACATAAAAGAGCTAAAAAGGTCAATTTATGACGCCATCGTTTTGGCCGATGAAAGTGTGCTACCTCGCACGCTTAAATAGTACAAAAACATAGCACGCTGTGTGCTGCGCGTGGAGTAATGAAGGAAACTGCTGGTGGAAAAAATATAGTACTTTCTCTTAACCTATTTCCTGTAGTTGGAGTAGGTGCATCGGCCGGTGGCTTGAATGCTTTCAAGAAATTTATCAAAGCCATTCCCGAACATTCCGGAATGGCATACGTCTTGGTTCAGCATTTGGATCCCAAGCACGAAAGCGTACTGGTTGAACTCCTGCAAAAGTCTACCGTAATTCCAGTACTGGAAGTTTCAGACGAGATCAAAGTCAAACCTGATCACATCTACATTATCCCGAAAAACAAAATGCTCGTTGCCAATGACGGGATTTTGGAAATCAGCCCCAGGCAGTCAGAAGCTAAGAACGAACGCAATCTTCCTATCGATCTCTTTTTTACTTCACTGGCAGAGGTCCATCAGGCCCATGCTATAGGAGTAGTTTTATCCGGAACGGCGTCCGATGGCACGCAAGGACTAAGGGCCATTAAAGATCATGGCGGGATAACCTTCGCTCAGGACGAAGCCTCGGCTGACTTCCCGGGAATGCCGCTAAGTGCCATCCATGCAGGAGTGGTTGACTTTATTTTTCCGCCTGAGCTAATCCCCGGGAAACTGATAGAATTAACAAGGCACATCACAACCTCAGGTGCCGAAGAAAATCAACCGCTGGAGGACGAGGATGTGTTTAAGCAAATTCTCTCATTCCTTCACGTTCGCAAGGGGACAGACTTCACATACTACAAACAATCGACCATACGCCGACGCATCCAGCGCAGAATAGTTCTCAACAAATGCGAATCGTTAGTGTCTTACTTAAAACAACTTCGGGAAAACAAAGCTGAGCAAGATGTCCTGTATCAAGACTTATTGATACCGGTAACCAGTTTCTTCCGGGATGCTAAAACATTTAGTCATTTAGCCCAGTCCGTTTTTCCCCGGCTTTTGGGTGATAAGCCCCCTTTAGAAACGATACGCGTCTGGGTGGCCGGTTGCAGCACAGGCGAAGAGGCTTATTCTTTTGCCATATGCATAAAGGAATATTTGGACGAGAAAGCGCTTAAAACCAACTGGGTTCCTGATCAAAAAGTACAAATCTTCGCCACGGACATCAGTGAACCGGCTATCAAAAAGGCACGTGCAGGATTATACACCAAAAGTGACGTTGAGGGCTTAAATGAGACGCGTCTCAAAAATTTCTTTTCTAAGAACAAGGAGGGATACCTGGTAAACAAGCAGCTCCGGGAAATGTGTGTGTTTGCCAGGCACAATTTCCTGAAAGACCCACCTTTCGGCAAAATGGATTTCATTAGCTGCCGCAATGTGCTCATTTACATGGAGCCTTACCTGCAAGGCAAAGCACTCACAACGTTCCACTATGCGTTGAATCCACGGGGTGTTCTCATGCTGGGAAAATCCGAGAATTCAACAAGCGTCCCTGAGCTCTTCACTACCATGGATAAGAGTGATAAATTGTTGACCCGCAAAGATGTTCACGGTAAGTTCATGCTTACTTCTACACAGCAAAGTGAACAAACGCTCCGTGATAAAGACTCGGGCTCTAGTGTGGATAACATGCGCACCGATTTTCAAAAAACGGCTGACGATATCATCTTAAGCAAGTACACTCCAGCAGGAGTGGTGATAAACGATTCAATGGATATTGTGCATTTTAGAGGAAAGACGGGTTCATATCTGGAACAATCGCCTGGCAAGCCCAGCCACAACCTACTGAAGATGGCTAAGAGCGGTTTGGGTTTTGAACTGCGCAATATTATCCATAAGGCAAAAAAGGACCATGCAATTTCGATTAAAGAGAACATCCCCATTGAAGTAAACGGCAGTCAACGCACCATTAGCATTGAAGCAATTCCGCTTCCCAATGTTGTGGAACCGCACTATTTAGTTCTGTTTCATGACGCTGAATCAGCGGGTGGTAGCCAGCCGGTATCCGCTAAGAAACCTTCTAAAGGAGGCGGGAAGTCCGGTTTAGTCAATCGCAATTCACATGATCTGCGCATTCAACAACTAGAACAGGAACTTGCGCAGACCCGTGATGATATGCGCAGCATTACCGAAGAACAGGAGGCGGTCAACGAAGAGCTACAACGTGCTAACGAAGAATTATTGAGCAGCAGCGAAGAACTGCAAAGCGTAAATGAAGAACTGGAGACCAGTAAGGAGGAACTGCAAAGTACGATCGAAGAGTTGATGGTAGTTAATCAGGAAATGTTTACGCTCAATGAACAGGTAACTGCAGCGCGTGATTATTCCGAGGCAATTGTTGCGACGGTGCGAGAACCCCTGATAGTTTTAGACAAACACTTGAGAATCAGGAGCGCCAACAGAAGTTTTTATAAAATGTTTCAGGTCACCGAGAAGGAGACGGAAGGAAGGTTAATTTATGAACTAGCGGATCACGAATGGGATATCCCTGCACTGCGCGAGCTGCTGGAAAAGATCCTTCCTGAAAGAGAAAGCTTTTATGATTTTGAAGTATCGCATTATTTTCGGGCGATTGGTCACCGCGTTATGCTGTTGAATGCACGGGAAATAAAAGACGAAAAGGGAACTGAAAAATTAATCCTATTAGCGTTAGAAGATATTACAGATTGGACCCTAAGACACAAAATTGAGAAGGAACTGCTCAGCAGATTTCGGAATACGGTCGAGCAGGCGCCTGTTGCGATTTTACAGCTAAGAGGAATGGCTTACATCGTAGAAGTGGCCAACAGCACATTTTTGCAGATGGCTGGAAGAGGGCAGGAGTTTATTGGCCGGTCTATCTTCGAATCGTTTCCTGAGTTCAATATTAAAGACATCAGACAACTGCTCGATGCGGTCATGCAAAGTGGAGAGCCCTACTATGGCAATGAATTGGAACTACCGATACTCAGAAATGGGAAAAAGCAAAATAGCTACTACAACTTTGTCTGCAATCCGTTGCTGGAACCCGGGGTTACGACCGTTTTTGGGGTCATAGTTGTGGTTACTGAAGTGACGGAGCAGGTGCTTTCTCGGAAAAGAGTTGAAGTGAGCGAACGTCGGTATCAAAGCATGGTCTATTCCTCACCTTCCATGATATGCATTTTGTCTGGAGAAGATTTGATTATTGAACTTGCCAATAACCCCCTGATTGAAACCTGGGGTAAAGGAAGAGATGTGATTGGAAAGGGCATATTTGAAGTCGTACCCGAGTTGCTCGAACAGGGTTTTGGAGAAATCTTTCGCCATGTATTTACAACAGGCAATGCCTACCAGGCATATGAAAAGCCCGTCCAAATGCTTCGCAATGAAAAAATAGTATTGAGCTATTACACGTTTATTTTTCAGGCGCAAAGGAATGCCAATGGCGAAATCGAAGGCGTCGCGATCATCGCGAATGAAGTAACGCCCCAAGCAGTGTTGAATAAAAAGCTTAAAGAAAGCGAGGAACATTTTCGCCTGATGGCAGATTTAATGCCTGCCAAAATCAGTAATGCGAATGTGCATGGTGATGTTACCTATTTTAGCAAAGGCTGGCTCGATTTTACCGGAATGAATTTTGAGGAATTACGGGATTTCGGGTACCATAAAATCATGCATCCCGATGAAATAGATGAGTTTCAGGATCGACTTCTGAAGGCTGCTGAGACGGGCGGGTTGGTCGAAATGGAAATGAGGTTCATCAATAAAGATGGTGATTATGTCTGGCATTTGAATCGCGCATCACCCGTTAAGGATGACGATGGCAATATTGAGATGTGGGTGGGTGTCACTACTGATATTCGTGAACAAATTAGAACACGGAATAACAACCTGGAGAGTTATGAAGTACACGCAAAGGAATTGGAAGAAAGAGTACAACAGCGCACGGTGGAATTAAGCAGGGCCAATAAGTCCTTGGGACAAAAGAACGACGAGCTGCAGGTAAAGAACCATGAACTGAATTCTTTTACATACGTTTCGAGTCATGACTTGCAGGAGCCGCTGAGAAAGATACAAACCTTTGCTAACCTCCTTCTTGAAAGGGAAAACCAGAACCTATCTGAAAAAGGCAGAGATTATTTCGTTAGAATTCAGCATGCAGCTAATCGCATGCAAACCCTCATCGAGGATTTGTTGTCCTTTTCACGTATAAGCAGCGGGGAAAGAATGTTCGAGCTGGTTGACCTCACCCAAATCATTGAAGAAGTGAAGTTGGAGCTAAGGGAAGCTATAGAAGAAATGGACGCGACGATCGAAATTAAGGCACTTTGTTCTGCTTACATTATACGGTTTCAATTTCGCCAACTTATCCTGAATTTATTAACCAATTCTCTTAAATTTTCGAAGCCCGGAACGCCACCACATATAGTGATCGAAGGCGAAAATATAGTCATTAACAAAGTTAACGCTTTGAGATTGCGACCCGGTGAAGAGTATTGTCACATCAGCGTGACGGACAACGGAATTGGCTTTGACGATGAGTATAAGGACAAGATTTTTGAGCTATTTCAGAGGCTACACGGCAACTCTGTATATAGTGGTACTGGCATTGGACTTTCCATCGCGAAGAAAGTAGTTGAAAATCATAATGGTTTTATCTTCGCCAATGGCAGGCAAAATGGTGGGGCAACCTTTGATATATATGTCCCTGTATCGCAATAGTCCCTTTTGGCCCGGACACGCCTATAAATTTGCTGTTGCTTAAGGTCACCAGGAACTTAGTCGATATTGGCCAGAACAGCCATCGCCGCATTATAGCCGGCGATTCCGCTCACACCCCCGCCGCGCCGGGCGCCGGCGCCGCAAATGAATATCCTGGGGTCGTTCGTCTCAACTCCCCATCCCGGAGCCTCATCGTCTTCGCGGAAGGGAAAATCCAGGTCGTGGTGAAAAATGTTTCCGCGGGGCATTCCAATAGCCTCTTCTATGTCCAGGGGGGTTTTGACTTCCAGAGCAGGCTCGCCGTTTGAGGATCGTGCAAGAACCGATTCAACCGGGTCGACCAGGTGCTCATTCAGGGAAGTCATGGCGGCGTTCAACGCCGTCGTTCTTTGTTCATCATGATGGCGGTCAAACAGACCGGCCGGCGTATGAAGCCCGAAGAGCGTCAGGGAATGGTAGCCCTTCCGTTGCAATTCCTCGCTTAATATGCTGTTGTCAGTGAGCGTGTGACAGTACAGTTCAAGCGGAAGCGGCGATGGAATATTCCCTGAACGGGCTTGCTGATAAGCAGATTCCAACTGTTCGAAACTTTCGTTCACGTGAAAAGTACCCGCAAAGGCTTCGCGAGGGTCTGCGCCGGATTTGAGCGCCGGCAGCCGCGTTACCAGCATGTTGACTTTCAGCTGACATCCGTCCAGGCTGTCCGGAGAATCCAGGCCGCGCAATTTTGCAAGTACCTTAGGTGCTGCATTGGAAAGTAAATAGTCCCCCACGAAGACATTTCCCTCGTCAAGGGTAACATAAATTTCTTTTCCATAGGAGTCCACTTTCGCGGCGCGGCTGTTAAGGCAAATGGTGACACCTGATTCCCTGGCAACTCTTTCGAGCTCCTGCACAAGCCTGCCCATGCCCCCTTCAGGAACCTTCCATTCCCCGGTACCATTTCCAATGATGTGGTAGAGAAAGCACTTGTTTGCCTGAATTGAAAATGCGGAGGCAAAAGTACCGATGAGGGCATCGGTAAGCACAACGCCACGCACAAGGTCATTCTTGAAGGTCTCTGTGATCACCTCACCGATCGGATTTTCAACCAGCCAATCCCAGGCCCTGGCAAGGCCAATCTCTTTCTTCAACTCCGACCGTGTAGGTAACGGCTTGAGTAACGAGGGAGCTACACGACGGGCAAATTCAGCCATTTCTCCGTAAAATCTCTTCCACGCCAGGGCGTCATCAATACCGTCTTTAAGTGTGTTAAATGAGGCCGATGTCTTGTCATCCCAGATTCGTGAGATGTGTAAACCCTCGTGGCTTCCCAGGTTGCTGAACGGCGAGTAACTGGCAACGCTTCTTGAACGTGTCCTGAAGTTGAGACCCAGGTCTCTGACGATTTGATCGGGCAGCAATGAGACCAGGTACGAGTAGCGCGACAGGTGCGCATCAAAATCAGGGAACGTGCGCACGCTGGCTGTGGCGCCACCAATTTCGGGGTTTGCCTCAAGTACTACAACGCTCTTACCGGCCTTAGCCAGGTAGGCAGCAGCAACTAGCCCATTGTGCCCTCCACCTATGATAACCACGTCGTATTTCTTTGTAACCATCCTGTTCAAATTGACTTTCCGGAGTGGTATAAATCAGTTAGTACGATTCGCTCCCGTTGAGACGCTGAGAAAATCACCATCCGGAAATTTTTGACAATACTGTCGGGAAAATAGCTAATTCGACTGACACTGTAGATCGAGGCCATCGGGTTGGCACGGAAACCGCGACCCTGACTTCTTTGGCACAACTCCTTGAGGCCTATTGGCTGGATTGGCGCTTCCACGCAAATGCATTATCTTTGGCTGATATCCCCTTGAAAAGTCTGTTTTGCATACTGCTCGTTTTCTTACACCTGCTAAATTTAGTGGGAGGCTATTGGTTTTTTTACGCCTTTCAACAGCAGAGCAAACAGCAGCTGGCGCAAGATCTTGACTTGGATAGCTACGCCGGCAGCCAGGCGATATTGATCAAGTTGCCGCTTTCTCAGCCCGCGTCTGACGATGAGAACTACGAGCGCGTGGACGGAGAATTTGAGTATGAGGGCACGGTATATCGATTGGTCAAGCAGAAGTTCTACAGGGACACGGCCTATGTTGTCTGCTACAAAGACGAGAAAACCATCGCCATGAAAAGTGCCCTGGAGGATTATGTGAAGACGTTTACCGACAACACCTCCGAAAAAAAGTCTGACAACCATAATACCTCGGTTGTTTTTATCAAAGATTATGTACACCACGGCAAGACGCCCTTCGTGGTGCGGCGTGTAGCGACAGACGTTGTGCGCAGCACAGGTTATCTTAACTATTATAGTCACCTCCTCGAATTCACCGTCCATCATCCGCCCGAGATGATCGGATAGATCTCTTTTCTATTCAATTTTTTTGCTGCACCAGCATCCCGTCCTATCGGGAACTTGTTGGCTATGCGCTAATTCAATTATTCTAATTCAATCATGAAAAGACTAATACTGCTTTCATCCATATTCCTGCTATCCACCGCAGCGGCCAGGGGCCAGGAAAGCGATTCTATTGAAACCAAAAGACTCAGTGAGGTGCTTGTTATCGGACAACGCGAAATCAATACGGTTCTTCGCCTTCCTGAGGTAAAAAACACTTTCATCTTCTCCGGGAAGAAGACCGAAGTAATCAGCGTTCAGAATCTTGACGCCAATATCACAGAAAAGACCCCTCGTCAGATATTTGCGAAAGTGCCGGGCATTTTCGTGTACGACATGGACGGTACTGGAAATCAAGTCAACATTTCGGCACGCGGCCTTGATCCCCACCGCGGATGGGAATTCAACATCAGACGCAATGGAGCCATTACAAATTCCGACATTTACGCATACCCGGCAAGTCACTATAGCATTCCTATGGAAGCTGTCGAGCGCATCGAGCTCGTTCGTGGTACAGGCTCTCTGCAATATGGAGCGCAGTTTGGAGGAATGCTCAACTACGTCACGAAGCAGCCTGATTCCACCAAAGCCATCAGTTTTGAGAGCATCAATGCGGCCGGTTCGTTTGGGTTGCTCAGCACCTACAATGCCGTCAGCGGAACAATTGGCAAATTTCAGTACTACGCTTATATCACCTATCGCAAATCGGATGGTTATCGCGCCAATGGCGAATCGGACTACGATGCACAATCGGTGATGCTGGTTTACCATGCGTCAAAGAATTTCAGGATAACGGCCGAGTTCTCCAGGTCGAATTATGTCTACCAGATTCCCGGGCCGCTAACGGATAGTATGTTTCACACCGATCCAAGCATGTCAACGCGTGCACGGAACTATTTCAATCCGGAGATTTATGTGCCATCGCTAAAGTTCGAATGGCAGCTAACGAAGAATACGCGGTTGCAATGGCTCACTTCTGCCGTACTGGGTGATCGCAACAGTGTTCAGTTTGACCGGCCAGCCGACATACCCGACGCGGTCAATCCGGTCACTGATGCATACGCTGCCCGTCAGGCGGATATAGATCATTTTCACAGCTATACCACCGAGTTGCGCTTCTCTCACGCCTATCGTTTTCTGAATGGCACCAGTACCCTTACGGGCGGGGCGCAATTGATACGAAACGATCTTAATCGCCAGCAGCAGGGAAAGGGCACCACCGGAACGGACTTTGACCTCACCCTTACCGACCCGCTGTGGGGTCGCGACATGCATTTGAAGACGGACAACGTCGCGTTCTTTGTGGAAAATAATTTCAAAGTTACGGATAGGCTATCCGTTAATCCAGGTCTTCGCTTCGAGCTGGGTGAATCGAAGATGTACGGCACAATCGCTTACTATGATCCCGACGATATCCCGAATACTATTGAGCACAAGTTCCCGCTGTTCGGAATCAGTGCGCAGTATAGCTTGAAAGGGAGCACAATTTATGGCGGATGGTCGCAAGCCTACAGACCAGTGATCTTTAAAGACATCATTCCGGCCACCGTGTATGAGGCCGTTGACAAAGATCTTCAGGATGCTTACGGCTACAATATGGAACTTGGTTTGCGGGGATCATCGTACGGTACCTCGAGTGCGTTTCGGTGGGATGTCAGTTTGTTCCAGCTGCAATACAACAACCGGCTCGGAAGTCAGGCAACGTACGACGCAAACAACACATTTATTTTGTATCGCACGAACATCGGCAATTCCCAGACCCTGGGCGCCGAAATCTTCCTGGAATACAGTTTACCTTTGGGCAAGAAATCGAGCCTGTCTGTATTCACCTCGACCGCGTTCATGAATAGCCGCTACGAAGATGCCAACGTGCGCTCAGGCGGAGAGAATGTCGACGTAAGTGGCAACAAAGTAGAAAGTGTGCCTGACGTAATTACGCGCAACGGTGTCACCCTGCGTGCGGGTATGGCTAGCATTTCGCTACTCTACAGTTACACGGGCGAAACGTTCGCCGATCCTTTGAACACAGTAACCCCGAGCGCCAACGGTGCCGTAGGCCTCGTGCCGTCGTACGGATTGCTCGACATTAACATGTCATTCCGCGTGTCTGACGTCATCAAGATTCGCTTCAATATCAACAACGTCACAAACGAGCAATACTTTACCAAGCGACCGAGCTTCTACCCGGGTCCGGGTGTGTGGCCTTCTGATGGCCGAAGCTTTAGCGGTTCTATCGGATTCAGGATTTAGCTTTCAGAAGGGTATGGCTTGCCAGGGCGTACACCATATAATTCAATAATACTTTGCCGGGTTTCGGAGTTTATGATTTTTGAGTAACGACTTAGTTAATTATGATCAGACCATTATTCATCACATTACTGTTCGCCATTTGGAGTGGCTGCTCCTCACCGGAGTTCATCAAGAACAAAGTTGAGAATCCGGAATATTTGCACCAGACCGTTAAAAAAGTAACGGACATCATGGTTCACGATATATTCTCGCCGCCTGTTGCCAGTCGCATCTATGCTTACGTGACGGTGGCGGCTTATGAGGCAGGCCGCCATCAGGACTCGACCCTCGTGTCATTGAGTGGGCAACTCCACGGGTTGACCGATGTGCCTCAGCCTGAAGCGGATCAGTCATATTGTTTTCCGTTAGCCGCTGTCGAGGCTGCTTTGAAAATGGCGCGGATGCTCATCTTTTCGGAAGACGTGCTCGATAAATTCAGGGAACAGATCCTCACAGAGTACCAGGATTCGGGATTGCCGCGGGATGTGTACGATCGTTCAATCGCGTATGGAGATGCCGTTGCCGATCACATTACGAAGTGGTCGACTAAAGATAACTACAAGCAAACGCGCTCGTTTCCAAAGTACTCTGTCGATCAGAAAGACTCTACCTGGAAGCCGACACCCCCCTCGTATATGGATGGTGTAGAGCCGCATTGGAGCAAGATCAGGACGTTTTTCATTGATTCGGCATCGCAGTTCAGGCCTGCCCCGCCACCACGATTTTCAACTGACAAACGAAGTGATTTCTATAAGCTTGTCAACTATGTTTATCAGGCGGGAAAATCACTTACACAGGAACAGGAGGAAATCGCGCGATTTTGGGACTGCAATCCTTTTGTCATGAACATCAAAGGGCACGTTATGTTTGCCACAAAGAAAATTTCGCCCGGTGGTCACTGGATGAACATCACACGCGTGGCCTGTAAGACAACCAATGCCAATGCGAGCCGATCAGCGGAGGCATATGTGCGCGTTGCGCTGTCGCTGGCCGACGGGTTCATTGCGTGTTGGGATGAGAAGTACAGAAGTCGGCTTATGCGTCCCGAGACATTCATCAACCTGTACATCGATGAAGATTGGGTTCCATTGTTGCAGACGCCTCCGTTTCCGGAATATATCAGTGGCCACAGTGTGATCTCCGGCGCATCAGCTGCAGCCTTAGTGGGCGTGTTCGGAGACAATTTTCAGTTTACAGATTCTACCGAAGTAGAGTTCGGATTGACCGCCCGAAATTTCAAATCTTTTGACGATGCCGCCAAGGAAGCTGCAGTAAGCCGGTTGTATGGAGGAATCCATTACTTGCCCGCTTGTGATACAGGTCTGGTGATGGGCCGGAATCTGGGAAAATTTATTTCCGGAAAATTGCAAACGCATGGAGAAAGTCTTTCATTAAAGGCGTCAATTCAATGAATGCGTCCACGTACCATCTTGTCTTTCGCATAGCCAGTGCGATGTGTTTTATTGGGCATGGGATGTTCGGATTTATCACCAAGAAAATATGGTGTAATTATTTTGCCGTATTCGGCATTGGCGAACAACTAGCATACAAGCTCATGCCGTTTATTGGCACTATGGATATTGCATTCGGATTGTTGCTTTTGTTTTATCCCATAAGACTGGCGGCCGTGTGGCTGGTGTTCTGGGGGATCTTTACGGCGTTGCTTCGCCCGCTTTCGGGAGAACCTTTCGCGGAGTTTATCGAACGCGCCGGTAACTTTGGTGCTCCTTTCATACTGTTGCTGCTTAGTGTACCGGCCACTGGAAAATTCCGCCTCGGCGAACGTCTCTTACCGAGTTTGACCATGAATCCGGAACGGGTCAGGATAGTCATGATGTGCCTGCAAATGTTCGGTTTTCTATTACTTCTCGGGCACGGTATACTCAACCTGCAGGAGAAACCGGGCTTGTTAAGTCACTATGCAACGGTTGGCTTAGCTGATCCCCACACGACGGCCTTCTACGTGGGCATTTTTGAATGCCTTGCCGCATGCATGATTCTGGTCAAGCCAAATCGAACAATCGTGTTGATATTAC
Organism: Chryseolinea sp.; assembly: GCA_035489615.1. Lineage (GTDB taxonomy): Bacteria > Bacteroidota > Bacteroidia > Cytophagales > Cyclobacteriaceae > Chryseolinea. The sequence goes on from DATHKA010000535.1 coordinate 12,352, forward strand.
TGATTTGGAAGGTGGCGAGCGAAATGCCATATCCCGCCTACGCCGTCTTTGAATGGATCGAACGCGGGGGGAGCTATGCCATCTTGCTTGGCCTATGGATGATTTTGAATAACCCCTATCTTTTGACGCCAACAATTCTTAATTTTTCGCCTCGCAGATCGCAAACTGCGTAGAAACTCAACTTCTTATGATCCGATTGCGTAATTGCTGTTTACTCCTGTCAGGCATATTGCTAGCGGCCTGTAGCGACTTCAACAGCCACGATGCTGAAATGCTACTGGACAACGCGCACGTTTACCCGCTTATCATCGAGGTGAAGATGTTTTGTAATAGCGACAAGACAGTGGAAGATGTGATTGCCAAGAATTTGGTGAAAGGCGGATATGTGACCGCGCAGCGGGAGCACACCAAACAGGATGTGGGTAAGCCACTTATCTATTTTACGAACCTGGCGCAGCCGTTTCTATTGTCAACCGACGACACACTCAAATCATTCGATATTCAGCGCGTTAAAGTGGCCGACGAAATCTTTTTGCGCGTGAGGAATGTCGAAATCAGCGCTTCAGGCGATAAGGCCGTGGTTGATTACGCGACCCAGATCACCAATCACACGCCATTTATTGCCTTGTACGAGCAGGATATAGAAGGCGAGCAGAGGAGGCGAACGTTCTTTACACGAAAAGATGACAACTGGACGTGGGATGGTAAGATTATCAAAATGCCTCGTTAGGTTTCGACTGAGAATTCAGCGAAGGACTTCCAGCTTCGGAAAATGTGATTCGTCTTTCATCGCCCGAATGACCTGCCAACTTATTAATGCCGCAAAAAAGCACCATACCGAGATCACATTTCGCTCAAACAATATAGTGGTAGTGATAAATGATGCAAGATTCAGCGTGCCTAATACTATAACTGGCTTCCGGCTTGAAAGAAAAGGGGGAACAATCGTCGTTAAGAAGTATAAGATATTGAGCAGCAAACCAAAATATGGAATTGAGAAGTCAAGTCCATAGTGAATGTGATGATTGGTCACTTCAGCAGTCCAGGGCAGGAAGAAGAGTCGGTACGCCTGCAGGGGGGCAACGATAAAACTGCCATAGACCAATATTCTTAGCGCGATTCTGTGTCTGTATTTCTCTTCGATTTTAAGTATGGAAAGCGGCACCCAAATCGGCCATACAACCTGCGCAAGAAACAGAAACATGATAACGGGAAGATTCTGCCATTGACGGTATTCGCTTTCAGTAAAAGTTATCCACACCAAGCCTTCGGTCAGCTGCTGCAACGCGAATATCAGTGGAATGGCGGCGAACATGATTTGCTCTTTGTACGTGATGCGCCGAATCGATATGACGCCAGCTACAGCTACAACGGCACTAGCACCAAAACTCGCTCCTGCAGAAAAACACATGATAGTATTATGTTTAGACGAGTGATAAAAGCACGAAGTATTCGGGCCGGATTGATGGCCATGCTAACCGTCTTTGCGCTGTTAGATTGCCGCCACCTGAGGACCGTTCTGAAGGGAAACGACTATTGAGCATCGAACCCTTTAATCAACGCCACAGCATAGTGTCAAGAAGGTAGCGTAGGTTGATAGATAGAGATTCGCGATTTGGTGCATTGACGGAACGTTACGCTGGAGCTTTGATTTTCGTTAGAGAAATCGTTGGGACCCGATTCACAAAATGCATTCTGCGATAGCTCCTGCAATATTCAAGGACCGCGACGACTTTATGTTGTAGATGTCTTTAATAGTATTGCATATTTCACGGTTCATCACAATTGAATCATTACGAAATGAATGAACCGCGAAGTGTATTTTTAATACAAATATCTATGTGCCGCAGTCAATAGCTATGCTCGAAGGTGCGTGTTTCCCGATATTGACTAGCCTGCTTGCGCTAAAATTTGAATGCCTGTGAAATATGTAAGAGATGACGTGAATTATGTAAGCGAAGCCTTCCTTGCGCAGGAAGACGTCTTTAGTTTTCGTCATTAAGTGGCAAATGGTAGTCGTTTGAGGCATTATCGCGTTTGAGATCCGTTTTGCGTAGTGAGATATTACTGGTGTTCCTGCGCTGCTTTATTGCATTTCTCCGACGATCGGGTCGCCGGGGCCGCAACATGGCAATTATCTTCCATAATTTGCGTTATAAATGTCGGCGGAATTGCCGCACCAAAACCGCTACTCTTGAAACCCTCCCCAACATTCTCGCGAGCAAAACTTGACTTCTCTTCAACGTTGAATATGAGGGTAGGTGCGTACTTTAAATCGAACAACATGAACCGCACTGGAACCAGTGAGATGGTTATTAAAACAGTAGTGATGTTTCTTCTCTACTTTGTACCCTATGCTCTCGTTGTGTCAGGAATAGTCAGCACGCCCGTCTTGGCGCTAGTCATGGCAATTGTCATGAGCTTTGGCCTTGCGGGTATTGGCTTGTCCGTTATGCACGATGCTAATCACGGTGCCTATTCAAAACGCACCTGGCTCAATACCTTGGTTGGATATTCCCTTAATCTCATCGGCGCAAGCACGTTCAATTGGAAGATGCAGCACAACGTGTTGCATCATACCTACACGAATGTTCACGGGGAAGACGAAGATATCATTTCTCGTGGAGTGCTGCGTCTTACACCCCACACGAAATGGAAGTCCATCTACCAGTTTCAGCATATATATGCCTGGTTCCTGTACGGTTTAATGACACTGTCATGGATGTTCGCTAAGGATTTCGCACGGATCATAAAGTATCATAGGAACGGATTGGCAAAGAAGCAAAAGGCGAACATAGTTAAGGAATGGATAATCCTGATCGGCACCAAACTGTTCTATGTTGGCTACGTATTTGTAATTCCGATGCTGTTTACCTCACTTATGTGGTGGCAGGTACTCTTGGGTATTTTCATCATGCATTATATCGCCGGATTCATGTTGTCGGTTATCTTTCAGCCGGCGCATATTATCGAGGGGACGGAGTTTCCTTTGCCGGATGACGAGCGCATGCTTGAAAATAACTGGGCAGTTCATCAGCTATTGACGACCACTAATTTTGGGAACGATAGCAGATGGTTCTCTTGGTATATTGGAGGCCTTAACTTCCAGATTGAACATCATCTGTTTCCTAACGTCTGTCATGTTCACTACAGGCGAATTTCATCTATTGTAAAGTCTACAGCATTGGAATTTAACTTGCCGTATCATTCGGCAAAGTCATTTATGGGCGCTTTAGGGGGCCATCTCAGACTGCTCCGGCGACTGGGCCTGAAGCCGGCGTTGATTCCTTGAAGAGCTGTTAACGCGATTCATTTGCTTTTAGTACCCTGAGAAAGTTACCTCCCAGGATTTTGCTGATATCCGTTTCACTGTATCCTTTTTCGACCAGCGCCTTTGTGATCAAAGGGTACGTGGTCACGTCATCGAGTTCAAGCGGCGTAAGCGTGATGCCATCAAAGTCCGATCCCAGCCCTACATAATCAGCGCCCACCAGCCTGATGATGTATTCGATGTGCTGAATGACCATGGCCAACGGCGGCCGTATGGCATTTGTCTCATCGGCATATTTGGAATTCAGAAAGTCTGATGCATAGAAATCATCCATTCCGTTCTTCAGGAGTGAATCATATTCGGTAGAATGCTTTTTAAGAAAGGCATCGTCTTTCTTGCTGAAAGTGCTGTCGATGAATCCCGGGTTAAAGTTTATTTGAATAACACCACCATTCCCGGCGATCGCCTTTATCTGGTCGTCTTTCAAATTGCGCCGATGTGGCGTGATGCTGTATACCGAACTGTGGGATGCAATGACTGGCTTGGTAGTCAACTTTATTACGTCCCAAAAGGTTTGATCACCGGCGTGGCTCACGTCGATCAGCATGCCAAGTTGGTTCATCCTTTGCACCACCTGTTTTCCAAAATCCGTAAGTCCCTTGTGTGGCAGATCCGGTTTCGTCGTTTCGTCGACTGCACTGGTAGCCCAGGAAGGAGCAACGTTATGTGTTAAGGTGAGGTACCTGGCTCCGCGTTTGTAAAGCGCATCCAATTTAGTGAGGTCGTCTTCGATCATATGCCCGCCTTCGACGCCGAACATAGCAGCTATCATTCCCTGGTTTACTATGGTCATCAATTCAGCGTATCCGGCTGCTTTTACGATCTTACCAGGGTTGCGTGCGGCCACGGCATCAAGGATGTCCATTTCACGGTTGGCAAAGGCGTAGGGTTTATCTGCAGCGCCATCACAATAGACAGAAAAGACCTGTACATCGAGGCCACCTGTTTTCCACCGGTCCAGATCTGAACTGGCTTTTCCCTTCAGGTTCTCATCGAATACAATCCCTTTGTCCGCGGCCTTCATCAGAATATCATTGTGTGTATCGACCACGATGGCTTTACGATGAATTTGTTTATAGGATTGGCTGTAGGCAGTGCTGGTCAGGACCAGACACAACAGGAGTAATCTTGTTCTCACTTTGGCGGGGTAGTTTAGGGTTGAACGAGGATGCATGGGAGTCGCAAAATAACCAATTCAACCCAAACTTTTGCCCCGGCGAATCGGGGGAGCACGAAGCGCCGATTTTCCCGGGCACAACCCTAACGCCATACTATTTTGTCAGGATCAAACGCTTGGTATCCACAACTTTTCCATCGACGATTAAAGCATACAGATACATCCCCGCACTAAGATCATTCCTGGATATCTTTACCGCCGTACTTTTTGATTATTGCTTCAACCTCCTGCGCAACAAAGCCAGTCTGTCTGATATCTGCCTTCCTGCCTGTCTGCAACTGTATCCCTATATACTGTCGGGTACGTTGTGGGATTTCACCAGGGCCGCATGATCCACGGTGTAACTCACCGGTCTCAGTTGATTAATGAAGTCCAGACCAGTGATGTCTTCTTTAATATCGCGTTTAAATCTGCCATCGGATAGGGTAGACCAGGATACCTGGCCTCCAATATCGGTGATCAAGTCGTTTCCAATGCGCACTTGAAAGCTCGCCGTATTGATGGCTGCATAACCTATCGCCGTAGCATGAATAAGGCTTCCCATGCCGAAACCGGGCCCGCAAGAGTATCCTACAGCCGTATTCCAGTTGCCTCCTACGTTATATTTCAAGGCATCTGCTCCAATCGCTACATTGGCGGCACCGAATGTATTATTTTCCAAGGCATTTGTGCCAACACAGCTGCCAACTTCGTGGCATTGGTACGCTTTATGGCCGGAGTGAATGCGGGTAACCCGTTGTGCCCTTCCTATAATTTGAAGTATAGTTTAAAGACCGTGCCCACATTGACTTCACTGGTGACTTCTATTCGTCCTCCAAGTGAGACCATTTGCGTTTTTACGAGGTAAAGGCCCATACCTTTCCCCTCCACGTGAAAGTGGAGGCGACTGTAAAGATTGAATAACTTTCCTCGATATTGCACCAGGTCAATTCCCAGACCGTTGTCTTCCAAAATCAGGCAAATCTCTTCGTCCAGCCGTTCGGTCTTGACCTTGATAACCGGTTCGCGGCTTGGGTGTCTGTACTTTATGGCATTGCTGATCAGATTGTATAGAATACTATCGAGATATGCCTTGACTGTCCGAATTTTATCGGCCGATGAGAAATCGACCAATATATTCGCATGGGATGTGGAGATTTCTTTCTCGAGGGTTTTCATCACAGATTCTATTTCAGTCTGCAACTCGATCGTAGTAATAAGTGATTCGGTGCTCTGCTTCAGGTCTAATATAGCATTCAGGTCTCTTACTACATTGTCCAACTCTTTGGTCGTTTGAATCAGTTTCGGATATATGTCGTTGTTCCCATCGGGATCACCCGCACACATGTCCAGTAGTTGCCCCAGCCCCAAAATCCGCGCAACGGGCGCCCGGAGGTTGTGCGCTGAAATAAATGCAAACTGCTCTAACTGCTTCGTATGCTCGATGAGTTCACTGGTGCGCTTTTCTACTTCCTGTTCGAGGTTTTCGTTTTGATGGGAAAGCAGGTCGCGCTGAGAAGATACTTCTTCCTGCGTCTGGATAAGTTGCTCGTTTTGTATGGCAAGTTCATCAGCTTGCTCAACTAACATTCTGTTTTTCTGCGCTATTTCTTCTTTTTGTGCTAAGATCTCCTGATTGGTCTGCGTCAGCTCCTTTGTCTTTTGCCGAACCGTCTCCTCCAGCACCCGATTGCTACGTTTTATATTTCGGGTACGGACAAAAGTTATGAGTGTAACAACGAGAATTGAAATTACTCCCAAGATAAATCGGAACCACCAGGTCTGCCACCAGGGCGGCAACACGTGAATGATCAAAATTGCACCCTCATCATTCCAGAGTCCATCGTTGTTGCTCGCCTTTACTTTGAATGAATAGGTTCCGGGATCAAGGCTGGTGTATGTGGCCATGCGATTACTTTGGGCCCTGGTCCATCCTCTATCGAAGCCTTCCAACTGGTACGCATATTGATTGCGGCTCGAAGACGTGTAGCTCAACGCCACAAACGTCAGCGAAAAAACATTGTGGTCGTAGGGAAGGGTTATTGATGTTGTTTCACTTATTGGTTTGGTGAGGATATTTCCTTCGCCTCCGATAGGCACGGATTCGTTGAAAATTCTCAAATCCGTGATGTATACTTTTGGAACGATGGGATTGATTTTTATGCTATCTGGATGAAAAACGACGAGCCCTTTCGCACTTCCAAAAAACATCCTGCCATCTTTTGCCCGAAATGGCCACGATGAAAATTGATTGGTGGGCAAACCATCCGCCATGGTGAACGTGCGAAATTCCCTTTTTGCAACGTTGAACTTGACCAGTCCGGCATTTGTGCTAAGCCAGTAATTTCCTTTTCGATCATCGAGCATACCGAGAACCGATCTTCCCGGAAGTCCGTCCTTGATCGTAAAAGTTGCCATACTGTCCTTGACTTCATCGTAAATCAGAATGCCATCATTGGTAGTAAACCACAGGCGGCCCAGACTGTCACCAAGAGTCGAAAAAGTGGAAGTCATATTCTCGAACGTTGGCGTCGTCGCAAATTTCCTTTGCGACAAATTCATCTTGCTTACGCCATGATCCCACCCTCCGGCCCACAGAAATCCGAGCTTGTCCGCATAAAATGAAACCACGTTTTTTTCAGCAAGGCCATCTTCCACCGAATAGTTTGAAAACGAATCAGTCTCGTCGTTGTAGATACTGAACCCACCGCCAATGGTTCCAATGTATAAGACACCCTTGTTCAGGTATAGACGCCAAAGGAAGTTGCCTGCCAGCGTGGTGCTATCTTTAGCGTTGCTTTTGTAGGTTCTCCCACGGCCCGTTTCGGGATCCATTCGCCAGAGGCCTCCACCCCATGTGGTGACCCATACGCAATGCCTTACACTGTCCCAAACAACATCCCCCGCAAAGTCGCCAGGAATAGAGAAGGGGTCATTCTTATCGTGTTGATAGGCTATGAACAAATCGCTTTCAGCGTTGAGTAAATTCAGTCCTCCTCCTTCAGTTGAAATCCAGAATCCTTTTCCAGGCTGCTCGTCGACTCCGTTTACCTTGTCGTAATTGAGCTGGCCTTTAACACCGGGACTGCTTTGATAGATCGTAAAAGGCCTGGCATAGCGGTCATAAAAGTTAACTCCCTGCGCATTGGTACCCACCCACATGTTGTCCAGCCGGTCGCGATAAATGCTGTATATCGAATTGTCGCTAATTCCAGTCTTGCGTGCTTTGTTCTCCATGAAATGATAGAAGCGATTTGATTGATGATCGAGGATATCCAATCCGCCGTTTTCTGTGCCAATCCAAATTCGCCCTTCCTTGTCCTCTAACATGCGTCTTACCACATTGGTGGAAAGTGAATTTTCATTTTTGTCGTCATGGATAAATCGAACAAACCGGCCCGTTCGGTGATCATATCTGTTAAGACCATTTTCCGTAGCCACCCAGATAACTTCGTTCCTGTCTTGAATAATGTCGTGAACGCGATCGCTACTAAGACTATGTGCGTTTTGAGGGTCATGAACTAACTTTTGAACTTCTTCGCGCTGTGCGTTCAGCACCGTGATGCCATGAAATGTTCCAATCCAAAGGTTTCCGTTTTTGTCCAATAGTAATGAGGTTGCTTCACCATACGTTCCCTTGCCAGGCAGGTCGCTGGAAATTTGAAAATGCGCAAACGTATTTTTCTTGCGATCAAAGTAATCAACCACGCCGTTGAGAAAAGCGATCCAGAAATTGCCGGACGGATCTTCGATCATGCGATTCACCTGACTTGAACTGATAGATGCTTCATTATTCGTATCGGGCGCGAAAGAGGTGAACGTATTAAGGTTGCGGTTGTATTTTGCCAGGCCGTTCGCCGAGCCCATCCAGATTTGTCCCTCTTTATCCAAATAGAGTTCGGAGATGTTATCGCTGGGGATGGAAGAGGTGTCACCATCAACATGACGGTAGATCGTAAACTCATACCCATCGAATCGGTTTAGTCCTTCTGAAGTGGCAAACCACATAAAACCTTGACGGTCCTGAATAATACAATTCACATGATTTTGTGAAAGTCCTTCAGCATCTGAAAAATGACGGAAGTTGATAAACGGTCTTTGTGCAAAAAGTGGAATCGCGCTAGGCTGAAGCAGCAGCAAAGCGATACAAAATCGAAACACTCTTGCCGACGTGTAGAGCTGCATCTAATATTCCCGCATCAATTGCGCTGCGAACAGAATTGGTCAAATCGGACCCCCGCCGTTACATCGCTGTCCTTAAGTTCTCTGCCAAATCAGAAGTTAAGCCGTTTCTTTGTAAAAGAAAAGGTGTAATCACTGACCACTGAAGGGTTGAATAAGGGCCGATACGGCTGTGCAGGGCGGCCTAAAAATAGACTTCTGACGGGTCAATCGGCGCGAAGGGAATCGGCCGGATTGTGTAAGGCCGCCTTTAGTGTTTGAATGGTAATTGTCAAAACGCCAACAATTGAAATCAGTGCGGCAGACGAGAGAAATATCCAAATCGGTATCTCGATTCTATAGGCAAACCCGTCCAACCATTTTTCCATGGTTATCCACGAGAAAGGCAGGGCAATAGCTATGGCAATTACCACAAGCTTTATGAAACTCAGCGATAGCAAATTGAATAGATTGCCGACGGTAGCGCCCAGTACTTTGCGCACGGCCATCTCACGCGTGCGTTGCTCAGCAGCATATG
>DATHKA010000536.1:0-4015 GCA_035489615.1 Chryseolinea sp.
TGAGCTTATGAACACCCGCAAAGTCCAGGTTGAAGACCATGCTGTAGGCGCGCAGCGAGAGATCACTGAACGACCACTGTTCTTCGCTGCTATCGTGGGTGGGAAAGGCCCGGCCGACAGTCGTCAAGCATAAAAAAAGGCAGACTGTGAAGCCCGCCTTTCGAATAAATATCCTCATCAGATTACTCTGCTTTCTTTCTACGAGCAGGCACAGGAACAGCCACCTTTGCCGTTTTGGGCTTGTCTCCTTCATCGAGTGAGTCCATGTCAACATCTGCCAGGATGCGGCCAGAGTGCTCGTCGATCACGATCTTCTTCTTCTCGCGGATCTCGGCGATCTTTTGAGGAGGAATCACGATGTTACAACCTTCTGCGGCGCCGCGAACCACGCGTACGACGGCAAGACCATTGCTCAAGCTTCCGCGAAGTCTCTCGTAATACTTAAGCAATTTGTCTTCAATCTTTTTGGCAGCTTTTTCGCGTTCGGTGAGAAGCCGCTTCTCTTCTTCGTGACTTTCGGCCAGGATGCCGTCAAGCTCTTTTTTCTTGTTCTCGAGGTGGTCTCCACGCTCTTTTACAAATACTTCAGTTTTTTCAATCTCTTCTTTCTTCTCCTGGATGCTTTCTTTGCTTTCCTTGATCTTCTTCTCGCAGATCTGGATCTCAAGTTCCTGAAGTTCGATTTCTTTTGTGATTGCGTCGAATTCGCGGTTGTTTCTAACGTTTTTCTGTTGTTCCGAGTATTTCTTGATCAACTTCTCCGCTTCCTTTATCGCCTCCTTATTTCTCTTAATTCCATCTTCAAACTCCTTCTGACCTGCTTCGTACTTGTTCTGTCGGGTCCGGTAGCCTTCAATTTCGTCTTCCAAATCCTGGACCTCGTCGGGGAGGTCACCCCTGAGCTTCTTCAGCTCGTCTAATTTCGTGTCAATGGACTGAAGCTTTACGAGAGCCTCGAGCTTCTGTGCAACTGATTGATTTTCCATTAGTTATATGTAGCTTATTGGATTCGTGACGGTTTTTGAAAAATTGATCGCAAAAGTAGGAAATTTTTTCATTAAAACATCCACCAGGAGTTCTTTGGTGTGCGCTTCACTTTCGTAGTGGCCGATGTCGGCAATGATGATCCTGCCGTCGGCGTCGAAAAAGTCGTGGTATTTAAAGTCCGCAGAAATGAAAACCTGCGCACCCGATTGAACGGCCTTTTTCAACAGGAAACTGCCCGATCCGCCGCAAACAGCCACTCGTGTTACCGGCTTCTCTAATATTTGTGTGGCCCTGATCACCTGAACTCCCAGACTATCTTTTAAACCACTTAGAAATGCCATTGGTTCCACAGGTATGGTGAGGTCGCCAACCATTCCGGCGCCTACGTCTTGATTTTCATTAGAAAGAACCGTTATGTAGTAGGCCACTTCTTCGTATGGATGCGCTCTTCGGAGCGCTGAAATGACTTGATCCTGCAGATGCGAAGGGAAGATTAGTTCCACGCGAAGCTCGTCAACCCATTCCTTTGCCCCAGCCGAGCCAACCGTGGGGTTGGAGTGATCATTGGGCGTGAAGGAGCCTGTGCCACGTGACGTGAAGGTGCAATCGCTGTAGTTGCCGACCCGGCCAGCGCCGGCGGCATAGAGCGCGGCCAAAACGTCGTCTCCATTATCAGGAGGGACGAACGTTACCAGCTTGCTGAGGGTGTCCCGGCGGGGCTGCAGTACGCGCAGGTTCTTAAGGCCAACCAGCTCGCATATCTTTCGATTCACTCCTGTATGAACGTTATCCAGGTTCGTGTGAATGGCATAAATGGAGACGTCCATTTTCAGCGCTTTCATCACTGTCCGTTCTACATAATTCGCGCCGGTAAGCCGCTTCAATCCCTTGAATACGATGGGATGATGTGCTATGATGAGGTTGCAACCTGAAGCAAACGCCTCGTCAACTACGGCCTCCGTGCAGTCCAGCGTGACCAGGACACCACGCACCGGTTGCTCGTAATCGCCAATGATGAGCCCTGAATTGTCGTAAGACTCCTGGTAACTCAGGGGAGCAATTGATTCCAGATGCTGAATAACTTCTCTGATCCTGATTCGGTCGCTCATGACTTTGATACGCGTCAATATAGAACTGCAAGGTGCGTTACGCAATGCCGGCACCGCTAATTATTTGTTTTTCGTGCCTTCCGTTGCGACATCTCTATTACCTTTGCCGTTGATTTGACCGGCATGCGCAGACGTATCCCATTTATTTTATCTGATGTTGCATGAGTGTTCTGCGGTTTCTGTTATTTCCGTTTTCAGTCCTCTACCACATCATTACTTCGATCAGGAACCGCCTATACGACAGTGGTTCAAAGCCTTCTGCGCGTTTTGACGTTCCGGTCATCAGCGTGGGCAACCTCACTATGGGAGGGACAGGTAAGACACCCCTGACCGAATACCTGATACGCCTGTTCACGAGAGAATACGACGTGGCCACGCTTAGCCGGGGGTACGGCAGAAAGACCAGGGGGTTCAGGATCGCCAATCCTACAGACAGCGCACGCACGGTTGGAGACGAGCCATTTCAATTCTTCGTAAAGTATGGAGATCGCGTCACGGTAACTGTCGGAGAGGAGCGAGCCCTGGCGATCCCGTCAATTCTTGAACGTCATCCGAAGACGGATGTGATCCTGTTAGATGATGCGTTTCAGCATAGACAGATCACCCCTTCCCTGAATATCCTGTTGACTGATTGTTACCGGCCGTTTTACGAGGACTTTGTTCTACCGGCAGGCCGATTGCGCGAATCGCGAGGTGGAGCGAGCCGTGCAGACTTGGTCGTGGTTACGAAGTGCCCCGAAGAGCTGTCGGACGAAGCGATGATGAACATGGAGCACGTGATCCGTAAATATGTTGATAAGCCGGTTTTCTTCACGCATATCCGGTACGGTCATCCGATTCCCTATTCGCGACAGGATAAAGTCATGCGCGACAATGTTATCGCCCTCAGTGGGATCTCCAATCCGAAGCCGTTCCTTAATTTTGTGCGCAACAATTTTTCCGTAGTGCGCGAGCTTACGTTCGGTGATCACCATGACTTTGATCAGTCGGATGTGGATAAGCTCGAACGCCTGCTCAGGCAACATCCGCAGACCAGCATTCTGACCACAGAAAAGGATAAAGCGAAGCTGGCTTCGCCGGAATTCGCCGAGCAAGTGAACCGATTATCGTTATTTTACATCCCCATCGAGGTGCGCTTTAATAAAAATGGTCAGGATTTTGATGAGTTGGTGTTAAACAGTCTCAAGCGTGGCCGCTAGCGCTCCATCGTTTCATACGTATTTAAAACAAGGCGTCACGCTCACCTGTTGCCTGGGACTCCTGTTGCTGGCGCTCACCGTGAATGCGCAAGAGGAGGGACAGCCACGCCGACGCGGGTCGCGCATCATTGACGATACTACGAAGCAGGTATACGGACCTCGCACGTCCAAGTATTATTTCGAGCGCGATGTATATTTGAACCGGATCACGCTACACACTATCGATACCGCTATACGCAATTTTCAGCGGTTCACTTATGTCCAGCGTGGCGAGTACAAGTATCAGGACCTGGGCAACATCGGGTCAGCGATACGTCCCATCTTCTACCAAACGCCCGAGGTGATCGGGGCAACGTCGGGTTTTACATCGTTCGACATGTATTGGGACTCGGAGCAGATGAAGTTGTACGACACGAAATCTCCGTATGCCAACATGCACGTCATGCTTGGAGGCAAAGGACGTTCGATCACGCGGGCAACATTCAGCCGCAACATTACGCCGCGATGGAATTTTGGATTCACCTATCGCGCGCTGCTCATCGACAAGCAGGTGCAGCGACAAAGCAAAGGCGACCGAAGCGTAAGAAGTACGTACTATGACCTTTTCACGAGTTACATTTCGAAGGACAGCAGCTATCGGTTGATTGCTACGTTCCGTCGCAACAATCTGGATGCAGACGAGTACGGCGGTATCCGCACGACAGACAGTTTTACCTATAA
>DATHKA010000537.1:0-21944 GCA_035489615.1 Chryseolinea sp.
TACCACCTGGACGGCACCCACAAGTCGGCCCTCGGCTACCGCGAAGTAAATTTTTCGCTGCCCCGTGATCAGCAGATGATCCTTAACCGACAGAATATCTTCGACGGCACGTGGGAAAAGTCGTCATCCATGAGTTGGGGATTCGTGCCGCTCACCAGGTACCAGGGTGGGGGACCGGAGGCGGTATTGGAACCCCTGAGTGAGCACCTGGATGCCTACCGGCAGTTGATGATGCAATATTACGGATCGGGCATCCAGGCGTGCTATCGCGGGCCCCGGTTGTACGATACCGACGAAACGCGACGGATGGTTTCGGAAACAATCACCTGGTACAAGAAACACCGCGACATCCTTAACGCCGACCTGATTCATTTACGACGAGCCGATGGCCGCGACTGGGATGGATGGCTCATGGCGTCGCCTGTCACAAACGAACGCGGGCTGATCATGCTGTTCAATCCGTTGAAAGAGAAGATCACCCGGCGTGTGCGGGTACCGTTGTACTACGCAGGGTTAACGGATTCGGCGGTAATCACGTCGATCGATGGGAAAAAGTTTTCCGTGAAGCTGAATCGCGCCTATGAGATCGAACTTGATGTAACTATTGCGGCAGGCTCCTTTTGGTGGGGCGTTATTACGCCGGGCGTCCCCTGATGTTCGTTCGTCAACGGTGGGTTCACGCAATAAAGTAGGGGGGCTTATTTTGGCGGCGCCTGAACAATTTATTTCACACCCGTGCACGAAGTGTATGAAGTAAAGTGTGCCGAAGCAGACGGGATTGCTTTGAGCGCACCAGCCTTCATACATTCTTCGTGTCGGTGTGGTATTTCATAAAACAGGACGTCCTGTAAAGTTCATTTGATCACTTCGTCCCGGCAATGACCTTCGCCGTGCCTTCAATCACGATCTTGCCATCGCGGTATCGTTTGGCCAGCGATCCAAAGACCAGTTGTTTAATTTCCACGATCTCTTCTTTAGTGGCACTGCCCAACGCAGCTACTACCGGCGCAACCACGTCCGTCATCCATCCCCAGTAAGCTTCTGCGGTCCCGCATCTGAGCTTGACCTTGATTTCGCGCGTCACCAGGTCTTTCAACCCGGCGTCACTGAGTATGCTGGCCATGAGTCCGGGCTGCGCGCAGCGAAACATTCCCGGCGACCCGTTTGATGTCGGAGGTATTTGCATGACCGTATCGATCGCATTCATCATGATGGTTATCCAGGGATTTCCTTCGGGGCCTGACCAAACCGTTGTCGCGATTCGATGTCCGGGTTTAAGTACGCGCACCATTTCGTTTCCAGCAAGTGACATATCCGGGAAGTACCTGAATCCCAGTCTGCAACTGATGGCGTCGAACGCGTCATCGTCGAACGGGAGTTCACTGGCATCGACGGTGAGCGTTTCCATATTCCGTATGCCACGCAGGTCGGCGTTCTCGTGTGCTATGGTGAGCATCTCCTCCGCGAGGTCTGTAATAATGACACGGCCCTTAGGCACCATCGAGGCAATCGTGAGACCAGGTTCGCCGGTTCCGGCAGCTACGTCCAATACCTGATAGTTGTTTTTCAGGTTGAGGTTCCCGATGAGTTCATCACCCTGAGGCCTGAGAAAGTCCATAACCAGGTCGTCCCATTTCTTCCACCCAGGCGAAAACTTGTTCCACGATGCTTTCTGCTGATTTCGAATTTCCAACAACGCTGTTTCCATAATTTAATATCAAACGCTTATAGTTATAGCTTCATTAAACGCATTTTTGGCTCTTGTGTCTGTCACCAAATGTGTTTCAATAAGTCAATTGCATGTAAGTGAATCAGCAATCGTATTCTATACGGAATATGATTTTATCAGTCTCCAACAATTGATCGGCTAGTATCCCCGCGCATTGGCCGTTATCTAATCACCGGTTGATTCTGAACTATCCGAACGCACACCTATTGAGTCTGATTGCGTGCATACCCACCAGATCACCGGGACTCTTAGTTGTCCCGTGAAAACCAAAACCAACTTTGATTGACATTCATCCCGCGGCAGCGGGCCACAATTACTAATTATTCATTACTAATTGCTAAACGTATTTCATCCACCCGATCTCCGGATGATCCGCCTTATATCGCGCATACTTCGCGCAAACAAAATACAGGACCACGACATCGATCGCCCAAACTATGTAGAGTATGGGTAAGGTCCACCGATTCGCTTCCTCGATTCCGACGAAAGGCGCCGTTACATACCAATCCTGGTGAATGTTTCCGTAAAGAACCAGGTTAACGACGAATGCAGACAGATGAATCAGCAGGATGTGCAGGAGGTAGTAAAACATCGGCACACGTCCGATCATCTTGACCGCATCAACCAGCCACCCCGTTGCGCGTTGCGCCCACGGCACGAGCGCGATGATCGGCCCGAGCGTCATCATCACGTAGAACTGCGACGGCGGATACTTCTGTTGCCCCAGCACGCGAACGAAGAACGGGGTGGTATCGTCGGGCGCATAGAAATAGAGGGCCTTGACCGTTGCTCCTATGAGAAAGGCCAACGTAATTCCCAATCCAATCCACAGGCACAGCTTCCGCACCAGGGCCGCATCCTTCAACAGGAGGGCGCCAAATCCAAAGCCGGCCATCATCACGCCGAGCCAGGGCAGGATGACATAAAAGATGCTGATCCCAAATGCTTCGGGCAGTCCTCCGGAGCCGGCGCCAATCACAACGCCCTCCTTACCCGCCACCACGGCAGGGTAGAAGAAGCCCCAGTACCGCGCAACGCCTTCCTGCAGGTTCTCCGGGAACAACAGGGGCAACCGCGCAAACAGGGACTGTAGCAAAACCATAGTGACCCCAATAGCGGCCAGGGTGATGGGTTTTATTCTTACGAAGGCAGCCAGCAACACCATGCACCAGCCTAACATCCATAACACACCGGTGATGGTGAAGGCGGCATAGTCAAAATTGAAAGTCCAGAAGAATCTTACGATAGTCAATTCGAAGACGGCCAGCAACAATCCCCGCGTGACGAGAAAATTGATGAGCGCTTTTCGATCGCCCGTTTTGTGGTAGTACAGGAATGCACTGGTGCCGGCGAAGAAGGCAAAAGACGGAGCACAAAAGTGCGTGATCCATCGCGTGAAGAATATACCCACGGTGAGGCCACCGGCCGGGATACCCGCGTACACGCGAACGTGGTCGATCGCCATGATGATCATTACCAGGCCACGCAAAACATCAACCGACTGTATCCGGACACCGGCAAAGGCCGTGTCGAGCTGAGACTGGGGCGCGACACGATTCGTTGGAGAAGAACTTGTGATCATGGAGGTGTTTTTTTGTTCTGGGATTTCTACGTCACTACTTTAATGGCGCTTGTGGTAGGATCCATGATGTACCTGACTTCCGCTATGCTGTCGACGGGAAATCCACCTCTGCGCGCATGCTCCAGCACCGTCTCGCGGTCGGGGGCGATGTGCACACAATATAATTTATTATCCGTCACGTAGGTTTCGATCCAATGGTAGGGTGCCTCCAGTTCATCCAGCACTTCACAGGATTTCTGGGCGATTGACCTTAGTTCGGCCATAGAAAATCTTCCCGCGCCAGGCAGCTGCCGCTCGATGATGTATTTTTTCATTCAGTAAGATTTGATGATTCAAAGTTCGCCATTCGCAGTGAGGCGGCCGAGGGCAGGATTCCCTATTTATAAGAAGCGGGTTCCCTATTTTGCGTGAGGCAGGGGGTGTCGCTATTTCAGGATGCCGAGGCGGCGTGCTTCGGCTACAGCTTTTGCGCGAGAATTTACCGACAGCTTAGCGAGGATGGCGGAGATGTGATGGTCAACCGTCTTGGGAGAGATGAATAACTTTTCGGCGATCTCCCTGTTTTGGCCACCCTGTTCGAGGAGCGAGAGGATCTCGACCTGTCGGCCCGTGAGGCCCGCGGGATTGCTCCTCGTGCTTTCGCGAGGCCCGCGCGGAATGTGTCGCATACCCTTCTCGCGAAGTTTCGTTTTCAGCATTTCGGAAGTGGCTGTGGCGCCGAGGTGGTCGAGCATGCCGAGTCCCGCGCGTTGCTGGTCTTCATCGCATTCCATCAAAGCGAGCGCTTGTTCGAATGCGCATCCCAGTTCCTTCCAGGCCTGGGCGGCGGCGGCAAATTGCCCCTGCTGCTCCAGGGCCAGAGGACCAGGGTAGCGGACCTCACGGTTGTCGGCTATGGGAATACCGCAGCGAAGCATCCAGTAAGCCACACCAGCATAGTGCCACGATTCGTGAATGTCGGGAAGCAGGGCAATAGCGGCATCGATGTCGTCCTGCGGTACCGTTGTGCCGCTGGTCCAGCAGAGTTCAAGCTCGGCGGCCATCACGGGCAACATGCGATAAGCTTCTGCGGTAGGTGCAGCCAGCTTTTTGGCGACATCAAGATAGGGTCGTGCTTCGCCGAAGCGGCCTCGCCGGATGCTGAGGCGGGCCAGCGTAACCAATGCACCGATTCGCGTCAAAGCGAAATGATCGGCATTCATTTGCAACGATAAGGCTATCTGCTCAGCTTCGGCCCAATGGCCGGTGTCCAGCAGCAGGCGCGTTCGCTCACCCTGCATGTAATAATACCACGAAAGCAGATCGTGCTCTTCACAATACCTCAGCCCCGCCTCCAGCGCCTTGCGTGCCTTTTCGTATTTTCTGATCAGCACATAAAAACAACCTGAGTTTGTGTACGCCCGTGCCGCGTGCTCATGGTATCCGTTCGCCAGGGCAATCGATAAACTGTCGTGTAACTTGGCGGCACCTTCTTCTTCGTGACCAGGAGATTTTTGCAGGATGCTGCCCACGTTGTTCAACGCATGGCACAATATCTCCGCGTCGTTCAGCTGTTCAGCGAGGGCAATGGCCTTTTCTCCCCAGTGAAGCGTCTGGGGTACATTGTCCGCCAGCATATTGAGTTGTGAAAAGTTGCTGTACGCCAGGGCAAGCTCTCTGGAAGGTGGCAGTTGTTCCAGCACCTGCACCGATTCATGGGCAAAGGTAATTGCTTTGCCGCGATTTCCACCAAACCACTGCAGCCGCGATAAAAACCGCAGCGTGTCGCCGGTCCTCAATCGATCGCCCTGTTGGCGATACAACGCCAGGCTTTGTTCCTGAGCCGTTAACGCGTTGGCAATTTGGTTGATGAGGTAACACTCGTAGGCATATCGCCCAAGGAGCATAGCCAAACCGTTATAATTCACCGTTGCGTGCTCGATAGCCGTTTTGAACAACTTCGCCGCCTCCACGTGAGCGCCGACTGCCGCGGCCTCCTGTGCAGCGCGGGGTGCCAGCTCGAGTACCAGGCGATGATCTTCGGCAAATCGCGCATGGTGCACGCGTTGTGCCAGCGTCGCGCCACTTCCTTCTTCCATCAACAAACGCAGTACCCGTTGATGGAGGTGCCTTCTTCGATATTTCGAAATTGATTCCTCGATCGCAATGCGATACAATTCGTGTTTAAATGACAGCGTATCGTTCCGGTTCACGATCACGCCGGCAGCGATACAGCTTTCAATCACCTGCGGATACTCGTGCTCGATCTTCGAAACGATCGACGGCTCGATGCGCGACGGCAAAACCGACAGAAGCTCCCACAACTCTTGTGTGTGTTCATCCTTGGAATGAAACGCGGTCAGGACGGAATCTTTGATGCGCTCGGGTATCGGCGTCATTCCCGCCGCGAGCACCTCGGTCACGTAAAATGGATTTCCGCCGGTAAGTGCAAAAACTTTGTCGCCTGAGTAGTGTCCTTTCGCGAGGGCCATGTCTTCCACGGCCTGCCTGGACAGCGCGTTGAGGTGGACTTTCGTAAACGTATCAGCCGATAGCTGGCCAAACAAATTTCTGAGTGCGTGACGTGCATCCAGTTCGTTGTCGCGCATCGTCAACACAAAGAGACAGCGAAGTTTTCCGATGCGCCGGGACAGAAACTTGATGAGATCGATCGTCGCCTCGTCGGCCCAGTGAACATCTTCGAAAATGAGCAGCACCGGCTTGGTCGCGGCAGTGAGCTTTTCAAAGAATGCCGTGAAGATCACGGACCGTTCCTTTTCTTTGCGCAGCAGCGAATTGAAATCGTCTTCCAGTTGGGGCGCGATGTCATGAAGGGGACCCAGCGGGTGAGGGGTGAACAACGAATCACATCCGCCGATGTAGGCGTGGGCGCGTGTGCCGATTGAATCTTTGAAGTGTGTGATGAGCGACGTCTTCCCTATGCCAGCTTCTCCGAGGAGGAAAACTGTATGACCGCTCCGGCCAATATCAGAGAACCTGTCTTGCAACGTCTGGAGGTATTGTGCCCGCTCAACGAGTTTCATCCTCTAAAGCTAATCATTGCTGGTCTCACAATTACTTGATCGATTCCAGTGCCGGTTTCTCCAGTGACTTCGATAACGTCTGTGGCTGGATGACGACAAATTCCGCATAATGATAGGCCGACTTAATATTTGCCCGGATGCGGTCGACTGCGGTGGTGATGTCTGTCGTGTTCAGATCCTGCTTAAAAGCGATCACCAGCATCACGATCACGGAATCCGGCGACTGATAAGTCGACAATACATTGATGACCTTGAGCACGGAAGGATCGCGTTCCGCAAGTTCACAAATCTCTTTCTGTGTTTCCGGGGCGATGCCTTCGCCCATCAGCAGCGATCTGCTTTCTGTTCCCAGGAACCAGGCCACGCCCGCCAGTAACAAGCCCACCAGTATCGATGCCACGCCGTCCAGGGCAGGCAGCTGTAGCCAATGGGTGAGGAAAGTAAATATCAACACGATCAGCAAACCTGCGAGGGCAGCAAGGTCTTCGAACAGGACCAGGAACGTTATGGGATTTTTGCTGGTTGTCACGGCTCGCCACCAGTGCAGATCGCCCCGCGCGGCGTTGAATTCTTTCAAAGCGAACCAACACGACACCAATTCGAAGACAATGGATAGTCCCAGCACAATATAATTCACCATCGGGTCGCCCAGCGGATGTGGATTCAGCAAGAATTGAATTCCGTGATACATCGACAACCCCCCGCCGAGGCCGAAGATGAGTACCGAAACCATAAATGACCAGAAGTAAAGTTCTTTTCCGTAGCCGAAGGGTTTGTTCTTATCCGGTGGCCGCTTGCTTTGTTTCAGGCCGTACAACAGCAACAACTGGTTCGTGCAATCTACCGTGGAGTGTATCCCTTCGGAGATCATCGCCGAGCTTCTGGCAATGCCTCCGGCGATGAATTTGGTGATCGCGATCAGGAAGTTGGCCGCCAGAGCAGCATATACGGAGGTATTCTTTTTGGCCATTTCGCGCTAATATGTCATGGCAAAAATAATCGACATTAATAATTTCACAAGACAGACAAATGCTATGCTAGGCACTGAAGTACCCTTACTTTTTGCTATGACTTACTAGTTTACGGAAATCCAATAGCCGGGTTTCCTCGTGTGGCCTTCGCCACCGTCAAATCGTTGCTTTCAGGCCAGGTCACGGAAGTGAAGTCATCTCCGTAATGGAACTCGATGTCGCGACTGGCGAGCGAGGCTTTGATCTCGGCCACCTTCGCTGTCTCGTCTGGCAACGGAACGACTCTGCGAATGTAAATAGCTTTCACGTTATCCGGATAATTTTTGGCGGCGGTGAGATAGATCGATAAATCGTATTGGGTGTTGTCGCCGATCAACACGAAATTCTTTTCCGAGAACATGGGCAATAGAATATTGAGCATCTTCATCTTGTGTACTTCAGGAGGCGGCAGTTTTCGATAGCGGATCAGGTCGCGAAGCCGCCGCATCTGTTTGAGAAATATGGGTCCTACCGGAAAAGCATTGAGGACCAGAAATCGATAAATGAGCGGATACAGGTTCTGTTCACTGTTGCTCAGGTAAAAAGCCGTAGCCCCTTGTGTTACGATGCGATTGATCAAAGTCTTGACCGGTTCAACAGCCATCCTTCGTTCTACGGGTGTGAAGAGCAGCGTTCTGATCTTCCGGATTTTCCGGGAGATGTGCGAGTGCAGAATGGTGTCATCGATATCGGAGACGACAATGTCGGGTGTGCTTACGTGATGCATGCTTCGTTCATAGAGACCTTCTATCAACTGCACGGCTACAGTATTTACCATGGCGCGTTGCAGGGGAGCATCGTTAACCTCTACCTCGTGCCGAACCATGAAGAAACCGCTGCTGTCCGTGGTTACTTCAAGGTTGAACGTAGGGTAATAAAGCGTGACGGTCTGGTTAGCCATGGCGCGCGAACGATACAGGGATATCAGGGTCCTGAAGGTCGTGCGGCGGGAGAACGATGAAAAGCTCAGATCGCGCAGACGCTTCGTTGTGAGCTGACCGAAAATCAGCGCCTGACCGTTGTTCACCAGCGCGTAGTAGTGGAGCAATATGGGAACGCGTTGACTACTCATGGTACGAGCAAAGGTACAGCGGATGGCAATATCCCGACCGTTAGTTTATCAACCATGCCCATGTACTCGCCGTCGATCTGAAAGTGTACCTTTTCGCTAATGGATACTTCAGCGTGTTCGCACGAGATCACGTCGGAGAACATGTCTTTGTCGACGAATACGTTCAGGGCTGTCAATCCGGCTTTGATCGCATCGTCGAGGGCAATACGCGGCACGTTGAAGATCTCGAAACGACCATCGTCCACGGCGCCTTCAGAAATGCGAATTCCTGTACCATACTTGTTCGCATTGGCGAACGCCAGCATGTGTCCTTCCTTGTGGTACGTTTGTTCAGGCGTAGTAATGGTGTAGTGAAGCAGCTCACTTTCCTTCATTGAACTCATCAGGTGTTTGGCATACGCGATCATACCGCGACTTTCGGATTGAGAATATTCTCTTACCATGCGCGCATTGATGCCAATGTCACCCAGGTGAATGCAAACATGCTTATTGTTAAAAATCAAAAGATCGAGCGGTACGGTGCGTGTAGCGCTAACGACGACGCCCACGGCTTCGACCGGATCCTTAGGCATACCGATCGCTGTTGCGAAACCGTTGGCTGAGCCAAGTGGCAATACCCCAAATGGCGTATCCATTTCACGGATGGTGCGGGCTACCAGTTGCAACGTTCCATCGCCGCCGCCAGCCACGATTCTTTCAGGATTGTACCATTGAACCTGAGAGAGAATCATCGCCTCGTCGTCCTTGCCTGTCGTGTAGCATACTTTGAAGTCATATGGTGTGTCTACGGCGAGTTGATGGATCCTGAGTATCGCCTCATCGTTGCTTTTGTTCCCGCTGACAGGATTGAGGATGAAAAGAATCTTCATAAGTTTTACCCGACACGAGGGCCAGAGTCGGTTTTTATGAGTTAACCTTAAAAACAGTGCCACGGGCACGGCCTGCAAGCGGGCGAATGGTGACAGGCACATGAACTTTGCGCTGATGAACATTGTCCCATTGGCGAGGAATAATATGCGCACTTCCATAGGAAGGTACCCGGTAATGTTTCAAAACGACCGGGGCGGGTGAAGGGACAAACAGGATTCAACTGTTGAAATATTTTGTTAAGTTGATGAAACAATCTCCACCTATGAGAAGTAGAAGTTCCTTCGCTTCGACAGTTTGTCCAAGTGTTTTGTTTTCAATTTTGTTATCCATCATTGCTTTATCTGCCTGCCAGCCGGAAAAGCCGCGCGACGACAGTAAAACCCATGGCGAAGACTTTCAGCAGAACATCCGGCCCACCGGACCGCGAACGGCGGAAGAGGAGCTGAAAGGATTCATACTTCCGCCGGGTTTTGAAATCCAGCTTTTTGCCAGCGAGCCCGACATTGAAAAGCCGATGAATATCACCTTTGACGCCAAAGGGCGTATGTGGGTGACCTCCTCGTTCGAGTATCCATTCCCGATGGTCGGCAAACGTGGAAGCGATAAGCTCACCATTCTTGAAGACACGGACGGAGATGGAAAGGCAGATAAATTTACTCAGGTAAGCGATACTTTAAATATACCGATCGGTATAATTCCATTGGAAGACGGGGCGTTTTCGTTCAGCGTACCCAATCTCTACCGGTATTTCGACGCTGACCACGACGACAAGATGGAACGAAGCCAGTTTATGCTGGGTCCCTTCGGCTATCAGGATACCCATGGCATGGTGAGCAATTTCATACGCGGCTACGATGGTTGGATACATGCCTGTCATGGCTTCACCAATTATTCAAAGTTTACCGGTACCGATGGCGACACGATTACGCTGGTATCTGGTAATACCTTTCGCTTTAATATGGATGGGACGCATGTGGAGCAACTTACGTTCGGGCAAGTGAATCCGTTTGGTCTCGTGTTCGACGCGCTGGGCTATTTATATTCAACCGACAGCCATAGTTCTCCGTTGTATCAGCTCATCCGCACAGGCGATTATCCGCATTTTGGAAAAACCTCGAACATGGGCTTTGGCCCGGATATGAAATCGCTGCAGGACGAAGCCACGGCGCTAGCGGGAATCACTCAGTATGCTGACGTGCTCTTTCCGGAAGAATTTCATAACAACTTCTTCATCGGAGATGTGGTTAACTCGCGTGTACATCGCTATTCATTTACCTGGAAGGGGTCTTCTCCGGCTGGTAAGTCGGAGGTGGACTTCATCAAGAGTGAGGACCCCTGGTTCCGTCCAGTCAACATCAAACTGGGGCCCGACGGCGCCCTGTACGTAGCCGACTTCTACAACGCAATTATCGGACACTATGAAGTGCCTTTAAATCATCCGAAGCGCGACAAGCAACGGGGCAGAATTTGGCGGATCACCTACAAAGGGAAGAAAAATGATCGGATCGATCTCACCAAAGCAGCGCCCAATGCGCTGATCGCGGCACTCGACGCCAACAATCTGCCCGTGCGCATGGCGGCCACGGATCAGATCACGGACAGGCTAGGCGATGCGTCGGCGGAATCACTGGCGAAGTTACTGGCCAGTACCTCCACCACATCCCGGCAATACGTCCACGCGATGTGGGCCCTGCACCGGATGAATAAACTGTCGGGCGATGACTTACAAAGATCAGCCACCTCTCCCGACTCGTTGATTCGCCTGCATGCGTTTCGCGTGTTGTTGGAAAAGGCGCCTGGCAGCGATGACTATGATCTCGTTTCGTCTGGCTTGAACGACGGCAGTCCACACGTACGGCGCGCGGCTATCGAAGCGCTGGCGAAGTATCCCGGGATCAAGGCTGTTGAATTAACCCTGGCCGCTTTGCAAAAGACTTCAGGCGATTTTGATACGCATCTTTATTACACCGGGCGACTCGCCTTGAGAAACATGTTACGTCATGAGCCTGCGCTGAACGAGGCCGCCGCCCGGAAGTGGTCGCCCGAAGAGGCAAGCCTTCTTGCCGGTGTGATGGTAGACGTGCCGCTTCCGGCATCGGCGTCATTCCTGGCGGAATACATGTTGAACGGCAAACTGGATCAGAATCGCATACCACCAGCCTACACGCAAATCGCGCGATTTATATCCGCCGACCGGCTGTCCGACATCATAAAGCAGGCACTGGTCAATCAACCGGACATTGACCTGCGGGGACTGATCTACAAAGGTCTCCGCGAGGGACTCACACAACGAACAGGCCATACGGGGTTTGCGGTCCTGACGCCCTACGCGCCGTCGCTGGCGTCCGACATCCTCAAAAAATATCCAGCCACGGACACCGCTGACGTGGAGGAAAAGTACGTACATCAACGTACGGCCATCGACATCGCCGGCGACTTCAGGGTCGCTTCCCTGCAGCCCGAACTAAAGCGCTTCATCGACGAAGGACCACGCATCGGTTGGGGTATGCGCCAGGCAGCATTTCGCTCGCTTCTCAAGATCAATCTCAACAATCTGTCGGTTGGACTCGGCATTCTTCAACACGACTCCATCCGGGAGTATCAGCGACGTCAACTTGCCGTGATGGCCGAGTTTCCCGGCAAGCCATTGAATGATGCACTGTCGGCCTATACGCCCGTTCCGTCCGACCTTCAGGAAGCATTCGTGGTGGCATTGGCCGGTTCACCGGACGGCAAAGACATCGTCTTTAAAAAGGTCTCGCAAGGCGAGCTGGCCGCTCGTGCGCTCACCGGAAACCGCGCCCGCGAAATATTGCTGAGCAAAGCCTCTCCGCAGCAACGTAAGACCTTCGATGAACTCACAGCCGACCTCACTCCCGTCAGCGTAGAGATGCAGGCCTTGATCGATCAACGCCTGGCGACCTTCAACTCCCTCGACCGGTCGCACCTTTCTCTTGATTCGGGCCGGATAGTATTCGAACAAAACTGCGGGGTGTGTCATAAACTGGGCGGACAACTTGGTGTTGGTCCGCAGCTTGATGGCATCGGGTCGACAGGCGCTTCAGGCCTCATCGAGAAAATTATCGATCCCAATCGCAACATTTCGAAGGCGTTCCGGAATTACAGTATCACGTTGAAGGATGGAACTGTCAAATCGGGTCTTTATCGCCGTGATGAAGGCGCTGCCAGAGTATATGCGGATATCACCGGCAAGGAATTCGCCGTGCAAAAGGGTGACATCGCTGAAGAGAAACTCTCCAGGTTTACGCTGATGCCTGACTCATTCTCCAGCTCCATTGAAGAACGCGATTTCCATCAGCTGGTCAATTACCTGTTAACGCTTTAAAGGATGAAGAAGCTTATTGTTGCCGCTTTCCTCGGAGTCGCTGCTTCAGCGCAG
This sequence comes from Chryseolinea sp., assembly GCA_035489615.1. Lineage (GTDB taxonomy): Bacteria > Bacteroidota > Bacteroidia > Cytophagales > Cyclobacteriaceae > Chryseolinea. The sequence goes on from DATHKA010000537.1 coordinate 12,687, forward strand.
GCACAATTCCCAGACCCACACATCGCCTTTAAGAAGGTTCACCTCTGGGATGCTTTCTATACGGAAGCCTCCACCATCGCTGACGTAAACAAGGATGGCAAACTGGATATTGTAGCCGGCGCACGTTGGTTTGAAGCGCCCGATTGGAAGGTTCACGACATCTGGACACACAAAAAGTTCGATTACACAAAAGGCTATAGTGATTCCTTCCTGAACTTCATGACCGATGTGAATGAAGACGGATGGCCTGACCTGATCAACTTTGACTTTCCGGGCAAGGAAGTGTTTTGGCTGGAGAATCCTGGCAAGGCCGACGTGCAGTGGAAGCGTTATCTCATCGATTCCGTGGCGTCTAATGAATCGCCTATGATGGTCGATATCGATGGAGACAGCAAGCATGACCTGGTGTTTGGCAATGAGAAAACCGGGCAAATGAACTGGTGGAGCCATTCTGTAAAAGCGAAGAAAGTAACATGGAAAGCGCACGCTATCAGCGAAGCGCGAGCGAAAGGAGTGGGCATGTTCGCGCACGGCCTCGGTTGGGGCGACATCAACGGCGACGGTCGTAAGGATGTGATGATAATCGGCGGGTGGTGGGAAGCGCCCGGCGACTTCAACGCACCTTCCTGGAAGTTTCACGAGACAAGTCTGGGGTATCCTTGTTCTCAAATGCTTTCCTACGATTTCGATGGCGATGGTGACCTCGATGTTATTTCCGGATCCGCGCACAACTTCGGATTGTGGTGGCATGAACAGATAAGAGATGGGAATCAGCAGATCTCCTTCGCGCGCCATCTAATCGATTCGACGTTTTCAGAACTGCACAGCATGGTGCTCCAGGATGTTGACCGCGATGGTCTGCCTGATCTTATTACCGGCAAGCGTTACTTTTCACATCAGGGACATGGCCCCGGAGGATTGGATCCGGCAGTGGTTTACTGGTATCAATTGCTGCGCAATGGTAAGAAGCAACCGTATTGGATACGCCATGAGATCGACAACAACTCCGGTGTAGGCATTCAATTCGAGGCTGAAGATATTAACCGCGATGGGTTGTTGGATTTTGCCATGGGTAATAAGAACGGCGTGTTCTACTTTGAACAAGTCAAGAACAAGACAGTAGATAAATAGGAATAGGTTTGTCGGTATGGTGGTGGGTATAGGACGGAAATCAGGATCGCCGGGGTGAAATCCATCACACACGGAGTCTCGCGGAATTTTTGAGCTACTGGCCCCACGTTGATTTTCTGGTGATGTGCTTCTAATTTAGTTAGGGAAGGATAGTTCTTTGTGGGATGGTTCCATCCGGAGTCATGGGAGCGTGCGACTTGTCGTGAATGCTTCGATGCGACGCATCGATATCAGATGTCCTGAAATTGAAAACAACCAAGGTTCGCGGTGACCAGAAAGTGCATTTCTTTGATGACGCATTCAACAGCTCTCGATGCGTGGCATCGAAGCATTCACGACAAGCCGCACGCTCCATAACTCCGGATTAAACATTCTACAAGGAGCCATCTTATCCTAACTAAATTCGAAGCACATCACCAGAAAATCAACGTGGGGCCAGTAGCTCAAAAATTCCGCGAGACTCCGTGTGTGATGGATTTCACCCCGACTGACCTTCAAGCTGTCCTATGAAACACTAACACGCGCCCACGATGCTGGAAAATGCCCTGCTACCAACAAACTCTATCTATCTCCTTTCATGATGCGGGCGCGATGCGACATACCCCAGGTCATTATCTCTGCAATGAGATTTTCCAACGTCCGCCCGTAAGGCGTCATCTCGTATTCTACGGTTAGCGGCTTCGTTTGCTTTACCGTACGTGTGATCAATTGATTGGCTTCCAACTCCTGGAGTTCTTTCGAAAGCATCTTGGCGCGAATGCCGCCAATGCTCTTGAGCAGTTCGGTAAATCGCTGCTTGCCTTTAAATGAAAGGCTGCCCATTACCAGAATCTTCCATTTGCCCGACAAAACAGCCATGGCATCCTGCAGGGCCAGTATTCGCTGTTGGTGATCGCGGCAACTAGTCTCGCTGTGGGCATTTTCCTCGCGGCAAGCTCCAAGGGTGTCCTTGACATGGCTCACAACCACGTCAGCAAGCAATTCAGAAGGTTTGTCAATGCGTGTCATGTTGTATAAACCTAAGGAAACGCAGAATAGTTTCCTCGTGGGAAGTAGTTTCCTCGTGGAAACCATAGCAGATAATTGGTCCATTGCTGCTGAGCTTTGCACTATCAAATGATTAATTTATGAAAAGAGACAAGATCATCTATTGGATTGCCACGGGACTTATCTCCGCGGCGATGTTGTTCAGCGCATTCCTATATCTGAGCGCTAGCGAAGAACTCGTGAAGAGCTTTGCATCTCTCGGCCTGCCACTCTACCTGGTGATGCTGCTGGGAACCGCCAAGCTGATTGGAGCCGTATTGTTGCTTGCACCTGTCGCGGCACGATTCAAGGAGTGGACGTATGCCGGATTTTTATTCACTTTCGGAGGAGCCGTTTGGGTACATGCCGCGACCTCCACACCGTGGATTGCGCCATTTCTATTCCTTATGGTGCTGGTGGTATCCTACTTCTATTGGAATAAACTAAAAAGTACAACAGCCTGAGGATGACATCAGCAGGCATACGATTAACAGAGGCGGCGCATGGCCGCCTCGTTCATTTCAGGGTTGGCCAACCCAACGATCCCCTCGTCGCTTGGTCTGCCAAATGAGACCAAACGCGTCGGTTTATCCGACCATTTCGGCCATGATTCGTTATTCGGAAGGCGTCATATTTTTCATGAATCCCGTCCTGCAATTGCCCGTTAAATTGAGTAAATTTATTATAGTCCATCCATTGAGGCGAAGCAATCGAAAAGTGTTTAACGGTTGTGCATATGCAGAAGGAGCTGAGGATTTTGATGCTGGAGAATTCTGAGGAAGATGCAGACAGGGTGCTACGAACGTTGCAAGGTAGCAAGCTTGCGTTTACCGCTGCGCGGACTTCCTGCGGTAAAGAAATTGACAATTACCTCGACACATTCCGGCCTGATGTTGTTTTGGCGGGACAGTCATCGACCGTAGATGTGCTGGAAGCACTCGAACTCTGCCAAAAGAAAAGACCGGACGTATTATTCATTGTTGTTAGCGACAGTGTGTCGGAAAAGTTTGCGGTCACTGCCTTGCGAAACGGTGCCGTCGACTACATCATAAAGCCCGATGTGTCACGCTTGCCGTTAACCATTAAAGAAGCCGTGCAGCACCGCCGCCAGGAGAACTCGCGCCGCCGACACGAAGTCTTGTTACGCCATCAGAACGCGGAACTAAAGAAAGTGAATCGCGACCTGGATATGTTTGTGCACAGCACCTCGCATAACCTCCGGGCGCCGTTGCGTTCTGTCCTGGGTTTGATCTACCTTTCGCGGCAGGAATTTGCCAGCAACAAAATTGATAACCTCGATCAGTACTACGGGCTGATGGAAAACAGCATTCACGCGCTGGATGATACCATCAAATTGATTCTCGATTATTCCCGTACGAAGCAATTGGTAGAGGAAGTCGAAGAGATTGATTTTGAAAAGATGTTTGAAGAGATCTTCAACAACCTGGAACACATCAACAGTCCGGAGTCCATTACCAGCGAGGTTGTTGTATATCCCGGCAGCCCGTTCTATTGCAGCCGGACGAAGTTGTACCTGATTTTGCTTAACCTCATTTCCAATGCCATCAAGTACTTTGATCCGGCCAAGGATCGGTCGTACGTGCGCATGCAGGTTCGCAGAGGCTCTGAGCAGGCAGTCATCGAGATAGAAGACAACGGAATTGGTATCGCACAGGATCTTCAGCAACGGGTCTTCGATATGTTTTACCGTGCTACCGAGGCCTCCGAAGGCTCGGGTCTGGGCCTCTTCATCGTCAAGGAAACGGTTGAGCGCCTGGGCGGTTCAATCGAATTGAGTTCTAGTCCGGGGTCGGGCACTATTTTCAGGCTCGTCATTCCCAACTACGTGAGTTCGTCGTCGGTGTAGTTTCAGACCATTTTTTTCTGGCCTTGTACGACACTATCATTGAGTAATCGTTCGTAAAATCGATTACCTTTCCCCGTATGTTGCGAGCCTCTCTTTTCAGCCTGCTGTTTGTATGGATACTAAGCGCGTGTGCCACTTATAAACGTCACTATGCTGCGGGGGAAAAGAATTGGAAGGATCAGTCGCCTTCCAGCAGTCTGCGACTGACACACACCATGTACCTCGTTGGCGACGCGGGAGATGCCACGCCACAGGACATGCCCCGCGTGCTAACCTATCTGAAGTCCGTGTTGCCAGCAGAATCCAGGAACAGTTCCATCGTTTTCCTGGGTGACAACATCTATGAATATGGCATGCCACCCAAAGAAGACTCAGTAAAACGGAAGATGGGTGAGTATCGGATCACCGCACAGCTGGCTATACTGGACCAGTTCAAAGGTCGCCCGGTGTTTGTACCGGGGAACCACGACTGGCGTGGATGGGGGCAAAAGGGTTTGAAGAGCCAGGAGAAGTTTATCGAGGACTATCTGAACACCAGTCGGGGCGTTGAAGACAAGGACGACTGGGAAAATTATCTGTTACCCGATGACGGATGCGCCGGTCCCGAAGCGATTGAATTAAACGACGGCGTTGTGATCATCGTTGTTGACTCTCAATGGTGGCTTCAGGATTCAGATGAAGAGCCGAAAATCAACGATGGATGCGCTGTAAGAAACAAGGCGAGCTTCCGATTCCAATTTGAGAATATGGTTCGCAAGTATAAGAATCAGCAGGTGGTCATCGCGATGCACCATCCGCCCTATACTTACGGTCCTCATGGCGGTGGATTTGCTGTCAAGGATCATCTCTTTCCCCTGACGGAGATCAATCCGAATTTGTATATCCCCTTGCCCGGTCTTGGCAGCGTGGCGGCGATCTTCCGCGCGAGTATCGGATCCAAGCAGGACGTTGCACACCAGGACTACAAGGAGTTGCGGGCTGCCCTGATGGCGGGGTCGAAGAAGAATGGATCCTTCATATTTGCTGCCGGACACGAGCACGCCTTGCAGTACATTGAGAACGAAGGCCAGCATTTTATTGTTAGCGGAAGTGGCTCCAAGAAAAGTCCTGTCATGCTGGGACGGGGATCGAAATTTGCATCGGGCGCAATGGGCTATAGCACGCTGTCCTTCTATGAAGGGGGCGAAACCTGGGCGAACTTTTATGAGGTGAATGCCGATGGTAAAGAGGCGCTATTGGTGTACCGGCAACGCGTCAGGGACGGCAACAAGGTTGGTCCCGAGACAATACCGTCGTCGTTCCCCGAGTATGAACAGCACAAAGATTCGATTACGCACGCGGTGGTGAATACCCGGATTGAACCGGTAGGAGGTTTGCACAAATTTGTCCTCGGTGAGCATTATCGTGACCTTTATCTGAAAAGCTACCAGTTTCCGGTGCTGGATCTTTCGACGTATAGAGGGGGCGTTGTACCGGTGAAACAAGGTGGCGGGAATCAGACCAATTCGCTACGGGTGCGGGATCACGAGGGTAGGGATTACTCCCTGCGGGGTATGACCAAAGATGTATCGCGGTTCCTGCCTTACCCTTTCAACAAAATGGTTGCCGCACGCTATGTGGTTGAAGACAATTTCCTTTCCACGCATCCCTTCGCGCCGCTCGCTGTGCCGCATTTAGCGGAGGCCATTCATGTGTACCACACCAATCCCCGCCTGTATTATATTCCACCGCAGCCGGCATTGGGTCCATTTAATGCTACGTTTGGCGGTGGTGTACACCTGGTTGAAGAAAGACCCGCGGGCAAGCATTGGAAGGATGCGCCCTGGTTCGGATCGCCCGACAAGATTGTGAGCACGCCCGATCTAACGGAAATTTTATTGAAGAACAGCAAGCATCAGGTTGACGAGCACTGGGCGCTTCGTTCACGCTTACTGGACTTTCTGATCGGAGACTGGGATCGTCACGATGATCAATGGACCTGGGCAAGCTTCGAAGTATCGGACGATAGCGTGCTGTACAGACCCATACCCCGTGACCGGGATCAGGCGTTCTCGCGATACGATGGTCTGCTGCCGTCCGTTGCGCGCCAGACGATGCCCTTCCTGCGCCAACTCCAGGTCTATGGGCCGGATATCAACAGCATGAAATGGACGACGTGGAGTGCCCGGCTCTTCGATCATAGTTTTCTCAATGAACTTGACTGGAAGGACTGGGAAGCAGAGGTGAGAAGCATCCAAGAAAATCTGTCCGACGCCGTTGTGGATAGCGCTTTCCGCGACTGGCCAAATTATCCAGCGCTTCGGGCAAAAGAGATTGCACGGGATGTGAAGGCAAGACGTGATGCGCTCATGAAGATCGCGCGCGCACATTACGAGTTCCTCTCCTCATCGGTCGATGTTGTTGGCAGCGATGATGCGGAACGTTTTGTGATCGACAGGATGGAGGATCAAACGCGAGTAACCGCCTATGAGCTAAGCAAGAAAGGAAAACTTAAAAGGGTCACTTACCAACGCACCTTCGATCATGCGGCAACGAACAGCGTCAACATCTATGGCAATGGCGACGGCGACGACTTTATCGTGCGCGGTGCCGCGAAGAAGGGCATAAAGCTGCGCCTTATTGGCGGATTGGGTAACGATCAATTCTTCGATAGCTCGCGCGTTTCCAGCGGTGGAAGAAAAACGCTGATCTATGACGACCTGCGAAAGAACAGCCTATATGGCGGGCCAGAAACAAAAGATCTTCGAACGAGCCTGTCACGTTATAATATCTACGACCGACGCGGGTATGACAGTGAGTACGACATTACCATTCCGTTCCCGTTGGTAGGATACAACCCGGATGATCAATTTCTGATCGGTGCATCATTCGACATGATCAAGCATACCTTCAAGAAAGTACCGTATGCGTCGCATCAACGTTTTGGCGGAAGTTTCGCGTTCGGCACGCTGGCGGTCAAGGTGAATTATCAGGCAGACTTTCTTGACGTTTTTCGCAATGTCGACGTCTTTGTCGATGCGCAATACCATGGACCGAGTTATGCATTCAACTTTGCCGGGCTGGGGAATGAAACCAAGCGTCCCATCGACGATCCCAACTACTATCGCGTGCGCCAGGAGGCGTTGTTTCTGAAGCCGGCACTCAAGAAGCGCTTTGCCGGCATCAGCGGTTACTTCACCCTTGGCCCAACGTTCCTCTTCGCGCACACGGAAAACACCAATGGCCGGTTCATTCAGGAATTTGGTGAGAACGGAAATGAAGACATCTTCGATCGCGTGTATTACGCCGGTGCAAGGGCGGGACTTCACTACAACAACGTCGACAATTTCTTTTCGCCTCATTCCGGCGTCCGTTTGAACTCTACATTCGATTGGATGGATAACCTCAACGGTAACAATTCCTTTACCGCCTGGCGCAATACCCTGGCGATTTACAAGGCGCTCGATCGCAGGGAGAATTTCATTTTGGCCACCCAAGTGGGTTATGGACAAAACTTCGGAGACGGCTACGAATTTTGGCAGATGCCATCGATTGGCGGGTCACAGGGCTTGCGCGGGTATCGGACCGAAAGGTTCTATGGCGACGTCATGTTCTGGCAAAGTACGGACCTGCGCGTGCGGGTGGCGAGCAGCCGGAACAGCATCGTGCCTTTCACGGTCGGGCTATACGGTGGCTTTGACTATGGTCGGGTATGGCTTAAAGGCGAACGTTCCGAGGAATGGCATAACAGCTATGGAGGAGGCCTGTGGTTCGCACCCATCGACGCCCTGGTATTTTCGTTCGGACTGTTCATGCCCAAAGAACAGGCCGAGGAATCACCTCGCTTCGTATTTAAACTGGGATTTAACTTCTAAGACTCCAGACCCTGGTTCGCAGAAGCCTTCTTGGCCCGACGATAGGAGAGGAATACCGGGATCGCCGTTACGATAATGAGCGTCACGATAATAAATTCCACGTTGTCAACCAGACCCGGGAATATGTTACCTAGCCAGTAGCCCGCCATAACCAATGACGTAATCCACAATCCGGCGCCCAGCAGGTTATAAATCAGAAATTTCTTTACATCGATCCTTACGAAGCCGGCGAGAATAGGGACAAAGGTGCGTACGATGGGAAGGAACCGGCCGACGATGAAAGCCATCATTCCATACTTGCTGTAAAAGTCCTGGGCCATATCGAGATATTTCTGTTTGAAAAAAAAATTGGAGTCTCTGGGCCGGAAATATCGCTTGGCCCACACGCCAAAGTAGTATCCCACACACGTGCCTGTGAATGCGGCAACAATGAGAAGCGCTACCAGAACACCAACCGGTTGATCAATATACCTGGACGTCGTGAGCAGGCCTGCGACGAACAGCAGCGAATCACCAGGCAAAAAGAAGCCGAAGAACAGGCCTGTTTCCGCAAAGACGATAAACAGCAACAGCGCGAGGCCGCCGTATTGAATCAAGTATTGAGGATTGAAAAATTCAACTATCGAAAGTGTCATCATGATTCCTAACTCCGCCTTTGTACTGGTACTTACTGGCTATGACGCCAACAGGATCAGTGTTTACCGATGAAAAAGCGCAAGCTAAGTGAAAATGACGCACCGAAAAAACCGATTGTAATTAGGGTAAGGTGGTGCTGATCAAGAAATAATTGTGATTAGTACGCGGTAGCAAAAATATGCGCGCCTCCTTTTGGAGCAAATCGGTCCATACCAGGCCATTTCACTGTTTTTCGGTAATTCTAACAAACCGTCCTTTAGCCATGGCGTCCAGGTTAATGCGTGTTTCTTTGTAATCCGGAGGGGCCATTCCTGAGCAAATTTGCGCGAATGCTGGATCTGGCCACGCCAACAGGCCGGTTGTTGTGTTCTTTTCTAACAAAAACTGTAAATTCACGCCCAATTTTTACCTATATAGAATAGTGATGATCAGGCATTTTCTCTCTTTCGTATTCGCACTGACCGTGTTTGCGGCTGCCGCGCAGGATGTAAATACCCTTTCCGGCACTATAACGGATGATCAGGGCCAGCCCGTCGTAAGGGCGACGGTTCGTTTGCTCAATACAAACCTTGGCGCCATTACGGATGCTACGGGCAAATTCTCGGTGGAGGGGCTTCAATCAGGCCGATTTGTTCTTCAAATTACGGCCATCGGTTATGCTACACGCACGGCAAGCGTGAACGTGGGCAAGGAGGAAACGCCGTTGACGCTCGCCCTTTCAGAATCGTCGACGCAACTGGACGA
>DATHKA010000538.1:0-12427 GCA_035489615.1 Chryseolinea sp.
GGTATCTCTGACTTTCTACCGTATGGATCCCTGGATGCCGCGATTGCGAGGCGCCTGGGAAGGAGCGGAACGTTGAGGCTATCCATCGATGACATACTTTACACCAACCTGTGGCGGATCAGGACGTCATCGCCGGATAACAACCTGAACGTACGTTTCGATTATGATTGGCACAACCGCTTCGTGCGACTTGCCTACACCTGGACGTTGGGCAATACAAAAGTTCCCTCGATAAAATCGATGCCGGGGTCGGAAGACGAGAGGCGACGGGTGAACCCGTGACGCCGCGGCGCTTGATGATATGTCGACCATTTACAATGGTTGTGGCTGCGACGTTGTCGGCTTTCGCTTCAGGATCAGCGAACTGATCAAAGCCACAACCAGTCCAACCGGCAGGATCTCGGCATACGACAACAAAACGACAAGCACGGGATTCTTGTACATTTCTGTGAATTCGGCCATTTCCTTTGCTTTGTCTGCCAGCGCAGCTTCGGTCGCTCCGTTCTTGGCCGCATCCCTTAAAACATGCGACGTGTAGATGTCCATGAATTCGGGTACAAACAGGTAATAGTAGAATAGCCAGACAACCACGTACATCGTGGAAGCCAGAAGAGCGATGAGCGCGCCGGTCTTAAAAGCTTTGCCAAACGTTATTATCCCACTAAGTTCCTTGTTCCGGTAGTTTCTGATGCCAAAGAAGATCAGGGAAAACACGACAACCATGGCCGCGTAGCCAACCAGGTCGTTTGTTTCCATGTCAGGGTTGCTACAAACCTGGTCTACCATGTACACCATGTGACCGGCAATGATAGTGCCGACGACTATTCCAAAGGTCAAGACATATCGTTTCATAAGATTCGTTTTGGGATAAACCTAAGACTCAGGATATCCAGTTCACTCATACTTTAGTACCAAATTATAGGTTGGCTATTTTGGAACCAAAGTATGAGTTGTTACTAAGGCGTGAGTTTCAGTCGATTGGCCTTTTCGACTGCCTGCGTTCTGTTCTTTACGTCCATTTTCACGAAGAGGTTAGAAACATGAGTTTTGATAGTGCTCAGGGAAAGGAACAAATGTTCGGCGATCTCGGCATTACTGCAGCCCTGGGTGAGTAGTTTCAATACCTCGTACTCGCGGTTTGTCAAGTTAAGTTTGGCGAGTTCGGCCTCATTCACGGGAGCCTTCAGGTAAACTTCTTTCTCAACGACGACGGTCTGGACTTTGGGCTTGGTCAACTGTGTCGCGATCCACAATCCGAGGCTGGTGAATGCCACGGCCACGATCCCCACATAGATTTCCATGGAATAATCGGCAATCAGGTATTTCCATTGCAACCACTTCAGCAAGAAAACCAGAGCAGACAACAACGCGGCATAGACCACAATGTGCCGGGAACGCTTGAATAGATTCTGGACAGACTTCATTTTACCTGGTCGAGTCGCACAATTTTAAAAGAAGAGGCCACTATTGCGAATTATTGTACAGCAATTTATGCACGCAAACAGTTCTTGCGATGTGATGTTTGACGTTTTCTGGTTTGTTCGTGAACTTAGACGGCACCGGTCGTGTATTGGTATTGAATTTATCAAGTATGTCAGCACAGCTTTTCTCCCCACTCACCCTTCGCGAAGTCACTTTCCGAAACCGCATTTTTGTGGCACCTATGTGTCAATACTCCGCCGTTGACGGCCTTCCCAATCACTGGCACCTCGTGCATTTGGGAAGCCGGGCAGTTGGTGGCGCTGCTTTGGTGATCGCCGAAGCCACGGCAGTCAGAGACGTGGGAAGAATCAGTGATGCCGATCTGGGCATCTGGAACGAAGAACAGGTGGAGGCATTCAGGCCCATCACAAGTTTCATCAAAGACCAGGGAGCCATCGCGGGAATTCAATTGGCACACGCCGGTCGAAAGGGGTCGACCAAAATTCCCTGGCTAGGGCATGGCAAAATGGAAGCAGGGGGATGGACACCCGTTGGACCCGGCGATACACCTTTTAGCGCATCTTATCCCATACCCCGGGAGTTGTCGGCCAGCGAAATCGAGGAAGTGGTAAACGACTTTGTATCAGCGGCCAATCGGGCAAGGGCGGCTGGTTTTCAGGTGGTAGAGATCCATATGGCTCATGGTTACCTGCTACATGAGTTCTTGTCACCGATCTCAAATCTCCGAAAGGATGCCTATGGAGGCACGCTTGACAATCGGATGCGTTTGCCTTTAAAGGTGGCATCGGCAGTACGCGATGTATGGCCGGCGGAATGGCCGGTATTTGTACGAATATCGGCAACGGATTGGACAGAAGGTGGCTGGGACGTGGAGCAAAGCATCGTTTTAGCAAGAAAGCTCAAGGCTGTTGGGATTGATATGATCGATTGCTCATCGGGCGGGAACGTTGAGCGTGCAACCATACCGTTGGCACCGGGCTACCAGGTGTCATTTGCCTCCCGGATACGAAAAGAGGCGGACATTGCGACCAGTGCTGTAGGATTGATTACTTCTGCAAAACAGGCCGAAGCCATCCTCGAGAACGGGGAAGCGGACGCCATTTCCATGGCCAGACAACTCCTTCGTGATCCGTATTTTCCGATGCACGCGGCCAAAGAATTGGGCGCCGAGGTGCATTGGCCCAATCAATATTTGAGGGCGAAATAGTTCCCGGCATTTCTCACCGGGCGTGCAGCTACCGATACGGGCAGTGTTGATTATCTTTTGAACCCACCTTTCATGTCTTTGAAGGACCACGAAGCCATGGCATCGACGACCGGCTGCAGGCCTTTTCCGGATGCGCTTAGCCGATACGTTACGTAGGGAGGGACAACAGGCCTCGACTTGCGAATGATTATGGCATCGGCTTCCAGCTGCTTGAGATGTTGTATCAATACTTTCTCGGTGATGGCCGGTATAGCACGTTTCAGTTCGCTGTAACGCATATCACCCGTGCCGAGGTGATAAAGAATAATGGGCTTCCAATATCCACCAATCCTGTCCATCAGATAAGTGACAGGACACTGCGTAAGCGCAAAACGCTTATTACTTTGAATCGTTGATTTTTCCTTGATGGCTGTCATGGCACATACTTCAGGGTAAGTACTTGAATAAAAGTAAGTACGAAGATAGCTTTGTTCATCAAAATAAACGCAAAGCATCTATGAAAATTACCATTGGAGGATCACTTGGAAATATTGGAAAGCCGCTGACACAGAAATTGGTGACTGCCGGACACAAGGTTACCGTTATAAGCAGTCAGCCGGCCAGGCAGCAGGAAATCGAAAGCCTAGGCGCTAAGGCGGCGATCGGTTTTGTCAACGATGCTGCTTTTTTAACGAGCGCCCTTGCGGGTGCCGACGCCGTTTTTGCCATGACGCCGCCAAACCTGGGAGGCAGTAACGTCATAGTTAACACGGTCAACGCCGGCGCGGCGTATGCCACTGCCATCCGGAAAGCAGACGTGAAGCGTGTCGTCATGCTCAGCAGCATCGGTGCCCATTTACCTGACGGAAATGGACCTATCGCAGCCATCCACCAGATCGAAAAGATATACCAACAGCTGCCGGACGTGTCCGTCACGTTTCTTCGGGCTGGGTACTTCTACAATAATTTTTATCACGACATACCCATGATCCGGAATGCAGGTATCGAAGGCAGTAATTTTTCATTTTCTACGTTGATGCCGCTCGTGCATCCAAAAGATATTGCAACCGCCGCTGCCGGAGAACTGATCGGGATGCCTGCAGGGAAGCACGTGCGCTACATCGTCGGTGATCTGCGGATGGGCGTTGATATTGCGAAAGTACTAGGCGCTGCAATAGCTAAACCAGAACTTCCCTGGGTAGAGTTCTCCGACGAACAAGCGATTCAAGGAATGATGCAGGCGGGTGTGCCAGAGGAGATAGCCCACTTATACGCCGAAATGGGCGCCGGCTTTCGAAAGGGTACCATCATCGAAGACTTTGAAAGACAAGGTGCTCCCGTAACAGGTGCTATCAGGCTGGAGGAGTTTGCCAAAGAGTTCGCGTCCAAGTTCAAGATCTGACGTGTCAAAAATCAGGCCGCTATGGTTTTGCGCGAACTGATGACTTATTGTGGATGAAGTTCACGGTGTGCGCTATACGCAGGCGCCGAAACGAGCCTTCACGCACGATGACGCGGGTGGCATATGAATTGATTCATATTTATAATTCATTCTTGAACGATTCACTTTAATCATTGATCATGAAGAAAAATAGCGATGGAAAAGAAAGCGTTAATACGGTATCGTCTTCAACACCTGCCACTAGCAAACTATCAACTGAAGAAAGAGTAAATGAAAAGACAACGTCGCTTGAGGCGCAAGAGGTAATCATTAAAAACCAGACTGATATCGATATTGAAGAGCGATACGGAATTGATCCCGATACAAATGTGGTTGAAGGTGCGCAAGTAAGACATCCCAATCGTCCGGCCGACAAATCCAACGGTGGTCGCAGGGCAGGCGTTAAATCGCCGACCGCCAAACGTAACCAGAAACCAGCCGATACGGTCGGAGCGCATGTAGCTATTTCGCCGGAAGAGATCGGGCACGTGTCGAAGGAAACGCTGACAGAACTTTCCAGCTACACGGGAGAAATATGTGTTTCTGTTTACTTGCCTACCCACCGGCCAACCAACGGTTCGGCTACCTCTGTGGATGCGATCTTGTTTAAGACGTTACTGCAGCAGTGCGAGCGGATTCGCGAAGGGGACGACGCAACGCTGCTGGCACGCACGCTTCAGCCGGCATATGACTTAGTTCGAAATGCAGGGTTTTGGCGTTCCCAGACGGGAGGTGGGCTCGCATTCTTTATTGCCGAAAATGTCTTTAAGTACGTGAATCTCCGCGCTGAACCCGAGACGCAAACACTCGTTAACAATTCTTTCCTGGTTTCTCCGCTGTTGCCGTTCGTGCAGGAGCAAGATCATTTCTATTTGTTGGTGATAAGCAAGAAGCAATCAAAGCTGTTTCGCGGCGATCGGTTTGGCTTAAATTACCTATCGGTTCCGGAAATGCCAAACGGAATTGAGGACGTTGTGCACCTGGAGGAAAAGGATGGCCAGGATCTCATCCGGAGCGGCAGCAGTGGAGGCGGTGGCGGAGCCGTATACCATGGAACGGGTTCAAGCCGGCCCGACGACAAGGACAATATTGCCATGTATCTGGCAGAAGTCGATAGCACGATTCGAAAAGATGTGCTACGTGATTCACAAGTTCCTTTATTGCTCGCCGGCGTAAGTTATATTATTCCGATCTATAAAAAGGTTACGCACTACAACAACGTGTGGGATACTGCGTTGACGGGCAACCGTGAATTTGACAATGAAGCTGCCTTGCATGCGGAGGCAATGGAGGCTATGCATGACTATTTTGAACGGTCCAAGAAGCAGGCACTGACGGATTACGGCAACAAGTCGGCGACGCAGCTGACTTCGTTTATCCTGGATGATATTGTACGCGCCGCTCACTATAAACGAATCGATATCCTGTTCGTTGACAAAAAAGCCCGGCTATGGGGTTCATTCGATGAAGCGAATGACCGATTGACGGTACACGCTTCGCAAATTCCGGGAGATGACAACCTGGTAGACAAGACCGTGTTGAAAACCATCCTTTCCGGAGGACGTGTTTACATGCTCGATGAGCACGAAATGCCTGCGCACCGCATGATGGCAGCTGTAATGAGATACGACTAACTAAAAATCCAATTCTTTATGGTAGCAACACATGAAGCTAAGATCCAAAAAGACCTTTCAAAAAAGAAGGTAACCATTACACGGCTCTTTGAAGCCGAACCTGAACGTGTTTGGGCCGCATGGACAACACGGGACACGCTCGATCAGTGGTGGGCACCGAGACCCTGGCGAGCTGAAACGAAGTCGCTTGATTTTCGAGAAGGTGGAACCTGGGAATATGCCATGGTAGGTCCTGCAGGCGAACGACACTTTGCACTCCTTCAATACGAAAAAATTGTTGCGCCGTATTCATTTGAAGCGCGTGATTCTTTTACGGACGAGAAAGGTACCATCAATACGGAACTCCCGCAGGTACAGTGGAAGGTGACGTTTAAACCTAAGGGAAAGGGAACCGAGGTAATTACCACGATTTCCGCCTCTTCACAGGAGCCACTCGAGAAGCTCATCGAGATGGGATTCGAAGACGGCTTTCAAATGGCGCTTCGCAATCTCGATGAATACCTGGAAAGGAATCATTGATTGAAGAAGTAGATTGAAGGTGGATGGAGACAAGGATAGAATGCAGCGATTGCTTTTTTCCTTGTCTCCTTTCATTGACGTCAAAGCCTATCAGAGCCGGTTCTTTGTCTATAAATTCGTCTGACACCAGGCGTCAAGGGGGCGATACCTTGTTGGTATGTGCGCCGGTCCGCTACGAAGAGATCCATCACACGCGGAGCCATTGGGGTTTTGAGATTGAAAGGCCTACTCGTTATAAAGAATAGTTTTTGAAGTAACGTTTGGTTGGATGATGTTCAAATCCGGAGTCATAAGAGCACTGCTGCTCGTTCGTGAGTGCTTCGACACTACGCGCCGGGGATCGTGGGTGCGTACTTGGAAGGGCTGGCGTAGGAAGGGGTGTAGAGACTTGAAAGTTTTTAAAATCCATCATACGCGGAGTCTAAGGAGCTTCGGAGCTACTGGCCGCACATTGATTTTTAGTTGCGTACCTGGAATGTAGTTAGGAAGGGTTGCACTTCGTAGGATGATTAAAGACTGAGGCATCGGAGCACTGCGGCGCGACGGACAATGCTTCGCCGCTACGCGCCGGAGATTGTGGGTGCGTACTTGGAAGGACTGGCGTAGGAAGGGGTGTAGAGACTTGAAAGTTTTTAAAATCCATCATACGCGGAGTCTAAGGAGCTTCGGAGCTACTGGCCGCACGTTGATTTTCGGTTGCGTACCTGGAATGTAGTTAGGAAGGGTTGCTCGTTGTAGGATGGTTAAAGACGGAGGCATAGGAGCACTGCGGCGCGACGGGTGTGCTTCGACGCGACGCGTCGGGGCCGCTTGAGTGCGTCATCACCGAAACTGTCAGTTCAAATCGAAATTACTTCATTTAAATTTAAGCACTCACTGTATATCGACGCGTAGCGCCGAAGCAGTCACGAACGAAACGCAGTGCTCCGATGCCTCGTTCTTTAACCATCCTACGAAGATCAGCCCTTCCATTGACTATCTACAAGGAACGCCACGGTAAAATCAACGTGCGGCCAGTAGCTCCAAAACTCCGTGATTTCTCTGTGTGTGATGGATTTTAAAAACTTTCAAGTCTCTACACCCCTTCCTACACCAGCCCTTCCAAGTACGTACCCACGATCCCCGGCGCGTCGCGGCGAAGCATTGTCCGTCGCGCCGCAGTGCTCCGATGCCTCAGTCTTTAATCACCCTACGAAGTGCAACCCTTCCTAACTACATTCCAGGTACGCAACTAAAAATCAACGTGCGGCCAGAAGCTCAAAAGCTCCGTGATTTCTCTGTGTGTAATGGATTTTAAAAACTTTCAAATCTCTACACCCCTTCCTACGCCAGCCCTTCCAAGTACGTACCCACGATCCCCGGCGCGTCGCGGCGAAGCATTGTCCGTCGCGCCGCAGTGCTCCTATGCCTCCGTCTTTAACCATCCTACGAAGTGCAACCCTTCCTAACTACATTCCAGGTACGCAACTAAAAATCAACGTGCGGCCAGAAGATCAGAAACATTCACGCCGTCCTATCCGCGCCCCATCAGCGCAAATCCACAACTTGAGAAAGTACAGTAATCGTTGTCCATTATGATATGCTTATATTGTCACGTCATTCAAACCGAAGCAATCACCCGCCATGGCCATTCAAACGTTGAAAACCCTCTTCGCCCGTGATCTTACAAAACTGGGCGTTGAGATATCATCTTATCAACAAGAGTCCAACATCTGGAAGATTGAAAAGAACATTGCCAATTCAGCAGGCAATCTTTGCCTTCATCTTGTTGGAAATCTAAATACTTACCTGGGTAAAGAAATAGGAGGAACAGCATATGTCCGCAATCGCGATGCGGAATTCTCGTTAAAAAACGTTCCCAGAACTGAACTTCTTGAGAAGGTCAACGATACGTTGCGCGTGGTGGATGTTTCACTCGACAAAATCTCTGAAGCAGATTTACAAAAGCAATATCCGGTAAGGGTATTTGATCATGTCACGTCGATCGAGTACATGCTCATCCACCTGGCAACGCATTTGACCTATCATCTGGGTCAGGTAAATTATCATCGTCGATTGATCGATGGTTGATCAGCCGAGTATTATCGCAGAACATAGCCGGGATACGCTAAGCGTGATCCTCTCCGTTCAGCGGAAGGATAATGCGGAACATGGCGCCGCGGTCTGGCTCCGACGTTGTCTCCACTGAGCCGTGCAATACCTCGGCTTGCGTCTTGATCAGGTAAAGCCCCATGCCGCGCCCTCCGACATGTGTGTGAAACCGCCGGTAAAGTTTAAATACTTTCTCTTTGTGAAGTTTTGCGTTGAACCCAAGGCCATTGTCGCGTACCTCCAGCACGGCATGGCCATTTTCCACGCGGCTCGAAACGAGCACCTTCAGGGCGCGGTCGGGAGACCGGAACTTGATCGAGTTGCTCAACAAATTGTAGAGAATATTGTTGAGTAAACTGCGCACGGTAAATAATTCCGGAAGGCGGTTGAAATCCGTGGCGAGTTCTTCGGAACCTGTTAAACTATCTTTCAGTCGTTCCAGCGTTTGTTCCCATTCTTCCTGTAGTACGATGTGTTCGCTACTATGCTTGGGATCGTTCCTTAACTCAAGGATATTCACCAGGTCCTTGATGATATGATCAAGTTCTTCGGCCGTGACGTCGATGAATTCAACCAGTTGTCTGGTCTCTTCCGGGAGTGACTGACGCGACACCAGATCCGAAAGACCCAGCAGGCGGGCTACCGGACCTCGAAGGTTGTGCGATACGGTGAACGAAAATTGCAGCAATTCATGATTGTTCTTGATGAGCTCTTCATTGATTCTGCGAAGTTCAAGCGTTTTTTCAGTCACCATCTTCTCCAGCTTGCGATTCATCTCACTTATGCTCTGATGACTATCTGTAAGTTTCTCGGCTTGCGTTTGGATTTCCTGCTTCTGTTCAGAAACTTCTGTATACAATCTGTTTAACTCCGTGTTTACTTCCTGAAGTTTATCAGCCTGTGCCTGAATTCGCGTATTCTTTTCGGTGATCGAAACGTTGAAAAGTTTGATGCGCTCGTAGAAGCGATAATACGCGAAAGCCAAAATACCAAGAAGCAGGGAACCGATCAATCCGGCCACGAGCATAATGGATTGTTTCTTCAATGACTCTTCCTGCAACTGGATTTTGTTGTTGGCAAGCAGTTGTTCCTGCTGAAGCGATTGGATGTCGCGATTACGCTGCTCAATCTCCTGAATTTTTTCGAGGTTGATGAACCGCCGGGCAATGTCGGTTTTTCGTAGTGAGTCGTCTAACTGATCGGCGAGCACGGAAAAGGCAAGGGCTTCCTTATATCTGCCTTGGGCGACCAGCAAATCTCTTCGGGTATTATAGTTGTTAACAATAACCTCTTTTGCGCCTACCACTTTGGCGTAGCGCTCCGAGCGCTCGAGGTCGATGAGCGCATTGTTCAAATCGCCCGACCTCACTTTTGCCTGTCCACGTCCCCAATAAGCCCATGCCAATACGTGGTCGCTGGGTATAGTCTCAGCGAGCCGAACGCTTTCGTTGTATTCGTCGATCGAGCGCCCATACGCCTCCCGTTGCAAGTCCAGGTAACCTAAGTGCATATACGTTTCAGCGATGCCTTGCTGGCTTCCAAATCGTCTATAGATGTGCAAGACAGAATCGAGGCATATGGAGGAGGCATTAAACTTTTTCAGGTCGATGAGTGCAACGCCCTTTAAGGTGAGACCATCGGCAATGTCGCCTCTTAACAATTTCTGTGGATTCCGCTGCATGGCCTCATCGGCCATGAGGAGCGCGTATTCCGGATTACCCAGGTAGTGATTGATCCAGCCGATCTGAATACGGATGATGGTGGTTTCGGCGTCAAAATGATGTAGCTGACTGACCTTTAATCCGTCATATAGATTGTTAAGTGCGATTTCATAGTCACCGCGTTCAACAAAGACCCGGCTTACATCGATCAGCAGGGAAACGTATTTTCGGATAAGACTTTTTTGGAGGAAGTAGTTGCGCGCTGAATCAAAAAGTATCGACGCGTCGTCGAAGTTTCCCTTCCGAAACAAGAGCAGCGCCTGAAGTCTCCGGACGTCGTTCTTGAATTCCAGGTCTTCCGGTCTCTCGCGAACTATGAGGCTGGCCTCCTGTGTAAGTTTTTCGGCAGCTGGAATATCGCCCAGCACCAGATTGAGGTCGGCCTTCATGGCCAGAGCTTCGATGAGCAGATTCTTGTCCGGGAGAAGCCGTCGAATGGTTATCGCACGGTCAAGATAGAACTTTTGTGAATCCGTCTGATAACGTTGTCCATACAAGGCACTGATGTTTCGATACAGCTTTGATAAAGTCGTTGGATCGGTGCTGTCTCTGAAAACTTCGCGGCTCCGTTTGAAAAATATCATCGCGGAATCCATTTGAACTTCTTCCAGGCTGCAATTGCCGAGTTGCAAGTAGGCATACCCGCTTAGTTTTTCATCACTTACTTCTTTTGCCAGGTGGAGTCCCCGGTTAAGATTTCGATGCCCCTCCTCCAGCCTGCCCGACAGATAGGCCGCGACCCCGCGGTAAGTGTAAGCCCTGGCTTCTCCTTTAACATAGTCAATCGAATGGCTCAATACCAATGCCTGCTGGTTATATTCGTTAACCTTTGCGCTATCGAGTGTGATGTAGGTGTAGGTAAGTTGATTGAGCAAATCAACCCGACGTTCACCCTGCGATGCGCTTAGAGATCTTTCGAGACTATCGGCACCTGCCGGCTGCCCGAATATTTCCCCGCAGGCCAGAAGGGTGACAACGAGAGCGACGAACGCCTTTGTGCTATGCATGCTTTGGTGAGAGGACCAACACAAAAGTACTGGTAATTCCGGTCAAATTAAACGGATACTTTAACGCTGGCGGGCTATCACATCATGCTGGCGAGGCGCATTCTCATTTTTGGATTACGGCAACGATAGCAGGAGGAAAACACTTACCAACCTTCAGGCTATTCGAACCAGACCTGGTCCGGGAAGCGAAGTCGCATCGGCCATCCTATGAAAAGGCGATCACAACGAAAGCTGTTAGCGGTCAGGGCGTCGATAATCCGCCACACAACGGGCTGGATTCACGGTTAATCACGGTGAACCGGGTCGTTTCACTTACTTAATACACAACTTCATTACTATTTGTATGCGTAGCCGTTGTACAAGATTTGTACAGCGCAAAATTCCAATCAACCAATAGTTACTATGTTACGGAAGTTTTTTACATGTGTTCTGCTGTGCATAGGCACAGTGAGTTTAGCTCAACAGAAGCCCAATGTCCTGGTGATCTTTGGCGATGACGTTGGGGTGATGAATATCAGCGCGTACTCGATGGGCCTTATGGGATACGTAACGCCAAACATCGACCGTATCGGCAGAGAAGGAGTAACCCTCCTGCACTACTACGCTGAGCAAAGCTGTACGGCGGGGCGATCGGCGTTCTTAACCGGCCAGCACATCATTCGCACGGGTCTCAGCAAGGTGGGATTTCCTGGCGCACCAATGGGAATGAGTCAATTGGATCCTTCCATTGGTGGTTTGATGAAGAATCTCGGTTATGCCACCGGACAATTCGGGAAGAATCACGTGGGAGATCGCAACGAATCGTTGCCAACCGTGAATGGTTTTGACGAGTTCTTCGGTAATCTTTACCATCTGAATGCGGAAGAAGAGCCGGAGTTGCCTGATTATCCAAAGGACCCTGCGTACATCAAACAGTTCGGACCACGTGGTGTGCTTAAACTGACCGCCACGACTGTAGATGATCCTACGGTCGATCCACGTTTTGGGAAAGTAGGCAAGCAGAAAATTGAGGATACCGGTCCGCTCACGAAGAAAAGAATGGAAACCGTAGACGATGAGACATCAGCCGCGGCGATCGACTTCATGAAGCGCCAGCAAGGCGCCGGTAAGCCATTCTTTTGCTGGTTCAATGCAACGCGCATGCACTTGCGTACCCACGTTCGCGCTGACCATCGTGGCCGGTACGAGCACGGCGACAGCGAATACATCGACGGGATGATCGAACACGATGAGATAGTCGGTGCCATCCTGAAAGCGCTCGACGAGATGGGTGCGGCAAACAACACGATTGTCGTTTATACCAGCGACAACGGGCCCCATATGAACTCCTGGCCGGATGCTGCTATGACGCACTTCCGTTCAGAGAAGAACACCAATTGGGAAGG
>DATHKA010000539.1:0-28139 GCA_035489615.1 Chryseolinea sp.
ATCCCGCTGCGGCACGCAACCATATGGCTATACGCGAAATGACGTCAGCATTCTTCCAATGCCCTACCACCACCTTCCGGGGAATGCGCATTCGCGTAAGCATGTGCCCGAACTCACGATCGCCGTGTGCACTTTGATTGAGGTTCATGAAATCCATATCGATCGTGGCCCACGGCACGTCGCGGTTGAATTGGGTGTGAAGATGCAACAATGGCCTTGACAAAATCTTCAGGCCACCAATCCACATCCTGGCCGGTGAAAATGTGTGCATCCACGCCATGAGGCCAATGCACTCCGGCGACTGGTTGGCCTCACGGCAAATATGGACGATCTCTTCCGGTGTTTTTACCACGGGCTTGTATACAACGGTCACGGGAATAGTCGGATCGTGGTCGATATGACGGGCAATTTCCTGCGCGTGAGACGCAACCAGTTTTAAGGTTTCCTCTCCGTACAGGTGCTGGCTTCCGGTGATAAACCACACCTCCAGCTTACGCAAGTCTTTTACTATGTTACTCATGGCTCTGATTTTCTCTAGGGGCTATCTTTTGGATGATTGAATCAATCACATAACGTTTACCTTAGGGTTCCGACGAAATGAGGGTAAGGTCAACGACCTGCGTCGGGAACCAAATCATCATTTCGCCCGGGCCGCGATGCGCCCAGGCGTAGTAGGGAATGGCTACAAAAGGTTGCGCGGCAGTCACCACCTCCGTCGGGCTCTTCACGTCGACCGATGGAACACGGCCCTGGATTACCTGTACACCATTCAGCAGGTCCGGTGCGAAAGAGGTGGTAAAGACGGTACCGGCAGGAACGATCAGGTTGCTGACTTTACCGCCATTGTCTTTCCATTCAGCACAGTACATCAACGGGCCGCGCTGCAAGGCGACCTTGTTCCGATCATCGGCGATGTTCTTGTTGGCAACCACCGCCCGTATTTCCATGGGAAGGTCAATGACTACGCGGTCACCCTTCTTCCAGGTCCTGGTGAGTGTAGCATAACCGTTGGATATAGCCATTGGAACCGCTTTGCCATTGACTTTAATCTGAGGCTTCGCCTTAGCTTCACCTGTAAAAGCGTAAAGATCGGAAGGAATTGCTTCATCGCGGGCCCAACCGGGTATCCTGATGCGCAAGACAAAGGCGTGTGCCTTTTGGGGATTGACCTCGAACGAAAGCCCGCCATCCCACGGATAGTTATTCTCCTGGACAATCTCGACAGGCTTGCCGTCAAGTTGGACAATCGCGCTACCTGATACAAAGAGGTTCGCAAACACCTCTCCCTTACGTGTCGCATACACATATCCCGGAATCGAAGGAACAAGACGGGTAACATTCGTAGGACAACAGGAACAGGTAAACCAACCGGAACGTGTTACCTCCATATCGCTGTGCTTGAACGCATTTCTGATTTCCATGGCATTGGTGTAAAAGAATGAATTTCCATCCATACCAACACCTGAGATCATGCCGTTGTAAAGGGTTTTTTCCAGCACATCGATATATTTTGCGTCTCCATGCAACAAAAACATGCGATGATTCCAATAGATGCTGGCAATGGCGGCACATGTTTCGTTATAGGCTGATCCATTGGGCAATTCATAATTCTGACCGAACCTTTCGCCATCGCCCACGGCACCAATACCACCTTGCACATAGAGTTTCTTTTGAATCACATTTTGCCAGATGGTGTCAATTGCCTGCAGCATCTGTTTATCATTCGTGAGCGCAGCAATATCCGCCATCGCCGAATACAAATAGCCGGCGCGAACTGCGTGACCTACGGCTTCCTTTTGTTCCACTACCGGAACGTGGTCCTGCCAGTAGGCGCCGTTCTTCCACGGGTCGGTGCTCGCCGGGTCATATCCAGCATACCGTCCGCGTTCCTGGACAAAGTCCTTCGCCGTTTCGAGATAAGTTTTTTTTCCGGTAACGCGATACATCTTTACGAGTCCCATTTCAACCACCTCATGACCCGGCGCAACATGTCGTCGCCCCGGCCCAAAGACTTCGCACACGAGGTCGGCGTTTCGAATGGCGATATCCAGTAAGTTCCTTTTACCAGTAGCCGTAAAATGAGCGACCGCCGCTTCGTACAGGTGTCCGGCGTTATACAATTCGTGACTGAGCTCACGCTCCTTTTCCCATCGCTCTTTGCCCGCCCACTTGTGCGTCTTAAGGGGATCGATGGTGCGTGCCGTGTACAGGTATCCGTCGGGTTCCTGCGCTGCGGCAATTTTTTGTATTAAGGTGTCGATGTATAATTCCATCGCCGTGTCAGGATATAAACTCAAGGAAAACGACGCGCCCTCGATCGTCTTGTATATGTCCGTGTCATCGAACGGGTACACCGTGCAAAACGCGCCGTTCCGGGCAGCCGCCATTTCAAAGTTCTTTACGCGCCCGGTCGCCTCACAGCGTTCGAAAGACGCGGGAATAGTGACCTTATGATTGGTGCGAATGCGAGGCAACCAAAATTTGTCATTAAACTTTACCTGAGTAAAGGGCACTGCCTGAATCGGATAGTCGGCTTGCTGGGCCATCGAGCCGGTTAAAATTAGCCATGACAGCGCTGCCGTGACAAACATCCGTGATAAGCCTGCTTTCCGCATAGTGGCTACGGTTTTGAATTGGCCCATGACCGATGCCCGCCATTCACCGGATTCAACCTCATGGCAAGGGTGGTGCATGCGCTATTGTCCATAATAAGAATCAGGGCCATGTTTTCGGTGGTAATGCTTCTGAATGAGGGCGTCTTTCAGACGAGGCGCCTGGGGGTTGAGTTGTTCGGTCACGTAGGCCATCTCCGCCACCGCCTCGAGTACCGCGCTGTTGTAAACTGCCTTATCGGCCGATGCGCCCCACGTAAAGGGTGCGTGATTGCCCACAAGGACCATCTCAACATTCTTGTAATCGAGCCCGCGGTCGCGAAAACAATTCATTATCTGAAACCCGGTTTCATACTCGTAGTCACCTCGGATCATGTCGTCCGTCATAGGAGGAGCGCACGGAACATCCACCGTGTTGTGATCGGCATGGGTTGTCCCGTACAAAGGAATGTCACGCTGTGCCTGTGCCCAGGCCGTTGCGAATTTCGAATGTGTATGCACAATTCCCCCAATGCCATCCCAATGCTTGTACAGCACAGCATGCGTGAGGGTATCGGATGAGGGACGCAACTTTCCTTCCACCACCTTTCCTTCGAGATCTACGACTACCATCTTGTCGGATGTGAGATCTCGATAGGGCACGCCGCTGGGTTTGATAGCAAAAACGCCCTGGCTTCTGTCAATGGCGCTCACATTTCCAAAGGTAAAGAGCACGAGACCCAGTTCTGGAAGTTGCCGGTTTGCGCGACAAGCAGCGTCGCGGATGTCGTCAAAGCGGCTCATAGATTAACGACTTTTTCATGCTGGTTCTTGGGCGTACCTTCGGTGATGGCAGCGAGACGGCGATATCGTTCATAACGCTTGCCATACACGCTTGCTGCATTCAGCTGAGGAAGGAACGTCATGTCGAAACCCTGGCCCATGGCGGCCATGGCATCCTCAACCCGGGGATATAAACCGGCGGCCGTTGCGGCAAACATAGCCGCGCCAAGGGCACAGCTTTGCTCGGAGCGGTGAATTTTGATCGGCATGTTCATAACATTGGCCATCGTTTGCATAACATAGGGCGACTTGCGTGCCACGCCTCCCATGCCAATAAGGCCTTGAACCTTTACACCCTCTGAATTGAATCGATCCACGATCGCACGTGCGCCAAAGCAGGTGGCTTCCACCCACGCCTTGAACAAGTGCGGCGCACTGGTTCCCAGCTTGAGCCCACTCATGGCTGCGGAGAGTTCCTGATTGGCATCTGGCGTACGTCGCCCGTTGAGCCAATCTACCGCGACAGGATCATCATCACTCATTGGAAGCGCCACAGCCGCGTCGGATAAGGCGCGAATCAGATTTCCGCGCATCTCTACGCGCAACTTGTCAACGGCTTCCGGCGGAAGCCAATGAGAATTGTCAAGCATCTTATCGATTGGCCAGGCCAGCAGGTCGCGGAACCATGCGTAAGTGTCGCCGAATGCCGATTGTCCTGCTTCGAGGCCAATCATGCCAGGTATTATGGAACCGTCGACCTGTCCACATATGCCACGCACCAACTTTGTACCGATTTCTTCATAGGATGCGACCATCATGTCGCAAGTCGAAGTACCCATGACCTTGCTTAGAAAACCCCGTTCGATCTGACCACCAACGGCACCCATATGCGCATCGAACGCCCCCACGCCCACCGTCACATCACCAGGAAGATTCAATAGTTCCGACCAATACGGGCTCAGTTTGCCGGCCGCAGTCGATGAAGTATAGGTATCGGTGAACATACGGTCACGAAATCCTGCGAGCGCCGGATCCAGTGAAGCGAAGAATTCTTCCGGAGGCAACCCCCCGAACTCCTGCGCCCAAAGCGCCTTGTGGCCGGCTGAACATACCCCCCGTTTCAGCGCCATGACCTGCCTCCCTCCTGTCAGGACAAAAGGAATCCAGTCGCAATGTTCAACCCATGAATGACAAGCACGGCGGACACGCTCGTCGACCCGTAGCACATGCAACAGCTTCGCCCAAAACCACTCCGATGAATAAATGCCCCCCACGTACTGCAGGTAGTCGGTATCAAATTTTTGCGCATGTGCATTGATCTCCGCGGCTTCCTTGACCGAAGTGTGATCCTTCCAAAGAACAAACATGGCGTTTGGATTGTCTGCAAACTCAGGAAGAAGGGCCAGCGGAACTCCTTCCCGATCCACCGCTATCGGTGTCGAGCCCGTGGTGTCAACGGAAATTCCACGCACCGATGTGCGGACCACATTACCCGCCGCAGCCAGGCATTGTCGCAGCACGGCTTCCAGTCCTTCCAGATAGTCCAGCGGATGCTGGCGAAATTGATTGGTCTCTGCGTGGCAGTAAAGATGGTCGCCCCATCGCGGGTAATGAAAAACGGACGAGGAAACCTCCTCGCCACTAAGGGCATTCACGATAATGGCGCGAACGGAGTCCGTACCGTAGTCGATACCTATAACAAATGCGTCTTTGCTCATGGTTAGAAATGCGTGTCAAACTCTGTTCATAAACCCCCGGCTAGTAGCCTCACCGTTACATTGCACCATCTGGCAGCTGCCTGACGCTTTGATTACTATCGCGTCTTCAGCCACGAAGGCCCGCTCAACACCATAGACGAAACGCTCCGGTGGATATGCGGCAATCGATTGTGGAGGTCAATATAAACACAAAATAAAAATAAGTGTAACCCGTACAATTAATTTTGTTTGACAATCAGATTCATTTCAGACCGTCCATTTTTGTTAATTTCGAAGCGCTATGGCAGTACCCCAATTTTTTTTGCGGCTGTGGCAGATGCTGAAGAAGGTTCTTCTCTTTCTATTCGCCGCCCAATTCGTTTACCTGATCGTTCTCAAATGGGTCGATCCTCCTATTACTGTGACGCAGCTGGTGAGCTGGATGTCGGGTGATGGACTGAAACGCGACTACGTTCGCATGGACGAGATTTCGGCGCAAGCGCCCCTGGCCATCATGGCCGCAGAAGATCAACTGTTTCCGGATCACAATGGGTTCGACGTGAAAAGTATCCAGAAGGCTATGGACGCGCATGACAAAAAGAGAAAAAAACTGAGGGGTGCCTCCACCATTAGCCAGCAGGTTGCCAAAAACGTATTCCTCTGGCAGGGACGAAGCTGGGTCAGAAAGGGGATTGAGGCATACTTCACGTTTATGATCGAGGCCGTTTGGGGAAAGAAACGAATATTAGAGATGTACTTGAATGTGGCCGAGATGGGCAAAGGCATCTATGGAATTGAAGCTGCCTCGCGCGCGTACTTTCGAAAGCCTGCCAAGTCGCTGACCGCCTCAGAAGCCGCGAAAATTGCCGCCTGTCTCCCCAACCCAAAAAAGTACCAGGTTAACCCTCCGTCGCCCTACATCATTAAACGCTTTCCCTGGGTAGTCCGGCAGATGGATAACCTTCGCGGCGACACAGACATCAGGAATCTGCTTGAGTCAGCACCCAAAAAACTAAAAGCAGCGCGCTAATGTCAACCGGTTATTCATTAGCCGGTCGCTTCAGGAACGGTTTCCTGCAGGCGCTGGCGCGCCGGCAAAGTTTGCGTATATCCCACACGTTGTAGCATTCAGGATGTGGAGACCATACTACCTGCGGGAGGATGATTTTTGTACCGATCCCCGACCGTTCCCTCCACCGGTTCCACAAAACACCGCAGGTTCTCGCGACGGACAGGCAATGCCCCGGCGCCCGGTAAAGATTGCCTCGAAGCAACCCGGACTTTGGCCGGGTATTTGCTGTTCGTTCGCGCAGATTGCAGGATTATAGCTACTTTGCGATCGCGTAAATTTCTATTTCGATGAAGATTCGTCTACTGCCTGCCGTTCTGCTCGCTTTGGTGGCGCTGGGCTGCGGTGAAAAAAAGGCAACGGAAGCGACTACCGCAGTTGACCCACTCAATATTTCTTTTACAGTGATCAGCACACTGCCGCACGAAACCGACGCATTTACTGAGGGCCTGACGATCCACAACAATAAGGTACTTGAAAGCACCGGGCAGAATGGCAAATCATGGGTTGCGGAGGTGGACCCCGGAACGGGCACACATATCAAAAAGATCGTGTTGGACAACCGTTATTTCGGGGAGGGCATGACCGTACTGAACCACAAACTTTATTACCTCACCTGGCAAACAAAAATTGGCTTTGTCTACGATGCGCGCACTTACAAACAGGTGGGTGAATTCACGTATGAGAATGAGGGCTGGGGTTTGACGCACGACAACAAAGACCTGATCATGAGTGCCGGTACCGATAAATTGTACTTTCTCGATACGACTAATTTCAAAATTGTGCGTACACTTTCTGTCAAGGATGGAAACACGTCCATCAAGAATCTCAATGAGCTGGAGTACGTGAATGGCTACATATTTGCTAACGTGTACGAAACATCCACCATCATTAAGATCGATCCCTCCAACGGCAAGGTTGTAGGTCGGCTCGACCTGTCGGCGCAAGTGGACGAGATCAGGCGCACGTTCCCGAATACCAATGAACTTAACGGGATTGCTTTCGACAAGAACTCCAATGCACTGCTTGTCACGGGCAAGAACTGGCCCCGAAGCTATTTAATCAGACTGCAATAGGCGTTCCCAGTTTGCAAAAATTGTCCATCCCCAAATGCATCAACGCGTCTCCCACATTGATCACGGGGATATTATTCAATCCCACCACATAGCCCTTCTGCGGTGCCACGATCTGTTCCTTGAATTCTCCGAACGGGTCCGTGATCGTTCCTACCCACTCTCCTGCGCCCACCAACTGGCCGCACTGGACGTTCGCCTGAAACAATCCCGCATTCCGGGCTCTTATCCAGGAGGTACTCCAGATCACGCGATTCGTTTCCGTTGGCTCCGGTGCCCAGTCGATCATCTCGAGGTGTCTCATCAGCCGAAGGGTCCCGGATATTCCCTCTTCGATAGCATGCTGATCGAATCGCAACGATTCGCCTCCCTCGTAGACAATTATATTCTTGCCCTTTCGTGCCGCCTCCTTCCGTAGGGAATTCGGCCGGTATGGCGCGTCAATGGTAAAGGGCGCGCCGAATGCATTGGCAAGCTCGGTGTTAATACCTTCCTTCAGTACCGCTCTTACCTGGGGATAATTTGTGCGCATAGCGCCACCGGTATGAAAGTCGATTCCATAGTCGATGTGAGGGATGACTTCGCGCATAAGGTGATAGGCGACCCGACTTGCCAACGAGCCATTCTTGCTACCGGGGAATGAGCGGTTGATATCTTTCCCATCGGGCACGTCGCGCGAGAAGTTCAGGAAACCGTAGAGGTTCACGATGGGCATGCAAATGGTAACACCACGCCGCGGTTTGTTTAACCCCGTGTCGAGCATCCGTCTGACGATTTCCATCCCGTTGATTTCGTCTCCATGCATGCCCGCCGTTAAGGCCAGCACGGGACCGTCTTCCGGTCCGCGCGAAACATAGATAGGCGTATCGATAACTGTGTGGGACGGTAGCCGCGCAATGTTGATGTCTATTTCACGGAACTCGCCAGGCATGATTTCCTGTCCGGCAATTACAATTTTTCGCAAATCGTTATCTTTTGGTTAAGCGTTCACCTTGTCCTTCTGGATTTTCTTCTTACTCGCTTTGACCTCAAGATACTTAAAAATTTTACCCGCAATATCAACTTGTGTTGCGCCCTCAATTCCTTCGAGCCCCGGAGACGAATTTACCTCGAGTATAAGGGGTCCGCGGTTGGAAGGGATCATGTCAACACCTGCCACATCAAGGCCGACCTTCTTCGCCGCTGTAATGGCCGCATGCTTTTCAGCCTTGCTTAGCTTCACCACCGTGGCTGTTCCTCCCCGGTGAAGGTTAGACCGGAATTCTCCCTCCTTGGCTTGTCTTCGTATGGCACCCACCACTTCTCCATTCACGACAAAGGCGCGAATGTCGGCGCCCTTGGCTTCCTTGATGAACTCCTGCACAATTATCCGCGCGTGCAAACCGTGGAATGCTTCGATCACAGACTTGGCAGCCTTCTTGTTTTCTGCGAGCACTACCCCTAGCCCTTGCGTACCCTCGAGCAGCTTGATGACCACCGGTGCGCCCCCCACTGCTTCCACTATTCCCTCCGTTTCACGGGAGTAGTCCATGAAGATCGTTTTTGGCAAACCGAGTCCCGCCCGGGAAAGGATCTGAAGGCTTCTCAGTTTGTCGCGCGATCGAATAAGCGCCTGCGACTCCACGGCCGTGAACACTTTCATCATTTCAAACTGCCTAACGACTGCCGCTCCGTAGAAGGTTACTGACGCACCGATACGTGGTATGATCGCATCGAAATAGTCGAGACGCCGGCCTTGGTACAACACAACGGGGTTCTTTTTCTCAATGAATAAAACGCATTTCATATGATCTATGATCTCGACCTTGTGCCCTCTTGCCTCGCCTGCTTGTTTCAGGCGCTGCGTGGAGTACAGCTTTGCGTTCCGCGAAAGAATGGCGATGTTCATAAACGATCTGGTTGAAGTTAAATAAGGTGCTGAATTGAGATGAGAGAGATGAAAGCTACGAAGTTCGCCGTTGGTCTATTTTTTTCGCGCCAGGCTCTTTCTTCGCTTCTGCTTAAATGATAAATCCTTTTGATCAACGTCGATCAGGAATCGATCTCGCAGAATCTTCCTTCCGATGAGTACCGGAAATTTCAGCGAACCGCGATTGCATAACGAAAATTCTGTGGTAACGTCTTCGTCAAATATCCTCATCGTAGTGACAATAACAAACCGTCGCTCCACTTCTCCAAACGAGTTGCGTATGTCACGCACTTCATAGTCAGTAAAACGAAATCGGGAACCCGTGAACTCGGGATGTTCTTCATCCAGCAACACAAATTCAAGAACATTACTAACGACCTCCGCCGACTGACAGTGCAAACTGGAAGTATAGGCGCCTGTATCCACTTTGGCATGAATGTCATATACACCTAACTGTGGAAGATCGACTTTGTCTGAACGGCCCAGGATTCGCATACTATATCGCAGATTTGATCCCCTCGTGCTGCGAATGCAACAATAGCAATTTGGTCAAAAAAAAAAGCCACGCTAGCAGCGCGGCTCAATTATTTTTTTGCGATCAACTCAACCCTTCACTTTAAAGGCCACGGCGGTATCTTCCCATTTCAGTTGGATATCATCCTTGCCAATTGAAATATTGAACGTCTCGACGAAAGCAGGTGTCTTCGAGGACGCAACCTTTACCCTGAGCAAATCTTTATCCTCCTGATAATTGAACGCTCCCATCTGATTGGATTCCTTGTTCAGGATGATAGTCCACTCTTTCTCGTTGGGAATGGTGAACAACGCATATTTGCCAGCCGGCACGTCTTTCCCTTCGATCTTAACAGGCTTGTCGAACTCGATGGTGGTGGCTTCATTCGCACCTGTGCGCCATACTTTTCCGAATGGTTCCTTTTCGCCTATCATCTTTCTTCCTCTTGCAGAGGGTTGAGAATAAACGATGGTGACTTTTGCGGCACCAATTTTACCCTCAACTGTCGCCTTCGGACTAAGGGGTTTCTTTTCTTGTCCGAATGATGTAAGGGTCATCGCAACAGCGAGCAGCAAAAATGTAATTCTTTTCATGGTCATTCTGATGTTTGGAGTTTGGTTAGTGAAGTTCAAAAGTTAGGTATTCATTCTAAAATGTAAAAATGCCCCGAGTAGTCGGGGCATTCTTAAACCTATATATAACAACCTGTAAACTATGGTTAAGAACGACATAATTTGCCATTTGGTTTACCCGTGGGTAGGTAATTTTTACAAAAAGTCGTGGCGCAAATCGGCCCTCACTATCAACATCCGCTCCGCAGTCTTTAAGTCATTGAAACGCAGATGCTTTCTGAGCAGCACAATCGATAACCGCAACTCCCATTCTCATCTATGGTTTTCTGGACAGTGGTATCTTTTCGGCTCAAACCCCGCCGCGACGGTATATCTTGCCCGCCATAACGCAGGACTTCCGGGTGATCCTTTATCGGCCGAACGGGTTAAGGGCCGACATCGCGCGCTTGCCTCCACCCATCTTATTCATGGTCTTCATCAGTTTACGCATGTCGCCAAACTGCTTGAGCAGTTGGTTGACTTGCGAAACCGTTGTCCCACTTCCAACGGCAATCCGATTCTTCCGGCTTCCATTGATAATGTCGGGATTCTCGCGTTCGTAATTCGTCATCGAACGAATAATGGCTTCAATGGGCTTGAAGCTGTTATCGTCGATGTCAATTCCTTTCATGGCCTTCCCTACGCCCGGTATCATACTGAGGAGGTCCTTCACGTTACCCATTTTCTTAACCTGTTCGAGCTGAGAAAGGAAATCGTTGAAGTCAAACTGATTCTTCCGGATCTTCTTGTTTAGTCGCGCCGCTTCATCGGCGTCGAAAACTTCCTGGGCTTTCTCGACGAGTGAAACCACGTCGCCCATACCCAGGATACGGCTGGCCATACGATCGGGATAAAACCGGTCAAGGGCATCCATCTTTTCGCCAAGGCTCATGAACTTGATGGGCTTGTCGACCACACGCCTGATCGAAAGGGCGGCACCGCCACGGGTATCGCCATCAAGTTTCGTGAGTACGACGCCGTCAAAGTTCAATCGGTCGTTGAAGGCCTTGGCCGTATTCACGGCGTCCTGACCCGTCATCGAATCTACTACAAACAGGGTTTCGGACGGGCTAAGGGCTTTTTTCAACCGGGCAATCTCATTCATCATCTCCTCATCGACGGCCAGTCGACCCGCCGTATCGACGATTACAATGCGATGATTATTCTTGCGCGCATACTCAAGCGCATTGCTGGCAATTTTTACGGCGTCCTTGTTTTCCGGCTCGGCATAAACCTCCACACCTACCTGCTCACCCAGTATCTTGAGCTGGTCGATCGCCGCCGGACGATAGATATCACAGGCCGTGAGCAGCACCGAACGGCCTTGTTTCTTGAGATAGTTGGCCAGTTTTCCGGAAAACGTAGTCTTACCAGAACCCTGCAAACCAGCAATAAGTATAATGGCAGGGTTGCCTTCGATTTTGATGTCTTCGCTGCGCCCTCCCATCAGTTCGGTAAGCTCATCGTTGGTGATCTTCACCAGCAGTTGCCCGGGAGAAATGGCGGTGAGCACATCCTGGCCCATCGCTTTTTCTTTGATATCATCGGTGACTTCCTTCGCCACCTTATAATTGACGTCGGCGTCGATCAAGGCCTTGCGAATTTCCTTAATCGTGGTAGCCACGTTGATTTCCGTGATGCGCCCCTGTCCTTTCAAACCCTGAAAGGCCTTGTCCAGCTTATAACTTAAATTATCAAACATGCTTCCTGAAAATTGATGTTAAACGACCTGCCAGGTTCATTTTAGAAATGGCCTGCGGGGGGTCAAATTTAAACACTATTGCCGGCACGGCAAACCCGGGTGATTACCGAGAGCCAGTTATGTTGAAATAATTCTCCCGCACACGCTCCCGAATCAGCGCAGAAGCATGTAAAATAGCTTCTTCTGTGGGGGTTTGATCATTCACCAGCGTAATCACCTGCCTGGCTCCCAAAAGGCGGGTGTCGGCCTCGTTGAGAGAAGCGGAGCCGGCAACGATTACCAATGGCTTGCCGAGTCGGGAAGCTAGCGAAGCCACGCCTTTAACCACCTTACCAGACAGGGTTTGTTCGTCGAGCTTTCCTTCACCTGTTATGACCACGTCGGCAGCGCGAACTTTTCGCTCAAGGCCCACGAAATCCATTATGAAGTCGATACCCGGACGTATAACGGCCCGGCTAAACACAGCGAGGGAAACGGGAAAACCGCCACCGGCACCGGCGCCCGGAAAATCAGTGTTCATGTAGCCATACCGTTGCAGGACCCTTTCGTAGTGGCGCAGGCCGTTGTCGAGCGCTTCTACTATTGCCGGCGTGGCCCCTTTCTGCGGACCGAACACATGCGCGGCGCCACGGGGTCCGTACAGCGGATTGTCGACATCACAGAAGATGGTGAATGACGCTTCGCGCAGTGCGGAATGCAGATGCGAGACATCGATGCGTTGGACTTTTCGCAGCGACGCACCACACCCGTCCAGTGGGGCACCCGTGTCGTCGTAGTAACGAACGCCGAGCGCGATCATGGCGCCCATACCCGCATCGTTGGTGGCACTGCCACCTATTCCCACGCAGAAGTTGCGAACACCGCGATCGAGCGCATGCCGGATTAAATCCCCGGTGCCCTGGGTGGTTGTGTTGAGCGGATTGCGCGCAGCAACGGGCACAAGGTGTAGCCCAGATGCCGCTGCCATTTCGATAAACGCGGTGCGTCCATCTTGCGACACCCCATAGGGCGCCGTGATACTTTGCAGCAAAGGATCCCGGGCATCGACGTGTCGAAAGGTCCCGTTGGAATACCTGGTCAACACCTCCGATGTACCCTCGCCACCATCCGCCAGCGGAACGATTTCGCATACGATCGATGGATTTGCCTGCAACAATCCGTCGCGGATCGCCTCTCCCACCGCCATAGCGGAAAGCGAGCCTTTAAATTTGTCAGGCGCGATCAGGGCTTTAACAGGCATCTCCTCTAGAATCGAAACGGATAGTAGCGAAATACCTGACCCTTACTGACCGTGCCGTTTGAATCGGTGATCTCAAGAAAGCCCGTCACGCCTTTGAGGTTCGCCAGGTCGCCCGATCCGCCGCCTGCATCGGGATAAGCGATCGATACGCCATTTTCATTCCTCACGGCGACCTGCAGGAAGTATGTCATTCCGGCCGGGGGATCAAAATCATG
Source organism: Chryseolinea sp. (assembly GCA_035489615.1). Taxonomy (GTDB): domain Bacteria; phylum Bacteroidota; class Bacteroidia; order Cytophagales; family Cyclobacteriaceae; genus Chryseolinea. The sequence continues at coordinate 13,405 of DATHKA010000539.1, forward strand.
GGCGAGCACTGCGTACTGGGGAGCTTCTTCAATCTGCTGGCGCCTGAGTATCCACGGTCGAACATATCGGAAGAAACAGAGATAGGTGGAAACCGGATTGCCGGGCAGGGCGAATACGGTCTTTTGTCCATCGGGTGAGGTGCCAAACCAGAACGGCTTTCCCGGCCGTTGATTCACGCGATGGAATTGCTTTACGATGCCGTTCGCCTCGAGCGCTCCAGGGATGAAATCGAATTTTCCCTTTGATACGCCACCCGATAAGACGACGGTGTCGTGTTCCGCCAAAATGTTCTTCAGTTGCGCGGTTATGACCTCCCGATCATCGGGCAGGTGAAAGGCTGTCGCTGGCCATCCTAATAACTTCATGGCGGCCAGAATGGCATAAGTATTCGAACGACGTACCTGGTGTGGCGCAGGATGGTGGCTTACCGGAACGAGTTCGTCGCCCGTAGATAGGATGGCTGTCGATGGAAATTCAAAGACCTTGACCACATCTTTTCCAACCGTTGCAAGCAGGGCTACTTCTGCAGGAGAAATCACGATACCCGGTTGCAGCAGCGGCGTTCCGGCTTTTGCATCACTACCTCTGCGATGAATGTTTTGTCCGCGCGCGATTTGATTGGTCGTCAGTTCTGCCTTCCGGCCATCCAGCCGCAGTTCCTCGTACGGAACAACGGTGTCCGCACCCGCAGGCAACGCAGCGCCCGTCATCACTTCGAGGCAACGATCAGCGTGGCGAAGGGTACCCTGCGGCGTGCCGGCTGCCTGAATACCCTCAACTTCAAAAGACATCTTCCCTCCTGACCACGTCTCAAAAGAAAGCGCGATGCCGTCCATCGTGACCCGGTCTATGGGTGGCAGGTCGCGATCGGCCGACACGGTTTCGGCCAGCGCCCTGCCCACCGCGTCCTCGATCGGCACGTCCCTTATCTCCGTGGCAGAAACATTTGCCAACACCATTGCCGAAGCTTCTGTTACAGTGACCATCGTAATTATCTTATATCTTGCATTGTTCCGTTTACAAGGTACATGAGTAAAAAGACATTTTCACACGTCGACAAGGCCGGAAATCCAGCCATGGTAGACGTATCGGGTAAACCAGTAACCCGACGTACGGCTCGCGCACAGGCCATTGTAGTCCCGGGAAAAGAGATCATTGATCAGATTGTGAACAATGAATTGATTACCCGCAAAGGGCCGGTATTTCAGACGGCGATTATCGCTGGGGTAATGGGCGCCAAACAGACCTCATCGCTTATTCCCTTTTGTCATCCGATCGGACTCGACAACTGCCAGGTGAGGATCCACGTGGCCGACGATCGCATTGTGATAGACAGCGAGGCGGTGGTCGAATCCAAAACCGGAGTAGAGATGGAAGCGTTGATGGCCGCAACGGTTGCGGCACTGACCATCTACGATATGTGCAAGGCGCTTTCGCACGATATCCGGATTGAAGAAGTCAGGTTGATGGAAAAGACCGGCGGCAAGTCTGACTTCAAACGCGATTAAGGCATGACTTTTCGCAGGAGAATCTACATCACACTCGAACCCACGGAACGCGGCGGAGTGGCCGAACGTATATTCGAGTTTTGTCTCGTGATCGTCATCATTTTGAACATTCTCATCATCATGATTGATTCGGTGGGGTCGATCGATCATGAGTACGGAAAGTTCTTTCAGCAGTTTGAGAACTTCTCGCTGATCTTCTTTACTATCGAGTATATCGCCCGTGTCTACTCTATCGTAGAGAAGCCTAAATATCGCCATCCCATAAAGGGCCGGCTAAAGTTCGCGACGACTCTTCTGGCAATCATCGATCTCCTGTCGTTCCTGCCTCTTTATCTGGCGTTCCTCCCGCTGGACCTGCGGGTACTGCGGATCTTCCGCCTGATGTCGCTGTTCCGGATGTTCAAGATCGCGCGCTACTTACATGCCCTGGAAATATTCAAGCGTGTCATCATTGAACGGAAAGAACAACTCGTATTGAGTTTTCTGTTTATTCTTTTCATCCTGGTGATCATTTCCTTCGCGATGTTTTACGTTGAGCACGATGCACAACCTGATAAATTCAGCAGTATTCCTGCCACCATGTGGTGGGGTATTGCCACACTCACCACGGTTGGATATGGTGACATTGTACCGATAACCTCTCTCGGCAAAATCCTGGGTGGTATTTTTGCTATCGCGGGCGTGGCGCTACTGGCACTTCCTGCCGGCGTGCTCTCATCGGGCTTTTTTGAATTGCTGCACAATGATCGGAAGAAGCGGGCGGTGCGATGCCCGCATTGCGGCAAGGAATTTCATGAGTCGGATTGAATGGATGCGCAACTGCCCTGATGCCTATCGTACCGGTTGCCAAGAGCGCACAATCCTTAGATGAGGCCATTGAAGATCAATGATCATATAGTATGGTCATTTCCACCCGCCGGTTCAGCGCCTGCTCCGCTGCCGTGGCATTGCTGTTCAGCGGCTCGCGCATGCCTTTACCATCAACGGTTACCCTGGACGCATCAATACCGCGTTGGACAACGTAGTCCATGAATGCCTGTGCGCGAGACAGTGACAGCCGCAGGTTGAATTTATCGGAACCGACGTTGTCAGTATGACCCACCAACTGCAACCGAAGGTCGGGATTGTCCCGTAACGCGTTCACCAACTCGTCGAGGTATCCGCGGGCGTCCGCACTGGGTGTCGCACTATTAAACTCAAAATTGAATCGAAGTGTCGCTTTTTCGAGAATGAGCGGATCATGCTGGATGATACCAGCCTGTCCCTGAGCAGCAATTGAGTCCTGCTTTTGCCGCAGGCGGTCGCTCATCGTTGATGGAAGCATGGTGACATTCGCTGAATCACGGACAGCTTTCACCGCGGCGGGTTTCCTTACACCAACCGATGCCGTCAATCGTTTCGACTTCTGTTCCAATGGAGGGCTTTTTTTCTTACGCCGCTTTTCGCGACGCGCCCGACTGTTCTTAATAACTTCCTTTCTGATCACGAGACCTACTTCGACGGCACCCGTATTGCCAACGTTGTGAAAAAAGATGGGAAAATCATAGCTCACGCCCACGGCGAATCGCGGGTTGTTAAATTGCATGCCCAGGACGGCAGAGCGGCCAAATACATAACTGGTCATAAGGTCGACATATTGATTCTCTTCCTGATGATACGCGCCCAGGTCATAGCGAAAAATAGCGCCTGCATTGACTACGTTGTTAGCTGCGCTACGGGTGTACAAGACCTGGGGAAACACACTTACTTTTTTCCCGCGATACACCCGAATGCCACCTCCTGCTACCAGCGTGGGATTCAACGCAAACGTCGAAATGAATTGTTCTTCAGGCCGGTTTAAATCAAAGAAGGAAATATCCGCGTAACCCACAACCGTTCCATCCGTATCTTCCTTTTGCCAGTGAAGCCCCATACTGAACGTAAAGTAGTCGCTTTTCAACTCGCCAAAGTTCTCGCCCGGCGACAGAGATTCATCAAATCCCCGATCCGGAATGTACTGCGATCCGGTGAAGAGGCCACCCAGATCTATGCGACGACTTTGGTACAGCGCCTTCACACCTAGTCCAAGCGATTGGTCGGACGCGATAAATAGGTTGACGGCATAGGCCAGGCCAGCCTCCTGCGTGACGAAAATTCCGGCCTGCCCCGAGCGATCATCCAGCAGCGAAATGCCGATGCCCGACCAACGCCGGCCCTCTCTGGACTGCAACGGGTACATCGCATTAAGCGAGTTGCTACTCAGACGGAAGCCACCCCCCGTGCTCTGATTACGATAAATGAAAGCAACCTGTGCATAGTCGGAACTGGCCACCAGTGCTGGATTAATCCGCTGGGGAGTGAATTGGTATTGGCTGAATTGAAAATACTGTGCCCTTGCCGGCAATATCATCGCCGTCAATGCGAGTGTAAACACGATGCTTACAACGCCATGCCTACCTGACAAGAACAATTGACCCTGAGTCTTTGCCATTTAACAATAACCTTTCGCCAGAGACCAGCTCGCCTTTCACTTTCCAGAAGTACACGCCCGCTGGTTGTCGCGTACCTTGTCGCATACCATCCCAACCCTTTTGTGTTGCCTCGCTCAAGCTGGTGGTGCGGTAAACAACGCTACCTTCCCGATTGTGAATGGTGAAAATGAAATCGTGTACCCCGGTCAGTCCGTAAATCTTGATCTCATCGTTTGTGCCGTCCTCATTCGGTGTAAACAGGTTAGGGACAAAGCCCCCGCTCTCAACGGAGACGGTCACTTGTGCTGTGCTGAAACACGCGAGAGAATCATATCCTGTCACGACGAATGCAGTCGTTACCTCCGGCGATGCCACCGGATTGGAAATGTTCGCCGCCGACAATCCCTCCGCCGGCCGCCATTCGTATCGCGTTGCACCACTGGCCACCAATTGCACGGCGGAGCCACGGGCGATTCTGACATCAGCGGGCGTCACCGTAACAACAGGCGCACTGATCTTCACCACGGTCCTGTCTCTTCTCGTACAACCGGCAGCGTTTGTCATGATCGCCGTAACAGTGTCGGCGCCAGACACGACGCTGTTTATCGATTGTCCTGTTCCCAGAGGACCGCGCGTATAGCTCTGCCAAATCACGTGATCCCATCCAGGTTCGACTTCAAAATGTAAAGATTGCCCTTCACAGGCATGGCGTTCCACCGTATTACGCAAGGTATCGTTGCTAACCATCACGGTCCAGACCTTCAAACCGTCACAACCCTTTTTGGCAGGATCATAATAGAATACCGTATCGCTGGAGGAAGCCGAGAGCTGAAGGGTAAGGTGCTTGCCCAGGTAACCGTTGGAAAATGAAAACCACAACACTTCATGAGGGGCTTGCAAGGTGGACTCCTCACCTTTGCACAACAGAAGCCTGACCGCTGTGCTGGAGGCACAAGGAGACGCGGTGCCAATGCAAGGGCGGCTCGCGTGAAAGGCATTATCAACAGCTTGAACAGCAAATTGTGATCCGGGTAAGTTGCGCAGTAGCTTAAAGTTTTGTGTTCCGTTGTTACCATGCGTAACACTTAATCGCTTTTCATTGAGCAGGTCAAATTCCGCAGCAAATGCCCCCGTTCCATCGATGTACAGATCGTAGGTAATTGACGCCTGTGGCGTGTGATCATCAAGGGAAGCATCCCAGTAAAAGAAATTGCGGTCGAACACCGGCAACGCGACCGCATTCTTTGGCAATGACGGCGGCAGATTCGCGTGCGTCATATTCGTATAGCTTATTAAGTGCGTCCGTGTCGTTTCAGACACAACCAATAAATCGAGATCGCCGTCACGATCTTCATCGCCAAACAGATGGGAACGGTACCCGGCGGACGGAATAGTATCGAAATTGTTCGATGCATACTGAATAACGTTCAACGTGTCACTGCCCTTCTTTCCACGGTAATTATAATCGACGATGCCATCCGAATTCATATCGGCTAGAAAAGGGGATCCTTCCGTGAAGGCGACTGGCAAGTCGGCAGAATCGTGGGTGCCTGCCGCGCTTCTGTAAAGACGCGTGCCCACTACACCGCTGTGATTTGCACCCATGACTACGAAGTCGAATACACCGTCGGCGTTAACTTCCGCGGACGAAACCTTTCCGGCAAAATCAAATTTCATTTTTGGCCTGAGTCCGAGGTGCCCATCACTCAATAAAACGGTGGAGACGACAGAATCAGCGGATACCGCACCGGATACAAAAACGTCGGGGCGGCCATCGTAGTTTTGATCGGTGAGCGCCAGGGATTGCGCAGCGACCATCAGGGAATCGTGCGCCAATTTCCACATAAAGGCGCTCGCTTGTTGAAAAACCATTAGTTTATTCACACTGGCCTGGCGGTCACTCAAGATCCATTCCGGTTTAGCATCTTCGTCGAGATCGGTAATGAGCAGCTCGGAGAACGCAGGCACAGTCAGCAAATTTTCTGAAAATGTAAAATTTCCGCGGTTGAGATAAACCGCCACTTGTCCGGTTGTCGTAGACATCACCAGGTCGAGTCGGTTGTCGTGGTCGTAGTCGGTAACCCCGAAAGACTTGAGCGGCCCCGCGAGCCTTGTGGCTTGCCAATGCAAGAATGGCGTGCTGGCGGTGTCGCCTTTTACCACCTGCAGATACGCATTTCCAGAGGTGGTGGCTGATAGCAAAAGGATGTCCAGTAGCCCATCGTTGTTCAGGTCGGCGCGGACAGGTTGAACTTTTACAATCGAGTCAGGCAACTGGATCGTGTACGCATGGTGAAACTGCTGCGCCTTAGCCAGCACCACACTCAGCACAAAAAATATCAGGATGATCAGGGAACGCATAATCAGGGTTTTTTGATCCGCTTAAGCTGAAACGTCAACGGAACTGACAACTGGCTGGCTACCGGGCTCCCGTTTAGAGTTGCCGGGGTCCAGTCGGGCATCTCGCGGATCAACCTGATCGCTTCCTGATCAAAGGCGGACCCAAGAGAATGCGTGATCGATATGTGCGTGGGTCTTCCTCGTTCATCAATGGTGAAGGATACCGTCTCAATACCCTCAATGGAATCCTTCACAGCCTGTGGAGGATACGATAGCTGTTCACTGAAGTAAGCATAAAGATGCGTATATCCCTGCCGTGGCTCGGCCTGCACATAGGTATCTTTCGCAGAAGTCTCTCCGGGCGGAGTAACCGATTGTTTTGGGAGCTCATTGGCCGCGCCTGGAATTGAACGAGCGGAACTTATTTTGCGTGGCGACTCAGACTTAGTGCTTTCGAGCGCCCGATTCCGCCTTCCCTTTGCACCCGCGGCATTCACGTCCGATGCCGTACGTTTTTCAGACGCGCTCGTCGAATCCGTCGTGGCCGACTGGCGACCTGGATTGGCGGGACCTTCCGAGTCATTCGCCGTCTCGTGGCTTCCGCTTGAACCAATCTTTGAAGCTTTTGCCAAATGTGTTGAGCGACCCTCGTTTTGCCGATGATTGTCGATCACGAGCCAAACCGACACCAGCGCCAATATGGCGGGCAACGCAATCCAGGAATAGCGGATGCGCCGCTTGGCCGAATGCTTTCGAGCGCTCTCAACAATCTTATCAAAATTCATATAGCTCCGGATCTCGTCGTCCGAAAGGTTTGAATTGGTCTCCATGGAATTGATCTTAATCTTCATGATCTCCGATTTCGTTCGAGATGTAGGCTCACTGCCGTTTCATAAACATCTTCTTCATTTTATCAAGCGTCCTATAGACCCGCACCTTCGCGTGTGTTTCGGAAATGCCGAGTATATCACCCACCTCCCGAAACGGACGCTGCTCGAAATATCTCAACTCGATCAGTTGCAGTTCTTCAGCAGAAAGCTGTTGCAGCATATCAGGAAGTTTTCTGCGCAAATCGTCAAGCCCGTATTCTGCCGTAAGGTCTTCAAAGAGCTCGTTAACGGTTACTGAATCCAGTGATACAAGTCTATCGCGCTTGGTCTTGCGAAAGAAGTCGTTGCACTCATTGAATGCAATCCTGAAAAGCCAGGCTGAAAAAGGTAACCCCCTCGATTCATATTTATTTATATTCGTCAGGGCTTTTAGAAATATTTGTGACGTGATATCCGCGGTTGTCTCTTTGTCACCCACACGGCGATGCACAAACAGAAAAATACGCTTAAAATATTTTTCATATAACGGCTTGAAATGCGCCGGATCAAGCTGAGACTTCTCAATTGTGGATTTTTCCTGCATCAACAGATCCGTGCGCTGAATGTCTTCCTTTAACACAAGGCGTTATTTTTACAACCGTTAGACTAATTCCTAAATGCGGAAATCCCAAAAAGATACACACTACTGCAAAGTTTTTTTCGAAATTTCGACATATTGAACGCCGAAACTCAAAACTTTTATGCGCATCTTGCGTATGGCTTTTAAACTATAGTTGACTATGAAGACAATCAACAGAACCCAGATCAATCCTATACACAGAGATTTGATCATCGCCACGCTCACTGGTTTCGCTATGGCCGTCATAGTGATTCTCGCTGTTGTGGTCGTAATCGCTTAACAGAAATTTTGACGATCTAAGTAGAGGCTGTCTCGAAAGAGGCGGCCTTTCGTTATTACGGGCAAAAGAACTTGCTGGAAGGGTGCGCGGAGGAAGCAAAGTATTTTAACCGGTAGAGTAGAGAGAAGATAAAAAGCGGTAAAGGGATGGACCACATTTTCGGACCTTGTTACCTTCCCCCCCTCATCAATCCGTACGTGCAGTTTTCCCGCATACGGCTTTCGCTGGAATGTTCGTCTCAAGTGTTCACAGGTAGTCTTGGGGAATACTTTATTGGGTCTATCAGTCCGTACTTGTGAACCAATAGCTCAAATGCCTGTTTGCGATACAGGCGGCTCTTCCTTTGACTTTTGCGGTGAAAGTACCGTAACAAGCGGGTTCGCAGGTAGGAGTTCAGCTGCTTTTTGGCTATGAACGGATAACTTACCCCGGGGATGTCGAAGTAATTCAGCCATCCTCGAAGTATGTCATTCAATGACGCAACCACTTCTTGAGGTTTGTAATGTCCCATTGTTTTGAGGGATAGTCCTAGCGTTTCTCTTATTTAGGCTCAGTCCCATACGGTTCAGTATAGCTTTCAGCTTCATGAGTACTTCTTCTTTCAAGGTTTTCCCCATCAGCACAAAGTCATCAGCATAGCGTATCATCATTACTCCTTCCTTATCTGAATATGCTTTTCACTGAGTTTACTATCCTATCCAGCAGGTTAAGAAATACGTTGGACAGCAATGGGGAGAATGGTGATTGCCCGGCTTTAATTTATGCACTGACAAAAAGCCATTGCGGACCTTAGCGTCTTTGCGCCTCTGCGGTTAAAATACTTTGCTTCCTTTGCTTCCTATTACAGTACAAAAAAAGAAGCCATACAACGATGGCTTCCTTTTCAAGCGTGAGCACGGACTTATCCGGGTTCACCTTGGTAAAAATCGTTATGCCTTTACCGCCATAGCTGGTCTGGCTGATACCCATTCTTCTCCTCCTTCGAATACCTCCTTCTTCCAGATAGGCACACGTTCCTTTAAGGTGTCGATGATAAACTGACAAGCTTCGAACGAATCCTTTCGATGTGGCGTGGATACCGCCACCACCACAGCCGTTTCTCCAGGCCGCAGTGTTCCGATTCGATGGCTCACCGCCCATCCTAATAGAGGCCATCGCGATGCCGCCTCGTCAATAATCTTTCTAATCTCTAACACCGCCATGGTCTCATACGCTTCGTACTCGAGCCAGACGACATTCTTACCATGCGCGGAGTTCCGCACGGTTCCAATAAAAACATTTACAGCTCCGGCGTTAAGGCTCGAAGCTGTATCAATCACCTTCTGAACATCAATGTGCTTCTCTGTTATTTTGATCATGTCTTAGAGGGTTGCGTGAAACAAAATGTGACCAGCAATGAAGTTAGGCAATAAATTGAAAATGCAAAAGAAATCCTACCCGCCGCTCACGGGGGGGATCAGTGCGATCTCATCATCCGGACCCAGGACTTGGTCTTCTTCAGAATAGCTGCTGTTGACGGCAATGTATAGTGAGTTGAGGTCCTTAATCTCTGGAAATCGCGTCGACAGTGCCTGCCTTAGCGCTCCCACGGTGTTCCCGTCAACTTCGATGACTGCCTCTTTGGCACCCAGCAGTTGTCGCGTGATCCCAAATGTCAATACCCTATACTGATTCATCATAAACTGGTCGTTGTTCAGCCGCCCAACCGGCAGGCGCTTATTCCGGATCATACCCGAAACCATGCAAATTTAACGCGGAAATGGACGTTATCGTGCGGCAACTGTCCGGGAAATCAACATAATTGCGCACACCCGTGTCATATGGCGTCCTGCGCCCTTCAAACAACGACAGGGCATTGCCAGAATATGAATATCTTTAAAGCCTGATAACAGCAAAATGGCAGCGCTTTTCGACAACCATGGACGAAAATTGAATTACCTGAGGATGGCGGTGACCGACCGCTGCAACCTCCGCTGCTTTTATTGCATGCCCGAAGAAGGCATACGTTATCTGCCCAAAAAAGACCTGCTCACCAACCTCGAAATATTGCGCCTCGCCAATATCCTTTCGAAGTTTGGCATCAGCAAGATAAGGCTCACCGGCGGAGAACCGTTTGTGCGCCACGACGTAATGCCCCTGATTCGAAACCTCGTTGAGATTCCCGGCATTCGCGATGTACATCTCACCACCAATGGCGTTCTCACGGCACCATATATTGATGAGCTCCGCAAATTGAACATCGCCGGCGTTAACCTTAGCCTCGATACCCTGGATCGCGCGCGCTTTCATGCGATCACGCGCCGCGATGAATTCGATAAGGTAATGCATACCCTGGACGCGCTGCTCGGGTCAACCATTCCGGTGAAGATCAATGCGGTGGTGATGGATGGCAAGAACATTGACGACATTATCCCCCTTGTAGAACTGGGGCGACACAACCCTGTGGATATACGCTTCATCGAAGAGATGCCTTTCAACGGTGAGGGAAGTCATTACAATCGCCTGGAATGGACATACGTACGGATCCTGGAGTACATCCGGGGACATTATCCCGACCTGATGAAAATCCATGATCCGGAAGCATCAACGTCGAGTAGTTATCAGATCCCTGGATTTGCCGGTAAGCTGGGTGTGATAGCAGCTTTCAGTCGTACGTTTTGTGGGACCTGCAACCGCATCCGCGTTACTGCCCAAGGTACCCTGAAGACGTGCCTATATGACGCCGGCGTACTGGATATCCGGGCGCTGCTGCGGCAGTCTCCCGACGATGACTTTGTCTCCGAACAATTGCTGAAAGCATTTCAGTCGCGCGCGAAAGATGGTTTCGAAGCCGAAGCGGGGAGGCGTTCCAACCCCGTGTCGGAGTCGATGTCAACTATTGGAGGTTAGTGCCGCGGACCGGCGGGGTGAGATCCGTTACTTCGCTGCCGGTCCAGTGGATATCAATTCCCAATCCAGTTGCTGAATACGGGGCACCCGTTCCGGTGTGAGCGTGAAAAATACCTCCACAATACCCTTGTCACCGGTTATTCTGAATTTACCGCGCAGTTGGTTTTCGGGAGTCATTTCACCGACCTGCACAACGGTACCAATACCCGCCACCAACGCCTTAGCTTCCCCCATTCTTTGCTCTTGCGAAGCATCCAGGTAAAAGTTCTCCGCGAGAATTCGCTTTTGAAGACCGTCATTCGACTGCGCCTGGCTCCAGTCTTTCAACAGGGTCATCACCTGATCTCTTCTTGCCCTGAGGGTGTCGGACGCAGGCAGCGACCTGGGCGCGAAATGATAGCGGTGCATCAGCGTATCCATAACCTGGCTGTTGGCTGAACCGGCAGATGCGTAAGTAAGGTTTGCAAAAGAGATAATACCGAAGCCATAATCAGGATAAAAACGAAATTCGCTCCCGAATCCTGGCAGCCCTCCACTGTGGCTTACGCGTTCGATGCCGTCGCAGTTGCGTCGCCAGCCGAGGCCGTAGCCATAGCCGCCGGTTGCCGGGCAGGAAGTGCCATCGCTCCTCCGTTCATCGGCGTAGAGTCCGCGAAACTGCCACGGCTTGTGCATCTCCCTGAGCGAGCTGCGCTGCAGTGGGCCAGTAGCAGGACCGTTGCGTGAGGGCCAGGCCTGTAAGTGAAAATTCACGTACTTGCTGAAGTCTTCGATGGTCGTGATCAATCCGCCCATCGCTCCATAAATGCCGTCGTGCAAAAGGGGCTCCGTTTTCCACTGCGCATCATCCCAGGAATAGCCCAGCGCCAACATGCCCGGATCGACCTCGCTGTATTCCCATCGCGTGTCATTCATCCCCAGCGGTTGCAGCAACTTTTCCGTGATGTATCGCTGAAATGGCTTGCCCGAGACCACGGTAACGATCTCTCCCAACATGGCATAACCCATGTTGCTGTATTCGAACTCCTTGGAAGGAACGTTGGAAAATGAAATTCCCTGCTGGATGAACTGATGAAGTTCTTCGGGCTTGTCCGCCAATTGACGATCACCCCAGGGATTGTCTTCCGGAAACCCCGCAGTCATGGTGAGGAGGTTTCGGATAGTGATGGCGGGCGCATCGTTGGTGGGATACTGCACGTCGCGAAGCTCGGGTATATATTTCGATGCGAGATCGTCGAGATTGAGCTGCCCTTCATCGCGCAGTTTCACGATGGCCATCGCCGTAAAGCTCTTCGTCATGGACGCGATACGAAACATTGACTTCGTGCTGGCGGCAATCCGGCGGGAAACATCCGTATATCCCACCGCCCCCGACACTATGAGTTCACCATCCATCACCAACCCATAGGCCATCGCGGGATAGTGATTCGCGGCCGCGTACGTCCGATAGATGGTGTCGATTATTCCTGCCGCATCTTTTAGCTGCTGCTTGCGCTCGGAAATTCCGAATGCCGCCTCTTTATAGCCCGATAGCGATTGGGCAGGTGCGGTTGCCGATTGATCCTGCGCGCACCTTGGCATCAACGCAGACAGGCAGATCAAAGTGATGAGCAATTGCCAGTATCTCATAGGTTAAGGTTAGTCATCCCTAGATACAAATAAAATCCTTCCTATTTTGCGGCCTGTTAAGCAAGCGGCATGAAAAAAATAAACTTTACACAACAGGTACTACCACACCTGCTGGCCATCGGAATATTCCTCATCATCACGATCATTTTTTTCAATCCCGTCTTCTTTGAAAACAAGGCGCTGAATCAGGGTGATATTACGCAATGGGAAGGTTCTTCGAAGTCGATGCGTGACTACCGCGACAATACCGGAGAAGAGGCACTGTGGTCGGAAAACATGTTCAGCGGAATGCCTGGGTACCTGATCAATGTGCAATGGGGTAACGTGACTGTCGGCTACCTTAAGAAGATCCTTTCGTTCAATCTCCCCCATCCAATTTGCAATATCTACCTGGCCTTGCTGTGCTATTACGTCATGCTTTTGGCCTTTGGCGTCCGGCCGTATCTCGCCATTGCCGGCGCCTTAGCGTTCGGCCTTTCGTCACACCTCATGGTCGGATTAGTCGCCGGACATAGTGCCCGCGTGGGAGCTATCGCCTTTATGCCGCTCGTCGTGGCCGGAATTCATCTCGTGTTTACAGGAAGAAAACTTCTCGGCTTCGGCGTTACAACGGCTGGCATGGCGCTTCACCTGCGCGAGAACCATCTGCAGATTACTTATTACCTGCTGTTGATTGTTGGCGTATACGGCATCGTACAGCTGGTCCACTACGCGCGGAACGGGCGCTTGCCGGAGCTCGCGAAGATCCTGGGGATACTGGTAGCCGCCGTCGCCATTGGTGTCGGCTCATTTTTTGGACCCCTGTGGGCGGTGAACGAGTACACTAAGTATTCGCGCGGAGGATCCGAGTTGGTCAAGCCCGGAGAAAAACCGATGGCGGGTATCGGGAAGAAATCAGCGTTTGACTACAACTACGCTATCGTCGAGCCCATGACATTACTTATCCCGAATTTCCTCGGCGGATATGGCTCAAACTATCTCGTTAGTGACCGCAATAGCGAGACATTCAAGGCATTGTCGCGCGCTACGAACCAGCAGGAGGCGAATGAGCTCGCGTATTATAGCTCTCCGTATTGGGGACCCGACACACAAGCGCCTTACTATGCCGGGGCCATCATCGTATTCCTCTTTGCGTGCGGAATTTTCTTCGCCGATAAGTTCTACCGATGGTGGTTGTTGCCAGTCTCCGTATTTGCAATCATGCTTTGTTGGGGAAGCAATTTCGCGGCGTTCAACTACTTCATCTTCGATTACTTTCCAGGGTACAACAAGTTTCGTTCCGTTACCTTCGCCATCATCATACCGCTCTTTGCCATGCCCCTGTTGGGAATGCTGGGCCTGGAAAAGCTCATGACCGAGAAGTTTGACAGCCTCGTGAAAAAGAAATTGCTCATGGCGGCCGGAATAACGGGCGGGCTATGCCTCTTCTTCCTGCTGTTTGCCGGCATGCTTGGATTCGTTAGCGAAAATGATGCGTCAGCATCCCTTCCCGCGTGGTTTATGTCGGCCCTGACTGAGGATCGTAAAGGGCTCCTTCGGAGCGATGCCTTTCGTTCGCTCGCATTCATCACGGCGGCATTCGCGGTGGTCTATTTTCAATTGTGGAAGAAGGTTCCGCCCATCGCCTTTTACGCCTTTCTGATTTTCATGATTACGATGGATATTACGATCGTCGACAAGCGCGGATTAACGAAGGAGAACTATAAACGGAAGCGCGGGGCCGAATCGTTTGTGCCCACAGCCGCCGATCAGGTCATTCTGCAGGACACCACTTATTATCGCGTGTACAACCTGCAGGGCGCCTTCGGCGAAGCACGGACTTCATACTTCCACCATTCCGTCGGCGGTTACCACGGCGCCAAGATCAGACGCTACGCCGAATTGAACGACACTTGCCTCGTGAGAGAATCGCAGGAGATGATCAGCAATATACAGGCAGGGAAAATGGACATGAGCGGCTATGGAATTCTCAATATGCTGAATGTAAAGTATATCGTATTCGGATCCGACGCGAGCAACATCATTCCCAATCCGGCGGCGAACGGAAACGCCTGGTTTGTCAGGCAGCTGGTGCCGGCTGCAAACGCCAATGAAGCTGTTTCGAAGACCTGTTCAATCGACACGCGCCGGGAGGCAGTTGTTGAAGGTGCAACGGTTGCCCTATCCGGATACGATAGTTCAGCAACCAT
>DATHKA010000540.1:0-7230 GCA_035489615.1 Chryseolinea sp.
ACGGGTGCTCACTGATGCTGCACTGTCTACGTATACAGCGAAGAATCATTATAAGCGCAAGCGGCCTTTTATGGAGAACAACACGCCCACGTGTACACCGGCTGACGAAGAGCAATTGCGAAAGGATGGTTCCTATCCTTCAGGACATACGGCGATCGGTTGGGCGTGGGCATTGGTATTTACGGAGGTTTTTCCTGCTAAAACTAATGCTATTCTCAAGCGCGGTTATGAATTTGGTGAAAGCCGCGTGATCTGTAATGTACATTGGCATAGCGACGTAGTGATGGGTAGGGTCATGGGTGCGGCTGCAGTTGCCCGATTACATGGAAATGCTACTTTTCAGCGCGACCTCGCTGCTGTCAAGAACGAAGTCGCTAAACTTACGGCATCACAATAGACCCATTACTGCAATAATCTCCACCGCCAACGCTACATGACACAGCCGGTTCGTTCAAAATTCAAGAAAGCAGGCTACGGGCCTACTCCTTTGAGTTTTCTTATGCGGCGCGTGGTCCTCGCGTTGGCCACGGTACTCGTTGGTCATTGCCTATACGCGCAGCAGCAGGAAAATGCGCCGCTTCCCGTCGACACCTTGTGTGTTCAGAAAGATATTGGTGATCTGATTCGGTCCTCGCTTAGCATGGAGCCCAAAATCGATACCGGCAAATCGGGATCGATTTTGTTGATACCCATCATTGGATCGAACCCGGCGACGGGCTTTATGCTCGGCGTGGGTGGTCAGTATGCATTCAGGTTGCCCGGCCCGACCACGCGATATTCGATGCTGTCGGGCAGTGTACAGTTCACCACGAAAAACCAACAGCTTTTTCTTCTCAAGAACAGCGTCTATACCAAGAGGAATAACATTTTCTTTACGGGCGATTGGAGATTCCTGGTGTTTTCACAACCCACCTATGGGCTCGGCACCAATGCGCCTGAAGGCGGAATTCTCGACTATCAATATAATCTTGGCGGTGTTGAAACGTCCGACGATTCTTTGGCGCAGCCACTGAAGTTCAATTTTGTTCGCTTTTATCAATCAGCTTCATACAAAGTCGGAAATTCATTTTACATAGGCCTTGGCTACAACCTGGACTATTACTTCAATATTCAGGATGAAAAGCTTCGACTTAACCCTGGCGACTCCCTAATAACCAGCCACTACGCTTATAATGAACACTACGGTTTTAATACAAAGGAATATTACTCCTCTGCCCTGAATGTCAATTTGATCTCCGACACGCGCGACAACATGATTAATCCTTACAAGGGTCACTTCCTGATGGTGAGCTGGCGTGGCGCGCTGAAGTTCCTGGGCAACAAGACCAACGCCAGTTTCATTTCCCTGGAATGGCGAAGCTTTCATCCGCTTTCAAAACGAAATCCCAGGCACCTCATGGCCTTATGGTTGATGGGAAATTTTTCGCCGGAAGGAGAGTTCCCTTACCTCATTCTTCCGGCTACTGCCTACGATCAACGCAGTCGCAGCGCGCGTGGATATACGCAAGGGCGATTTAGAGGTAACAACCTGGTCTATGGTGAGGCAGAATACCGCTTTCCGTTGTCGGCGTGTGGCGGTGTGTTGGGCGGCGTACTTTTCTTGAATGCCACAACAGCCAATAATCCCGCACAAGATCTGGCACTTTTTCAATCGGTAAAGCCGGGGTATGGACTGGGGCTTCGCGTTATGGTGGACAAGAAGACACGCACTAACCTCGCTATTGATATCGGCCTCGGTGACAAGTCTTCAGGATTTTATTTGTCTGCTTCCGAGACCTTTTGAAAACATTACGGACCTGCGATTCGACAGGCATTCGTCCGATGGTGTAAATCGATTCTGTGATGATTTGCTGAGACTAGGGTTACGTTTGCTTAACCCACGTTTCCCCAGTTTTTCAGATGTTGATATACCTGGTGTATCGGAAGTCCCATGACGTTGAAATAGCTGCCTTCGATTTTCCGGATCGCCACCATGCCAATCCAATCCTGTGCTCCGTAGGCGCCCGCTTTGTCATAAGGTTTGTAGTGGTCGACGTAGTGGGCGATTTCCTCCTGGGTTAATTCCTGGAACGTGACCAGTGTGGTGTCGTCGAATGATTCCTCCCGCTCACGCGAAATGATACAAACCCCGGTCGTCACGAGGTGCGTCCTGCCAGAAAGGGTCGTAAGCATACGGATGGCTTCGTCGCGATCAGCCGGTTTGTTCACCACCTGATCGTCAATGATCACGACCGTGTCGGCAGCAACAATGATTTCGTTGTGCATGGAAGGTCTGAAATGCTCAGCCTTTTTCTCCGCGAGATAGCGCGCCACCTGGTGTAACGGGAGGGCTGGGGGCCATGACTCATCCACATCCGGTTTCTCGATCCGGAATTGAAACCCCGCTTCCTTCATGAGGTATTGCCGCCGGGGACTGCTGGAGGCGAGTATCAGAGGGCGTTTTAGCATAACCTGTGCGTGTTTAATGGTTGCATTTGATCTCAGTTAAGGAGCGCCTCCAGGACTTGCCACGGCTGGTACGGCGTAGCAAAATTAACCGTATCGTCTTTGAACGTAAATTTGCGACGCAAACTATTCGCCTGTTTTAAGGCAGTTCTTAGTTTCGGTCATTTTTGCCATGGCGTCTAGAACGGCTCAAAGTGCCGCGAGGCAAACTCTTCCTCTCTAATCGTCGAAAATAGCAGTCCGGCAATAGCCTTTGGGTAAAAGTACGTGGATTTCTGGGGAAGCGTATAGCCGCTGGCACACACGCCCTTCACGTCGTCGATACTTACCTCATTGGTAATGATTGCCACCTGTGCCTTGGCGGTATTCACCAGTTGGAGACAATCGGAAAAGCTCCGGTCAAAACTAATGTGCGGTGATGAACGCTGATCTTTGCCGGGGATGCCCAACACTTTTTCAATGATGAAGTAATGCAGTACGGTGAGATCCAGTCGCTTGATCAGTTCCGGGAACCGCCACGTCATGGCTGGAAATACCTCGGGTTTAAGGGTGATGCGATAGCCTCCATCAGGAAGCAGCAATCCAAACGTCCAGGGTTTGCCCGCGATGACATCATTTAAATTGTCGACGTCGTCTACTTCCTTGATATGGAAGTAGGTGGCTATTGATTTCACAAATTCTTTGGCATCCCACCCCGGCAATTCCCGGACCACGCGATGGGTGGGCAGGATGACGAGGTCTTCGGCCTCGGTGTTGGTGAAGTACATCAGGTGAAAGTTGTAGCCTTCCTGTCCCGTATGCTGCGCGTTGGCTGCCTGCGAACGTTCCCTGTATTGCAGCGATCCCTCGTAGCGATGATGACCATCGGCAAGTATGATTTTCTTGTCCGCCATAAACCGGATGAACCGGGTCACCACCTCGTAGTCCTGGATCACCGCCAAAACATCGCGCACGCCCTGGTAGTCTTCGGTTTCATAGATGGGATCCGCGATGGCCGAATCCATGAGCGGCTCCAGCGAGAAATCAACGTCCGTGTATAGCCCATGCGTTGGGCTGGCGTGCAGGTTGGTTTTCTCCAACAAGGTCACGCGGTCATTAACAGCATCCGGAATGGTGTTTTCGTGCCGCAGGATAATACCTTCGTCCCATGGGTATGCGCGTACATGGGCGATGAATCCTTTCCGGCAGTATTCGTGGGGAGACCCGTGCAACCGGAAGTATTGATAATAAACATAAATGCCGTATAACTGATCCTGGAGCAATATGCCCCGCGCTTTCCAATCAGCCAGCAGGGAGGCAGCTGCATCGGTATCACGTTGTGGTACGGAAAGGTGAATACTGTTCAGCGGATTCTCGTACAACAGCTTTCGTTGTCGTGTGGATACCACATCGAACAGCGGAGCCACCAGCGAATCAATATCCTTGCTTAAGGCCGGGCTGTATCGCCAGGGACGGATGGGTAAAATCTCTGCCATTCTTGGTTATCACCAGATCAGGCGAATGTAGCTATTTTACGATCACCTTGCCCGTCCGGTGCTTATTTCCGCTGGTCATATGGAGAACATACAAGCCGGATGCAGGCTGTCGCAGCGCGACGCGATGGCCGCTCTCGTCTCGATAGAGATCAAAGGAAACCGGTTGTCCCATGGCGTTGAATACACGCAGTGTTTCGAAGGGCTCGGCAATGGTAAAGGTACCGGTACTGGGATTGGGATATACACCCACCTCGGACGTGTCTTCGACGTCGGTAATCACTTTGCCATCCCCGAAGACCGGGCGGATCATCAGGCTGCCGGTGATATCACTGGTAGACGTCCACGTCCCGTTTGTATTTACAAAGATCTGGTCGCCACTAAAACTGTTGTAATCTAATCCGACCTTCAACGTACCGCCTACTGGCGCTTTCCAACCGATGTAGAAACGTCCTTCTACCAGGAAGGGCTCGACAATTTTAATCGTTTGAAAAACGTTCGCGCCCTTTCGCTGAACGGAGAAGCTGGGTATCGTGTACACCGGCGTGCCAGGCAGACCCCCATCATCACTGTATACTGTAAAGTCTACCGTGAGATTGCTGGATAGCCCATAGTCAGGTACATAGATATCAATGCCAACCAGCGTATCGGCATCTGTGGAGAGCATGTCGTATCCTATCGCCGCGCGATTGCCGGCCTGGGTGAGGCCGGCGGCATACTCTGCAATGCCGTCGTCATAAGCATAGTAATCTATTAACGCGTACGACGTGGAAATGGTATCATTTACCCGAAAGTCGATAGGCAGGTAATTCAGGTCATAGTCGTTGGCGATCGCTCCGGTCTTGGGATCAAAGGTATCGCCGGTAAACAGCCTTACCTTCAGCTTAAGCCACACCGAATCGCCCAGCGGATCGAACTGCGCCGCGTTGGACCGGTCCGGAATGTATTGGAGATGCACCATTCGCTTCTCCAGCGGAAAAATGATACCGCTGCCGTCGTCGTTGATGGCAGACGTATCGCTTCCGCCGAGGTTCGAGAGGTAAGTGCTTGTAGCAACGCCATCCACGTAATTCACAAACGTTCCTTCGGTGAGGTACGTGAGGTCGGTGAAGTCATTCAGGTTGTTAGAGACCTGGAAACCGGGCCGCTCAATCACGTCGGCGAGGAGAAAATGTTCGTAGGGGATCGATCGGTATTTGCCAAACAGACTGGACAGCGCCGAGGCAACCGCCTGGTCCGGAAAGTCGAGGTCGTCGGGATTTCGGCTCTTGTTGAGATACACATAGTCCACGTTCCAGGTATCAAACGGGCCGGAAAGGCGTCCGTAATTGCGGAACCTGAACTGAAAGGCATCGTGGAAATATTCGTCCCCGCTTACCTGCATGATCGTGTCATAGAACGCACTGCGGGAAAAAGATTCGCGAGGCGTGATCGACATTACCTGCTTCCATTGACCCGAAGCATTCTTGAATTCTACGCCTAGGTAGTCCGTTGCGTCCGGAGGTTCGCCGTTGCCTTGCCATTGATAAAAGAAACTCAGGTATACTGTAGGACGCTCCGCGACCGAAACGGAAGATTCGCCCAGCAGTAGGGGTTGCGATACAAGGCTGTCGCGCATTCCGTTTACCAGGGCTTGCTGCGAATAGGGGAGAAAGGCAGGGTCGAGCCCATCAAAGGTGGCCACGTTGACGGATGGCGCGTTGAGTGCCAGGCCATCGTTGATCCACACTGTCCCGTTCTTCACATTCTTCCACAGCGAGTCAACGGGCTGGTTTGCGCCCTCGCTGCTGTCGTTTGTGAGTGTTCCGGAAAAATCGTCAAAGAAGGGTAACGCCCTCGCGTCGGCTTGTTCGCGCGCGTTCGGAGATTGTTTGGTGGCCGCACGACTTGCCGGTGGAACCTGCTTGTTCGAAGGAAGGGTGAATCTCTTGAGCTGGGCGAAGGCGTAGGAGTGGGACGCCAGAACCATGACAAGCGAAATGAGCAGATGTATGGATAAGCCTTGTCTTGCGTGCCGCACGTATCAATTATTCAGGTTGATCATTCGGATCATCGTCCGAAACCTCCGTTCCAGGCTGCCCTATCCAAAGTTCAACGATGTCACCCACCTTAATATTTTCATTAGGAGCCGGCTTTTGTTTGATCACCACTCCGCCACCGGTAGTGTCACCCACCAGGTGCACGTCGCCGAGGTTGAGGTTATAGCCAAAAATAAGCACTTTGGCATCTTCGAGAGATGACCCGATATAGTCGGGCGAACGAAGGTCACCACCACCGCCACCGCCATCCATGACCACCAGATCGATCGTGGCGCCTTTGGGAACCTGGTCCCCGGCCGCAATCCGATTACCCTTGTACTTCATCTCCTTCACAATGTTAAAAGGTCCTGGCACGAGCTCGATGCTGCCGCGTTTCAGTTCATTGCTTCGGAGTACGGCATCAGCATTTACCACCGACCCGTCGACCAGTGCGGGTACCGGTACCGTTGGTGGCGTGCGGCGATTGACAGAGATGAAAATCTTTCTTCCTTCCTTAACCTTCGAGCCCGCCTGGGGAAATTGTTTCAATACGGTATTAGGTGGTTGCTCCGCCGAATAAGCCGAGTCGTTTACTTCATAGCGGAGGTTCCGCTTTATCAGGAAATCTTCCAGTTTGGTCACCTGCATGCCTTCAATGCTGGGGACGGTAATCGCATCCCCATGGTTTGTCGTATTCGGGAGATAGGCAAAGAAATACAAGATAAGCAGTACCAGGAGCAGTCCGCCTGCCAGCAGGAAATGCATGAGCAAACCCCCAAGGGTATCTGTTTTGAATTTTCTGATGTCGAACTTCATATCGGTGGTCTTCTGAGACCTGTTGTACACAAAAAAATAAGGCGGATGTTGCCAGGCGCCGGACCGGGCAAATATACGCGGTCAGAACTTCAGCCCTGACTGAAAATCCCGTGCTATGCGTTTACTCCTGTCGTAACGCTCCTGCGCCAGGTTGAGCAGCCGGGAGATCAAATTAGGGAAACTAATGCCCCTTTCCTTCCACATCATAGGGTACATGCTCGAGTTCGTGAACCCGGGAATGGTATTGATCTCATTGATGTACACATTACCCTTCTTGTCAAGAAAAAGGTCAATACGCGAGAAGTCTTCACAGTGCAGCGCTTCGAATGCCTTCCTGGAAACCTTTCTTATTTTTTCAGCGACGGTCTTCGATAGTTTTGCGGGTACGTCGATGCGCACGGCATCGGGGTCAACATAT
The DNA here is from genome assembly GCA_035489615.1 of Chryseolinea sp. GTDB lineage: Bacteria > Bacteroidota > Bacteroidia > Cytophagales > Cyclobacteriaceae > Chryseolinea. Next base: position 7,170 of record DATHKA010000540.1, read on the forward strand.
TTGGCATCGAACGTATAGAATTCGTAGGCCTTGCTGATGACAATCTCGCCAGGATAGGAAG
>DATHKA010000541.1:0-23694 GCA_035489615.1 Chryseolinea sp.
AAAAGCAATCGATAATCGTTTGAGAGTCGTCTGAGCGCGGGAAGATTCGGCCGTCCTGCTCCGTCTTTAGTTCAACACCGCGCGATGCGAACCAGGCTGCCACATGATCGGCGTGATACTCCTTGAATGACAGTTTGAGCATCTTTTCTCCCCGCGGGTAATGACGGGCGAGTTCAAAGGGATTATGACAGGCATGAGTCACGTTGCACCTTCCGCCGCCAGAAACTTTCACCTTCGTCAGTACCTTCTGCGTCTTCTCCAAAATGACTATGCGCAGTGACGGGTTCGCGGTTGCCGCCTGAATGGCGCCGAAGAACCCAGCCGCGCCACCACCCACAACTAAGAGATCAAATTGCATGGTTCAAAATAGAACTTTGTCGCCATTTTTTGCAGGATGTGGGCGTACCTTGCACATCTTTTGGAATTCCTGAGGCAAAACTGGATTTATCTCGTAGGCTTTGGCGGCCAACTGTTATTCGGCGTAAGAATCACGGTGCAGTGGCTCTATTCCGAACGCGCGGGACGTCCCGTGTCGCCCGCGTTATACTGGCAGGTGAGCCTTGCTGCTTCCTTCATTGTGCTCGTGTACGGCACGTTGAGAAGGGATCCGATCATTATTTTGGGTCAGATCCTGTCATACTACATTTATGTACGCAACCTACAACTCAAGCAGCGATGGACGTCTATCTACAAACCTGCCCGGTACGCCCTGCTCATCCTTCCTCTCGTGTTCGTTCTGTCAGCTATCTACTCGGTGGGCAATCTCGTTGATGATCTTTATGACAACATCCATCCAACGGCACCCCTATTTATTGTTGGCGCCGTCGGTCAATTGATGCTCAACCTGCGTTTCCTCTATCAATGGTACTATTCTGAGCAGCGCAAGGTTTCGATCCTTCCACTGGGTTTCTGGGCAATTAGTTTGTCGGCATCGGTGTTAGTGCTCATATACGGGTTGTATCGCCGTGATCCGGTATTGATCGTGTCACAAGGCCTGGGGATGGTCGCTTATGTGCGAAACATCTATTTTTACTGGCGCATGGGTTTACCCGTTCAACAGGAAAAATGATTGATCCGCGCGAACTTTCAGACTTGGTAAGGCTTTTCATTGCCACTCACGAAAGAGCGGACATTCCATCGCTCGTGTTAAAATATAATTCGATAGACGGTTTGCCGATCACATCGATCGTGGATCAGATCCTGGGCAGACGCAAAACGCGTGAAAAACTGCCAACTTATTTTGCAAATGGTGAAGTACTTTATCCACCCGCGCTCAATCTCGAGCAGACTTCGTCGGAAACAACCGCCTACTTTAAAGCCCAACTGCTTTCCGCGGTATCCACCCTCGACACGATGGTCGACCTTACTGGCGGGTTCGGCATCGACTCTTTTGCGCTTTCGAAAATATTTGGAGCGGTTGTCCACGTGGAACCGGACGGTGCCCTACAGCGGTTGGCCCGCTATAACCATCAACGCCTGGGTTCCGACAACATCTCATATGTTAATCAACAAGCCGAGCATTATCTCGGGACGATGCCGGAAGTTTCGGCAGCGTTCATCGATCCGTCGCGAAGGAAGGATTCCCGAAAAGTATACAGCTTCCGCGATTGCCAGCCTGATCTCACGAGGTTACAGACAGAGATCTTTCGAAGAACCACCGTGCTGTTGGTGAAGGCTTCGCCAATGCATGATATCCAACTGGCACTTCGGGAAATTCGCAACGTGCAGCGCGTGGTGGTTCTGGCCGTCGACAACGAGGTGCGCGAACTACTCTTTCTGGCCTTGCGGGATTTTGATGCCAGGCCGATAATCTCGGCGGTAAATATCACGAGTAGCGGTACCGTTGCATTTGATTTTTCCGTTGCCGAAGAGGAACGCGCCGACGCTGGGTACGCCGATTTGATGCCCTATGTCTATGAGCCGAATGCTGCACTATTGAAAGCCGGCGCGTTTAAACTCATCGCAAAACGTTACGGCGTACACAAACTTCATGTCAATACACATCTGTACACGTTCGATGCGCGGGTTGACAATTTTCCGGGACGAATCTTCCGCGTAATCTCCCGGGTGAAAGGCGATGACAAGATCATGGGTGATTACTTTCCCGACGGGAAGGCGAATGTGATGGTTCGGAACTATCCCTCAACGCCTGAAGAACTGAAGAAAAAACTCAGGCTGCGTGATGGTGGAGAACGGTATTTACTGGGATTCACGTCACCGAGCGGCCCAACATTAATAGCTGCAGAACGTCTGATGTGAAAAAGGACGGTTCTGGATCCGGAGCACTCACCAGGTTCAACGATGACGTTATTGCGGCATCGGACAGATTTGCTCGAGACCCTCCGCACGCGATTGCCAAGTTACCTGATCGCTGCCAGGATTTTCTCAATAGGCGTCTCGCCATTGAAGGCTTTCACCAGTTGGTGATCTCCTGAATAAACGTAAACCGAGGGCGCCGAAATGGGCCCATAGCTATTCAGCACGTTCAATGCAGGCGTAAATGCAAAGTGTACGTTCGGACGGCCGCTCAACTTGTATGTGTCGGCAAAGGCTTTGATCTCTTCCAGGGGACCCGATGTGATGAAGTAGAGTGTAGTCCCGGCAAATGCCTCAAGATTCCGTTCAAATTCCTGCGCTTCACGTTGGCAATGATCACAGTCTGGTTGAAAGAAGATCAAGGCATTCTTTCCCGTTAGATCCTTTACGTTGACTTGCGTGTTGTCGAGCAGGGTAAGTGGTATGGCCGGTTGCTCATTGATGGGAGAAGACGCGCTTTCCGACAGGGTCTGCTCATCCCCCTGCTTTTTGGAACACGACACGAGGGCGACAACACAAAAGAAGAGTGTAAATACGAGTTTGTTCATGCGTTAAGTTTCAGCATCCAATATACGAAGTAAGTTAGGGCGGCACCGCCTCCATAAAGCTTAATCACATCCAGGCGGGTTTGGGTCTCTTTCCACCACAGCAGAAGCCATGGCCTCGACAATCCCGCGAGCATCAGGCAGACCAAGACGATGCTGAGTACCAACATCGATTGCATAAGTTTCATAACACAAATTACAGAGAAATAACCTGTACAGGTTGGTAGCGTAGGGGGAGGGACGTTATCTTTGCAACCTTGCCGTGCTCAGCGCGGCTCGTAATAGAATTTCGAATTGAGGGCGATTGATTTTCTGAGTATTTACAAGGCAGATGGTTATATCCACACCGTAGCTGCAGGGATCAAAGCGTCCGGTCGCGAAACCGTCCACCTCAAGGGATTAGCCGGGAGTCTCGACGCGGTGGTTTTAGCCGCCGCATTCAAATTGCATCCACAGGACTATCTTGTCGTGCTGCACGATAAGGACGAAGCCGGTTACTTTCAGAATGATTTGCAAACGCTTCTGGGTCGGGAGATTCTCATTTTCCCGATGTCGTACAAACGTCCATACGAATTCGATGAAATAGACAATGCCAACATCCTCATGCGCACCGAGGTGTTGAACCACCTGGCCAGCAAGAGCAGCGCCGACATAATCGTCTCCTATCCTGAAGCTCTTGCCGATAAAGTAATCAATAAACGCGCGCTGTCGTCCAATACTTTTCCCGTTGTGCTGGGCGAAAAACTAGACGTCAGCTTCCTTGAAGAGTTCTTGCATTCGTACGATTTCGAAAAAACAGATTTCGTCTATGAAGCTGGTCAGTTCGCCGTGCGCGGAGGCATTCTTGATATTTTCTCTTTTGCCTACGATCTGCCTTATCGCATCGAGCTCTTTGGTGATGAAGTTGACAGCATACGGACCTTCGATCCCGGGTCGCAGCTCTCCGTGGACACGCTCGACAAGGTGAATATTTTGCCGAACCTGCACACCAAACTTGTGCAGGAGGAAAGGCAGTCGCTGTTCGAGTTTATTTCAAAAGACTCCTGCATCTGGCTCAAGGACTATGAACTCACCGGTGACGTGATTCAAAAAAGTTTTGACAAGGTTGAGGCGTCGTTCAAAAAGATCGTAGCGAACAGTGGTGCCCAGGTTGTGTCAAGCCCGTCGCACCTGTTTGATGACCGTGCTTCGTTTGACCGACATCTTAATTCGTTTGCCTGCATTCTGTTCGGCTCGCGGTTCTCACGGCCAGCAAAACAGAAGTTTGAATTCAAGTCGGCTCCTCAGCCTTCGTTCAATAAGAACTTCGAGCTGCTTGCGCAGGATCTGTTTGAACACGAGCTGCAGGGCTTCAGCAACTTCATTACCGCCGATGTGCCTCGACAGGTGGAACGTCTGAAGGGTATTTTTGAAGAGATCAATGCGCAGTTGCATTTTCAGCCGCTCGAATTTACGCTACGTCAGGGTTTTGTAGATGCCCAGCAGAAACTGCTTTGTTATACCGACCATCAGATCTTCGAACGATATCATCGATATCGTTCCAAAGAGAAATATTCGAAATCAAAGGCGCTCACGCTGCGCGAGCTTCAGACACTTCAGCCTGGAGATTTTGTTACGCACATTGATTATGGCATTGGCAAGTTTGCCGGACTCGAGAAGAAGGAAGTAAATGGACACGAGCAGGAGGCCATCAGACTGGTGTTTCGCGACGATGACCTTTTGTACGTGAGCATCCACTCCCTTCATAAGATCTCAAAATATTCCGGTAAAGACGGAGCGCTTCCGGTTATTAGCAAGCTGGGCTCGCAGGAGTGGGAGAACAAGAAATCAAAGGCGAAGAAGCGCGTCAAGGATATAGCGAAGGAGCTTATATCGCTATACGCTAAGAGAAAGACTTCGCCCGGCTACGCGTTTCAACCAGACGGGTTTCTTCAGGCAGAGCTCGAGTCTTCATTTATGTATGAGGACACTGCAGACCAGGCAAAAGCAACGGAAGATGTGAAGCGGGACATGGAGCAACCGCATCCAATGGACAGGCTCGTGTGTGGTGACGTTGGATTTGGAAAGACGGAAGTGGCAATACGTGCTGCCTTCAAAGCCGTTACAGAGGGAAAGCAGGTAGCGGTGCTCGTACCCACGACCATCCTTGCCATGCAGCATCACCGTACTTTCGCCGAACGACTGTCGCAGTTTCCGGTGAAGATCGAACACGTGTCGCGATTCAAGACAGAGAAAGAGATCAAGGAGATCGTGAAGGAGGTTGCGGAAGGCAAGATCAACATTCTCATTGGCACGCATCGGATTGTTAGCCAGGATGTGAAGTTCAAAGACCTTGGTTTGCTGATCGTTGATGAGGAACAAAAGTTCGGCGTGAAGGTCAAGGATCGACTGAAGGAACTGAAGGTCAGTGTAGACGTGCTCACCCTTACTGCAACGCCTATACCCCGCACGTTGCATTTTTCGCTGATGGGCGCCCGGGACCTGAGTATTATATCAACGGCACCGCCGAATCGCCAGCCGGTTACCACGGAATTGCAAACCTACAACGAGGAGGTTATACGCGACGCCGTTAGCCATGAACTCCGAAGAGGAGGTCAGGTGTTTTTTGTTCATAATCGCGTGAGTGACATTGTCGAGGTGGCCAACATCATTTACAGGCTCGTGCCCGATTCAAGAATAGGTATTGCCCACGGTCAGATGGAGGGCGACCGGCTTGAAAAGGCGATGGTGAAATTTATCGATGGCGAATACGATGTCCTCGTGTCCACCAACATTATCGAATCGGGTCTTGACATTCCAAACGCGAACACGATCATAATCAACCAGGCGCACATGTTTGGTCTGTCAGACCTGCACCAGATGCGCGGTCGAGTGGGCCGGTCAAACAAGAAAGCGTTCTGTTATTTGCTTACCCCTCCTGTATCGGTGCTCACGGCTGATTCGCGGAAACGCCTGTCGGCCCTGGAGGAATTTTCCGAGCTGGGAGATGGTTTCAAGGTTGCCATGCGGGATCTCGATATCCGTGGGGCGGGCAACCTGCTCGGTGGCGAGCAGAGCGGCTTCATCACTGATCTCGGTTTCGACACGTACCACAAGATCCTTGACGATGCCATACAGGAGTTGAAAGAGACAGACTTCAAGGAATTGTTCTCGACCGAACTTGCCGAAAAGGCAAAACTCATTGTTCAGGATTGCGTTATAGAAACCGACCTGGAGATCTTGATTCCGGATCGGTATGTCAACAACATCAGCGAACGATTACAGTTGTATTCCCGACTCGACAACATCAAGAATGAAGAAGAGCTGAAGGTTTTTGCCGACGAAGTGAAGGATCGCTTTGGACCATTGCCACCGGCCACAGAAGAGTTGGTGAATACAGTGCGTTTGCGCTGGTTGGGAGAACGGCTGGGATTTGAGCGGCTAAGCATCAAGAGCGAAAAAATGCGCGCTTACTTTACCAGCAACAAAGAGAACTACTTCAAATCAGAGGTTTTCGGGCACATTCTGTCTTTTGTCCAGAAACATCCAAAGCAATGCAAAATCAAGGATTCGGCCGGTAAAGCCATGCTGCTGATCGACCACATCAAGACGGTTGATTCGGCGATTGCTTTTTTGCAGCAGATGGCCGGTCAGACAAGTTCTAAGCCTGCGAGCGAGATTTTGTCGAGATAGGGAGCAAGGCCGATCGTTTTTTCGAATGCGGTAATCATAAGCACCTTTTTGAATTCAGGCGAGTAGAAAACCTCGATGAAAAATCCATCGTTGAAATACAGGAAAACCTTACAATCCGCGAGGTTTCGTTGCGCGAGGTAACTGCCGTTAAAAGTGATCACGTCACACTTCTTTTCGAAGGGCATGATCCGGAAGTCTTGTAAAGTCATCATAGGTTGGGTGTTTTTTGACAGGTAGTCAAAATACTGTGCCACCAGCCTTCGATTGAGAATTTGGGGATTGGACACGGTTTCGGTCACGAGGTATTCCCAAAACTGGAGGGTTGTTTTCCCAGAATAGTATGGCCCGCGGCCCGTTTTGTGAAAGCAATAAGTACCCCCTAAAAGACGTTCAAAGAAGGTAAGTTCACTTTATCCGCTGATTCTCCTTTAAACTTGCATCAAGTTGGAAAACATGGCCTTAAGCGCTTAATTAGCATATTGTTTAAACTTAAAACCAAAATGAAGTATTCTTTCAGGGTTCTATTGTATGTCATTGGCGGATCCGTCATGCTGTCGTCCTGCTCCTTGTTTGGTGGAAAAAACAGAAAGCCGACAGCATCTAACCCCGGTCAAATGAGTACGGCCACCGGTTTGGCCTACAATGACGAAGACCAGGGCGGATTCATGGTGAATCCATACGAAGGTCAGCCCGATGCACCGAACATGGTGTTCATCGAAGGTGGACGGGCCGTAATGGGTTCGTTCGAAGAGGATGTTATGTCGTATCGTGACAACATTGAGAGAACCGTTTCGGTTGCTTCTTTTTACATGGATGAAACCGAAATCGCGAACGTACACTGGCTGGAATACATGCATTACCTGGCGAAGGATTCTTCGCAGGAAGTATACCAGGCTGCCCTTCCCGACACCACTGTCTGGGTTGGTAAGCTTGCGTTCAACGATCCATACGTAGAGCATTACCTGAGATATCCCGGCTTCCGCTATTTTCCCGTGGTAGGTATCACGTGGAACCAGGCCAGCAAGTTTGCCGTGTGGAGAACCCGCGCCGTGAACATCAAACTTGCTGAAAACGCCGGTGAGGAATATGCAGAAAGCGATGGTCGCATCCCCCTGGAATCTGGTATCGTGGTTCCTGCCTATCGCCTCCCCACAGAAGCTGAATGGGAATATGCCGCGCAGGCTCTTATCGGAACACAGTGGCTCGAAGAACTTCAGACGCACCAGCGCATTTATCCCTGGGACGGCCACGCGGTTCGTAATCCCTACGGAAAACAGATGGGCTATATGTTGGCAAACTTTAAGCGTGGTCGCGGTGACTATGCGGGTATCGCCGGCCGCCTGAACGATGGCGCATTGATCACTTCCTATATCTATGAATATCCTCCGAACGACTACGGTCTGTATAACATGGCCGGCAACGTGAGCGAGTGGGTACAGGATATCTATCGCCCTATGTCTTTCCAGGATTTCGACGATCTTAACCCTATCCGCCGCGATGGTTTCCTGGATCCTTCGTCCGGTCAAAACTCTGGCTACAACAGCGATCATGAGAAGAACCCTGAATCCTTCACATCATTGATCACCGACAAGGCCCGCGTTTACAAAGGTGGCTCATGGAAGGATGTGGCTTACTGGATGTCGCCCGGTACCAGAAGATACCTTGACCAGGATTCCGCTACGGCAACTATCGGCTTCCGTTGCGCTATGATCCGCGCCGGTTCTAACTACTAGTCCGCCGGTGAATTGACAAGACTGATTACGCCAAAATAAAGGTGCTCTACCTTTGCTACGGCGTACCAAAAGAATACTTACTTCATAAATTAAAAAAGAGCTCCTGACCCGGAGCTCTTTTTGTTTCCTCCTAAGCTTCGGCTATACAGGCGATGCTCAGCTCACGGGCGCCCTCCGAAAACAGTGCGTTCGCGCAGGCTTCTATTGTAGATCCCGTTGTGATCACGTCGTCGACCAGCAAAATGCTTCGGCCCTTGACGAGCTCCGGAACTACTACCTTGAACACATTGGCGATATTTTCCCAACGACGCACCCGCGACTTTCTAGTTTGCGTCTCCGTTTTCTGGAGTCGTTTGATCAACTTGTCCGTGCAGGGAATCATTAGTTTTTCTGCCAATCCTTCGCCGAACTTTGCACTTTGATTATACCCCCGCTTGCGCAGACGCGAGACATGCAAGGGCACCGGCAGTATCAGGTCAAATCCATCATAGGTACCTGCCTCGACCAGCTTTTCGCCATATACGCGTCCCAGGCGAGTGCCTATTTCGTGATGCCCCTTATACTTCAATGCATGAAGCAGCCTTTGCACCCGGCCATTCTTTGTAAACCGATAACACGCCATCCCATAGCGCAAGGGTATTCGGTACGACAGGCGATGCAACAAAGGGTTTTCACTGTTGAGATGATGGTCGGTTTCGGGTAATTCCAGCAAACAACTCGTACAAATAGTCTCCTCCCCCTTTAACAAACTCTCGCCGCAGGCCATGCAGGGCGTGGGAAAAAATAGCGATACGAAGTCCCGCAGAATTTCTGATCCTTCCGAATTCGTCATAGGGATTATCTTTGTACCGGACGTTATTCTAAATAAAGGTAACGAGGCGTCCGGAAGCCCTTGTAAGAAGGGGGCTTCGATTAACCAGACAAAATCACAAACAAATTGCTAACCCATGGGACTTCCCGAAGATTTCAACGCATATCGCTCCCAAATGAATGAGAAGATCATGGCTTCCGATAGCCTGATCATCAAACGCATTTTTAACCTGGACACCAATGCTTACCAGGAGGGCAGCCTTGATCTAAGAACAAAAGAAATGATCGGTCTCACGTGTTCCCTCGTTCTTCGCTGCGACGACTGCGTGAAGTATCACCTCGGCAAATGCAAGGAAGTCGGATTTACGACGGATGAAGTGAACGAGGCCATGGGTGTTGCCACCCTTATTGGCGGAACCATTGTCATTCCTCATCTACGTCGCGCTTTTGAATACTGGGAATCTCTGCACTATGTTCAAGCGTGACCTGGATTTTGAGCGGACCTGGGCGGCGCTCCTGAATAGCCTTGAATCGATCATTGGAAAAAAACCCAAAGACCTCAATGCCGTGTTGTTTCTCATCGGCGTCCAGGAATTGGGCAAGGGTCAACACGTGTTTAGCAAAGAGGAAAAACAAGACCTCATGCACATCGGCATTTGCAAAGTGCTCAGCCTTTCCGGCTACTACGCCCTAGAGGGCCTGGATGCCGAGGGATGGCCACACTGGAAGGTCGCGAAGAAACTGCCCCACGTTACCCTGACTGAACAGGAGCGGTTGCTGAAAATGCACGTGATTGAATATTTCGAACGCGAATTTGACTGGACTGCACCGGATCATACGACGGGATAAAATTTGGGGGCAGCTACCGCGTTACGATGCATGCGCATTTTCTGATCGGGCGCCGTTCGGCTAGCCATAGCTGCCGTATTCACGGCGGTATCAACGGTTCAGTGCGTAACCTACCGTTCAGCCTGCGTATCCATTTTGTTGAGTAAGTATTAGACCTTATATTTAGTCTACCCAACTTTGTTTGTTCGTAGTTCGTTTTCGCAGGTAAAGGGTTTGATTATGGGAGCAGGAGTAGAACGCATACAGGAAAAGATCAAGGCATTCAGAAAGAAGTATTATCTCAACATCTTCCTGAAGGGAACATTGTTGTCGCTATCGATCCTCGTTTCGTATTTCATTCTTGCCGCCGTTCTGGAATACAATCTCTGGCTCGGTCCATGGGCCAGATTTCTCATTTTCTTCACCTTCTTTGCAGTGGTCGGTTATTGCCTGTACCGATTTCTTCGCGAACCCATTGGCTACTGGCTGGCACGGCGCGGCCTATCTGAAGAGCAGAGCGCAAAAGTAATAGGCCAATATGTACCCGGTGTAAAAGACCGACTTGTCAATCTTATCCAGCTAAACGCGAATCGGAAAGATTCCGCCCTCGCCTATGCCAGTATTGAGCAGAAGTCGACGGAGTTTGAGTCGCTCTCGTTCGACCATTATATCGATCTTAGCCAAAACCGTCGATACCTTAAATATCTATTGGTTCCACTGGTGGTAATCATTGGTATTCTTGTGATCAACCGCGGAATTCTCACGCAGAGCACCTCCCGTATCATGCATTTCACGCAACAGTATTCGCCTGAAGCGCCTTTCAAGTTCGTGATCGACCAGGAGAGCCTTAATGCATTCTACAACGAGTCACTCGTGCTGAAGGTAAAACTTGACGGTGACGCGGTTCCTGCTGACGCCTATATTGTGAAAGATCAGCAGCGCTTCAAGCTCGATGTCGGAGACGGAGGCGAATTCACTTACACGCTTGACAACATCCGGGAGCCTTTCGATTTCCAGGTTGAAGCTGCTGGTTTCTATTCCACACCTTTCGAAGTCACTGTTTCGAATCGTCCCGAGTTGAGCAAGTTTAACGTTGAGCTCAGTTTCCCGGCCTACCTGCATCGAAAACGGGAGGCACTCACGAACGCCGGCAACCTGGAGGTTCCCGAGGGTACGCGGGTTCGCTGGATGTTATCGACGATGCACGCCAGGAAGGCCCATATCCAAATGACGGGTGACGAGCACCAGACCGAATTCCAACGGGTTGATGATCAGGGGTTTGCCTTTGAAAAGGTGGTGAAAGTGCCCGCCGGGTATGAAATTCAGCTCGAGAATGACAAGAGCCGGAACAAAGAGCGCATTGCCTATTACATCAATGTCATCAAGGATGAGTATCCAAAAATTGAACTCAACAATTTCAAAGATTCTATACTGTTCAAGATGGTAGTGCTCAGCGGCTTGCTGAGCGACGACTATGGCATAAACAAACTGGCACTTCATTATTCTGTCAAGGACGAGAACAGGAAGGAACTGCTTTCACGTACGCAATACATTGGCGTGAACAAGGAGCAGCCACAGCAGAGTTTCTTTCATCCCTGGCGGCTGGATTCCCTTAAGCTCAGCCCGGGCAGTACGCTGGAATATTATCTGCAGGTGTGGGACAACGATGGGGTAAATGGAAGCAAGTCGACCAAAACATCTACTTATAGTTTTGCTGTCCCCAGTGAAGATCATCTGGTGGCAGAGATCAATAGTTCACAAGTGAAGACGCAGCAAAAAATTGATCAAAGTGTTGGAAAGGCAAACAAGCTTCAGCAGCAAGTTGAGCAGGCCAATCAGAAGCTCAAAGGTAAGCAAAGCCTCGACTGGCAGGACAAGAAGATGCTGGAGGACATCATCGACCAGAAGCAGGGACTTGATAAGATGATGAATGAGTTGAAGGACCAGAATAAACTTCTCGAGCAGCAGAAGGATGCTTTCACAGAGCAGAACGAACGCATCAAGGAAAAGGCTGAGCAGATACAGAAGCTGATGAACGAGTTGCTCGATGATGAGACCAAGAAACTCTTCGAGGAGCTTCAAAAGTTACTGAAAGAGAATACGGACGTTTCACAAATTCAAAAGATCCTTGACAAGTTAAATCAGAACACAGCGAATCTGGAGAAGGAGCTCGAGCGAACATTGGAGTTATTCAAGCAGCTGCAATATGATTACAAGTTAGACCAGGCCATACAGGATTTGAAGGAGCGGGTGACACAACAGGAGAAGTTACTTGAAGAAACAAAAGGTCGCGAGAAGGAAGAGTCTGCAAAGAAAGAATCGAAGAGCGATAAGAAGAAGGAGGGAAAGAATGACAAGGGTGAGCGCGGCGAGAACGAAAAGCAGAAGAAGGACGAGAATGGGAAGCAGGATCAGAATGGAAATAATGAAGACAACAAGGGCGAGCAGAATGAGACGAAGCAAGAGAATCAGGAGCTAGCCGATGAGCAGCAAAAGTTGAAAGAGGATTTTGAGAAGACGATGGAAGAGTTGAAGGAGCTGGAGAAACTCGGTGAGGAGTTAGATAAGAGCGACGAGGAGATTCCATCTGAAGAGGATTCGAAAGAAGTTCAGGAGGAGCAGGAGCAGAGCAAGGAGATGTTGAAGCAAAATAGCCCGTCGAAGTCCAAGGCGCCACAACAGAAAGCGATTCAGAAGATGCAGCAAATGCAGCAGCAGATGGAGGGCGCGCAGAGTGAAATGGCGATGGAGGTTGACATGGAGAACCTGGAGTCGTTGCGGCAGATTCTGCATGGACTGGTGAAGTTGTCCTTTGATCAGGAAGGGCTGATGAAGAATTTTGGTGAGCTGAGTCAGAACGACCCTGCCTTTAATGGCATCGCACAGCGGCAGCTCAAGCTCAAAGACGACGCTAACGTATTGGAAGACAGTTTGTTAGCTCTTGGTAAGAAGGATCCGTTCATGGGATCCATTGTAACTAAGGAGATCGGCGAATTGAATGAGCATTTGGACAAGGTTATTGAGGCGAACAAGGAACGCCGTCGTCCGCAGGCTTCTGGGGAAATGCAGATGACGATGACGTCCATAAACAATCTTGCGCTGATGCTTGACGATCATTTTGACATGATGATGGAGATGATGGCAAATGCGCAGCCGTCTATGGGTAAGTCTAAGAAGAAGGGCAAGAGTCCGAGCCTGAGTCAGATGCAGCAGCAGTTGAACCAGCGGATCCAGGACTTGAAAGGTAGCGGCAAGTCTGGAAGGGAGTTGTCGGAGGAGCTGGCGGAGATGGCTGCGGAGCAAGAGCGTATCCGGCGTGCGCTTCAGGAAATGCAAGAGAAGATGAAGGAAGGGGGAAAGATGCCTGGTGGGGACTTACCATCAAAGATGGAGCAGACTGAAATGGATTTGGTGAACAAGCAGCTAACCGATCAGTTGATGCAGCGTCAGCAAGATATTGTGACGCGACTCCTTGAATCGGAGAAGTCTGCGCGCGAGCAGGATATGGATGATGAGCGAAAGGGTGAAACGGCAAAGGACTACGACAAAGAAATCCCCAAGGCATTTGAGGAGTATTTGCGACTCAAGGAAAAAGAAGTAGAATTGCTGAAAACTGTACCACCAAAACTTTACCCGTACTACAAGAAGGAAGTTAGTGAGTACTTCAAGAGAGCGGGAGAAAAGTAGGCACTAATCAGGAAACACAGGGCATGAATACCATAAGCATCCAGGTTCCGTCAATAACGGAGAACATTAGAATGATTGAAAGCTTCATCGACAATGCGAAAGAGCGTTTTCACCTGGATGATGACATGTACGGCAATATCATGATTGCTGTAACGGAGGCGGTCAACAACGCCATCAAGCACGGCAACTCAAACGACAAGTCGAAAAACGTGTTTCTGAGCTTATCTCTTGACGAAAGCATGCTACGTTTTATTATCAAGGATGAGGGCAATGGTTTCAATTTTGACAACCTGCCCGATCCTACGGCGCCGGAGAATATTGAAAAGCTAGGGGGTCGTGGCATCTTCCTTATGAAGCACTTATCGGATGAGGTCGATTTTAAGGAGAACGGCCGTATCGTTGAGCTTAGCTTTTACATGAACTCCTGACTTCTGAATGCCCGGCATTCAATTCTTCAGCGAAGGGACTCCATTCAAGCTCCCGCATAGTCGAAAGACATCATCTTGGATTCAGAAAGTGGCCCGCCTGGAAAAGGCAGAAATAGGCGAACTGAATTACGTCTTCTGCAGCGATAAATATCTCCTCGCTATAAACCTGCAATATCTCGCCCATGATACCTACACCGATATCATTACTTTCGCTCTCGGTGATGGCGTAACCATTGACGGGGAGATTTACATAAGCATCCCGCGTGTTCGTGAAAATGCCCGCCTTCAAAAAGTGCAATTCCAAGAGGAACTTGACCGAGTTATCATCCACGGCGTGCTTCACTTGCTGGGTTATTCGGACAAAACCCCCCGCAAAAAGGCGCTGATGCGCAAAAAAGAAGACGCTTGTTTATCTTTGCGTTAGTTTTAACAACCAAAGGTTCCACGTGGAACAGTGCAATTTGCATTGTTGCGAAGGCCGGCCTGTAGGAATGTGGAAATGTGGAAAGAATTGTGGGTAAAATCTGAGGTTCCACGTGGAACGTCGAACATCAAATACCATGTTTAAGAAGTACGATGTTATAGTGGTTGGCGCCGGTCATGCTGGTTGTGAGGCAGCGGCAGCAGCAGCAAAAATGGGCTCATCGGTTCTCCTGGTGACGATGAATATGAACACGATCGCCCAGATGTCCTGCAATCCTGCAATGGGCGGCGTGGCAAAGGGGCAGATCGTCCGTGAAATAGACGCCCTCGGCGGCATGTCTGGAATCATCTCTGACAAGTCGATGATCCAGTTTCGCATGCTCAACATGTCAAAGGGCCCGGCAATGTGGAGTCCGAGGACGCAGAACGACCGGATGCGGTTTTCAGAGGAATGGCGATTGTCGCTGGAGCAGACCAAGAACGTAGACTTCTGGCAGGAAATGGTCTCCGGACTCCTTGTCGACGGTGGAAGAGTAACCGGCGTAAAGACGAGCCTGGGAATAGAGATACAAGGAAGGGCCATCGTGCTCACCAACGGCACATTCCTAAATGGCAAAATACATATTGGAGAAAAGCAATTTGGAGGCGGGAGAGCAGCCGAAAAAGCGGCAACAGGTATCACCGAGCAACTTGTACAGCTCGGCTTCGAGGCCGGTCGAATGAAAACCGGAACGCCGCCACGGGTAGATGGCCGTAGCCTTGACTATTCCAAGATGGAAGAGCAACCCGGCGACTCAAACCCTGGCAAGTTCTCCTATACCGATACTCTACCCCTCACCACACAACGCAGCTGCTGGATAACCTACACCAACGAGGATGTCCATACGGAGCTTAAGAAAGGATTCGACAAATCCCCCATGTTTCAAGGCCGGATCAAAGGCCTCGGGCCACGCTACTGCCCATCCATAGAAGATAAGATCAATCGATTTGCAGAACGTGAACGTCACCAAATCTTCGTGGAGCCAGAAGGATGGAACACCATTGAAATCTACGTCAACGGCTTCTCAACATCCCTCCCCGAGGACATCCAGTACCAGGCCCTCACAAGGATTCCTGGATTTGAGAATGTCAGAATGTTCAGGCCCGGATACGCCATAGAGTATGACTTCTTCCCGCCAACTCAGCTGAAGACCAGTCTTGAAACACAACTCATTGATAATCTGTACTTTGCCGGACAAATCAACGGAACAACCGGCTACGAAGAAGCAGCCTGCCAGGGCCTGATGGCAGGAATCAACGCCCATAATAAGGTGCACAGCAAAGAGCCCCTGGTACTCAAACGATCCGAGGCCTACATCGGCGTCCTCATCGACGACCTTGTGAACAAGGGCACGCAGGAACCGTATCGTATGTTTACATCAAGAGCTGAGTACAGAATTCTCCTTCGCCAGGATAATGCCGACCTTAGACTTACCGAGATCGGCCACCAAA
Source organism: Chryseolinea sp. (assembly GCA_035489615.1). Taxonomy (GTDB): domain Bacteria; phylum Bacteroidota; class Bacteroidia; order Cytophagales; family Cyclobacteriaceae; genus Chryseolinea. The sequence continues at coordinate 15,934 of DATHKA010000541.1, forward strand.
TCGGACTTGCGGACGACTTGCGCTACAGCACAATGATCGAGAAACGGGAGAAAACAGCACAAGCCATGAATGCCCTGAACAAGATCAGGGTACATCCCGACGACGTCAATTCCGGCCTTGCACCGCTCCAAACATCACCCATCACCGAGAAGACTTCACTGGCCCAACTCCTGAAACGACCACAAATTACCATCGACGATCTTCTTGCGCTCAACAGCAACATTAGTGACACCCTTCACCCATACACACGCGAAGTGCTACAACAGGCTGAGATCAACACCAAGTACGACAGCTATATCGTTCGGGAGCAGGAACTCGTTGAGAAAATCGGCAGTCTTGAGCACTACAAGATTCGCACCGACTTCAACTATGACCTGGTGAAAGCTCTGTCATCCGAATCCCGGGAAAAACTAAAGAAAATCCGTCCTGAAACCGTCGGCCAGGCCTCCCGCATCAGCGGTGTTTCGCCAGCAGACGTATCTGTTTTAACAATCTATATGGGTAAATGACCGCCAACCTGAGTTGTCCCATTTGTAACGCTCAGTCGTTTACGCCCTTCCTTAAAGTAAAGGACTACACTGTTTCACGGGAAACATTCCAACTGCTTCAATGCGATCAGTGTTCCTTCATACTCACCTATCCGATGCCCGAGGATCTCGGTCGCTACTACCAATCGGCACAATACATCTCTCATTCCGATCAGTCGTCAAGCGTAACCGACATTCTGTACAAACTCGCAAGGACGATTACACTCCGGTGGAAAACCAACCTCATTGATCACCACAACCCCCTGCCCACAAAGACCCTGCTGGACTATGGCTGCGGAACAGGTGCATTCCTGGCACACGCCAAAAAAACAGGCTGGACAATAACCGGCGTGGAACCAGCCGATCAACCGCGGGCCTCTGCCTCAGTCACTACGCAGGCGCCAATCGTGAGTACCCTCCAACAAGTATCCGCCCAAAACTTTAGTACCATAACCCTGTGGCACGTGCTCGAGCACATAGAAGACATTCATTTCATGCTCGATGCCTTGAAATCCAAATTGGCGGATAATGGCACAATATTTATAGCAGTACCTAATCGCAACTCATACGACGCCCAAAAATATAAAGAGCATTGGGCTGCTTATGATACGCCCCGGCACCTTTGGCATTTCACGCAGCAAGACATTCGCTCACTAATGAAACAGCACGGCCTGACACTACAAAAGATTGTACCCATGAAACTGGATGCACTGTACGTAAGCATCCTTAGCGAAACCTATAGGAACGAAAGAAACGCTACCAGCATGGCAACGCTTCTACAGGGTATCATCGCCGGCGTGAAATCGAACATCTCCGCCCTGCGTAGTCAAGAGTACTCCAGCCTCATCTACATTGCCAGGAAATGAAACGAATTCATTACCTCCAGTTTTTCCTCCTCATCCTTACCGTCTTTGCACTTTCTTGCGCAAGGCAAACATCACCCACCGGTGGCCCCAAGGACTCCATTCCACCGACCGTCGTACGCACCATTCCGGAAGATCAACAAATCAACTTCCAGGGGCAACAAATAGAAGCGACGTTCAGCGAGTCCGTTCAACTCAATAATCCCAAAGAGCAATTGATCATCACACCTGGCGTCGGCAAAGACTTCCAGGCATCCGTCAAGAAAAACAAGGTGGTAGTCAAACTTACAAAACCCCTTTCGCCAAATACCACCTATACCATCAGCTTCCGAGAAGCCGTACAAGACATAACCGAAAAAAATCCCGCGCAAAATCTCCATCTGGCGTTCAGCACAGGCACCTATATTGACTCCCTGCATCTCTTCGGAAGAGTGTATGAGGTGCTGACCGCGAAAGAAGGAAAGGACGCAACTGTCGGCCTATACGAACAAGATACATTCAACATATTCAGGCATAAACCTTCCTACTTCACTAAGGCCGACGCGACAGGCATCTTTCACCTCGATAACCTCAAACCTGGTTCATATCGCGTCTATGCCTGGCTAGACAACAACAAGAATCTACTCGTCGACAGTAAATCCGAAGCATACGGATTTCTTCCTGAAACCGTCCGGCCACAAGATTCAACTTACGCCCTTGAAATCCCTCTCGTAAAACTCGATGCACGTCCGCTCCGGATCACCAGCGCCAGACCCTCACAAACATTCTTCAACATTAAGACTTCCAAAAGCACCGACTACTTTTCCGTCACCACCCAAGGCACCGAACTCTACGCGGCATATGGTGAAGACCACGAAAATATCAGAATCTACAACACCATGACCCTGCAGGCGGAAGACAGCATACCAATTGCATTCATTGCCCGCGACAGCCTCCTGCAATCAATCGACACCACACTATACTTGAAATTCGCGCAGCGCACCATCAAACCACAGCCCTTTCAAATGGCCGGAGAACAATTTTCAATCAGCGGCGCAAGCGGACTCATGTACGGACTCCTGTCATTCAACAAACCCGTCATGAACATCAACTACGACAGCATATACTATCGCATAGACACGACGCAGATAGTAAAAATCCTTCCGCAAGATGTACACCTTGACTCTATGCGCACACGCCTTACCATCACCAAACAACTCGATAAATCACTGCTTCAACCAAAACCACCTGTAAAGTCCAACACACAACAACCGAAAACCACCACTCCTCCGACACCACGCGCTGAACCACGCACTTCCAAAACAAAACCCGTTCAAAAGAAAAACCCCAACAATAACGAGTTAACCATCGCCGATGGAACATTCATTAGTGCAGAGGGAGATTCAAGCAAAGCCATGGCCGCGGCCATCAAACCAACAACTATCGAAACCACAGGTGTGATTATCCTTGAAATCAAAACCCAACAGCGTCCCCTCCTCGTACAGTTACTATCGAAAGGCAATGTAGTTTCTCAACAGGCCGCCAAAACCAAAACGATTTTCCCGGATCTACAGCCAGGAGAATACACGCTTCGCGTAATCGTTGACACGGACCAAAATCTCCGTTGGTCTCCTGGAAATATCTTCCAAAACCATCCCCCGGAACCCATATACTTCTACATGAACGAAGAGGGCAAACCATCGATAACCTTAAAGGCAAACTGGGAACGCGAACTGTTGATAACCTTCTAAACGCTGTTCACAACTTGGGCATAGCCTGTTGCGAAACCCAGCAAACCCGCGTCGCAAACGAAAACTCAAGACATAGTGTTCACAAAGCCAAACCTGTCCACAACCCGTCCGTTCAACTTACTACACAAACTTTCTATCCACAGTTAAAACGCATGTTGAAAACCCGCTAACTATTTGAATAATAAGCAGATGAAGATTCACGAAATCTACATATATTCCACATCGAAGAAGAGCCTCAGGTAATCCACATATCAACATGGCTAACTATTATAATATATATATATATATAATAAGAATAATAAGGAACAGCCCATTGGGCATAAGCCTTGTCGTGCTGCTCGTCGCTTTGATGTGCTCTACCGCACAAGCGCAAAAACAAGAACAAATTCAACTTGCGAACGAATACGCTTTAAAGGGCGACAAAAAGAAGGCGCTCGAATTATATCGTGAACTGGCGCGCGATGTCGATGATGTGAGCCTGATCTACAATAACTACTTCAACCTGTTGATCGACATGCAGCTGGGCGATGAGGCACAGGCCTACCTTAAAAAGCTGTCGAAGCGCGATCCACAGAACATTCAATACAAGCTTGATCTCGGGCTCGTATACATGCGCACGGGAGATGCGTCCAAGGCGGATAAACACTTCAAAGAACTGATCGCTGAAAACAAGTCCAACATACAGCGGGTGAAAGTCATTTCGGATTATTTTTTGTCGCACACGCTACCCGACTATGGCATACTTGCTCTTACTGAAAGCCGGCAGGCCATGGCTAACCCCTACCTCTTCTGTCTTGACCTCGCCATGCTGTATCGCATCAAGGGCAATCAGGACAAAATGGTACAGGAATATCTGAGCTATGTAACACAGAGTTCAGCGAACATTCAATACGTGAAGAATGTTTTACAAGCCCTGTTGACAAAACCCGAAGAGTTGGAAAGCTTGGAAAGACTGTTGTACGACAAGGTGCAGCAATATCCGGATGTGGAAGTGTATGCTGATCTTCTCATCTGGGTCACCATGCAACAGAAAAACTTTTACGCTTCATTCATCCAGGCGCGCGCCTACGATAAGCGCTACAAGCGGGAAGGTGAAAAGAGTATGGAAGTGGCGAGGGTGGCACTTGACAATGATGATTATGACAATGCCACTCGGATTTATCGCTACCTGATCAAGGAGTATCCCAATTCTCAAAATTACCTGCTTGCGCGCCTGGGCCTCATTCGCACGAGAGAAGAGCGCGTCAAGAGAAGCTTCCCCGTGAAGACCGACTCAGTGCGTATGCTGATCAATGATTATCGGAATTTTATCAAACAGTATCCAGATAACCTTAACGCGCTGGAGGCTGCCAAGAGCGAAGCCATGCTTTATGCAACGTTTCTCGATCAAAAGGATTCAGCCGTCCAATTACTGAACCGGCTCATCGCTAATCCTAAAGCATCTCAGTACCTGAAGGCCAAAGCCAAACTGGATCTCGGAGATATTTATATGCTCAAAGGAGAGCCTTGGGAGTCGACCTTGCTCTATAGTCAGGTAGAAAAGACACAAAAAGAAAATATTGTAGGTTACGATGCGAAATTGCGTAATGCAAAACTGTCGTACTATAAAGGCGACTTCAGGCTGGCGCAAGAACATCTTGATATTCTCAAACAGGCGACCACACGTGAGATAGCCAACGACGCATTGGAACTTGGAATGCGCATCAAGGAGAACATTGCCTTTGATTCAACAGGCGCCGCGCTAAAGGACTATGCGACAGTTGAGCTGCTGCTATATCAAAACAAAACCGAAGAGGCGCTGAACAAGATTGAAAAATTGAAACAAGGAACTTCAGACTCCGGACAAACCATTTCTAATCGTACCATTTTGGACGACGTATATTGGCTCGAGGCAAACATGCGCATGCAGCGAGGCGAATTCGACAAATCACTGGCGTTACTTCAGAAGATCATCGATGAATATGGTGAGGACATTCTCGCCGATGATGCCTACTTCCTGCAGGGCGAGATTTATGAACGCCAGTTGCACAATAAGGAAAAGGCGATGGAAATCTACCGCGAATTCCTGACGCGATATCCGGGAAGCGTGTATGCTGCTGAAGCCCGCAAGAGATACCGGCAGCTTCGCGGAGATTTTAATCCAACGCCAAGCGCCCAACCTCAGTAACCAGGTTACGCTTTTCTCCATGCATTCACGGAGACCAGTGGATGCCGCGATCCATTGCCCCCGGATAAGGGCCAGTCTAAATATTCCACCAGTAGGTAAACTTGAGCACGATGGAGCGATTTTTCACCCCGAAATTTTCCGGCAGATAATTATCCGTATACACGATGAACAAATCTGACGCCGGTTTGTAGCGCCATTGGAGACGGGTGTTCAGATTGACATTGTTCTGTTGCTCGTTGTATTGCGCAAAAGCGGTAAAGAAAAGCTTGTTTGTCATCGTCACGTCCAGACGGGGACCCACCAGCCAGAACGTATTTCTTCCCCAAGGCTCTGGCAGCTGGATATCGTTGTAACTCACCGCCACATTGAGGCTCAGGTACGGTTGCAGCCGGTAGCCAACTTCTCCCGACAAATTTAGCCGGGTGCCATCGGCATAGTACCCACCATATCGGGTAGATGCCAGGTAGGTGAGCAGGCTCTGCGGCTTCGAGGTGAAGTCAAAGCCAAACGAATTCCAGTAATGCTCAGTGCCGGTGGCCAGTGTGTCTTTGCCGCTGTTAGTGGGATCGAAGGGACGTAGTAATTGTACATAGTCATTCGCGACCCAGCCCGTTAGCACAGCTTGCGTGCGAAAGGTAATGCCATAGGAAAGTATCGAGGTATTGTCCGTGTGATGGAAATCGGTGTCGAAGAAGTAAGAGGACTGAATCTTAGGGCCATGGCTTAGGATGGATTTCCCTTTCGAGAAGAACAAGTATCCGACAATTGGATTCACGCGGACAAAATTGGTGCGCGGCACATAGCCAACCTCCGCGTTGTAGTTTGTGCCGACATACTCGTGTTGCCAGGATACCGTTAGCCGACGGTTGGCATACTGCAGGTTGGCCGCATGCGTAACATCTTTATCAGATACGTCCGGGCTGAATGACTTCAAAACGATTGCCTTCCCGGTCCACAAATTGTTCGACGATGCCAGGTTGTATTCAAGTCCGATATTTCTGTTGTATTGTGAATACAACGGTATCGATGGATCATCTCCGGGCGTATAATTGATGGACTGCTTGTTGATGAAGACGATGCCCACATTCGATCGGGCAAATACCTTTCGTTGAAGTGCCACAACAGCAAAGTTTTGCCTTGGCATATGCTGTTCTTCCACTTTTCCTGTTTGGATGTCCATGACTCCGATACGCCAGTTCTTGTCCAGTTTGCCGCTCAGACGCGCGCCAAATTCTATTGGCGTGCCGAGCCCGATGCGGCGTGAAAAGAAGGGGCGGATAGTGGCGTAGCCGAAATTGGCAAATAAGTCGCCGTTCTCGAGAAAGAACTGACGCCGTTCGGGAAAGAACAGTTCATAGCGATCGAGGTTGGTCACCTGCCGGTCGACGTCAACTTGCGAGAAATCAGGATTGACGGTTAAGTCGAGATTAATGGAGGATGTAATGGCCACCTTCGCATCCACACCGATCTCCTTTTTGTAAGTGGTGGGGGTCTCGTTGTCGTAGTCCTTCGAGGCGCCACCCAAAACGTATGGAATGATTGAAACGTTGGCGCCTGGGTCCGGCGGTGGCTGATCCCAAACCAGCACACCACTGTAGGCCAGTGAAGCGGTTGGGAACTGCCTTGGTACCGGCGCCCAGCTGGACTTCTCCGTAGTTCTCAGGTCAAGACGGCTGAAGTTAATGCCCCACCGCGTGATACCCTTCTTGTAGCGGATCGATTTGAAGGGTATAGCGGCCTCAAAGACCCACTTTTGGCTGTCGTAGGCAACAGATGAGGTCCACTTGTTATCCCAGCTTAAATCCACCTTGCCGCCTTCGTACATGGTTCCGTCCCATTGGGCCCCGGCGGCGTTGGCTCCAAAGGAGAAGCCATTGGTCTGGTCATCGAAGGGGTCCATGAACAGCAAGAAGTTGTCGTTCTTGCCAAAGGCGAAATCGCGCCTCAGCGATTCGACGAAGTATCGGCCGGGCGAGGAAGTGAAACATACGGCAATCAGATACAGATGGTGCGCGTCGTAGGTCATACGCACCTCCGTGCGTAAACGGGCCTTACTGGTATCCATCGGAAGAACCATGTAAAAGTTCGTAGCTACCTCCGCATCAAGCCAGGCCTGCTCATCCAGCACGCCATCGATCAGCAATGGCGACGATGCCTGCTTCATGTGGAGCTGGTAAGGGTCGTTGATCTTTTGCGCTGAGGCGAACAGGCAGCATAGAAGCAGAAGCAAGGCCGGGGGAACAGCTCTCATCAACGGCAAGTTTCGCGAAACCCAACGTGAAAATCTCTCGAATTCGGATGAGAGGCGCCAGGAGCCTGTACCGATTGCAGGGCTTCCATGCCGCCAACCCGCAACTTTTTATGGCGGCAGAGCCCGGGCTCATTAACGAAGCTCGGGTTAACGAAGCTCGGGGGTCAAAACCCCGGAGCTGGTATTCACCGACGAAATGCACGCCTTTATTACTTCACGAGGG